>JAJUIU010000162.1 GCA_029267445.1 Rhodospirillaceae bacterium
GAACTTGGCGGCGATCGCCTGCTTCAGCGCTGGCGTGCCGTCCACGTCGGTGTATTTGGTGAAGCCGCTCTCGATCGCCTTGATGCCGGCGGCCTTCACATTGTCCGGCGTGTCGAAGTCCGGCTCCCCCGCCCCAAGCCCGATCACGTCGCGCCCCGCCGCCTTCAGCGCCCGCGCCTTGGAGGTCACGGCGATGGTGGGCGACGGCTTGATGCGGGACAGGCGGCTGGCGAGGATGGACATGGGATGCGGGCTCCGGACGGGATTCTGCGGACGGGATGCGGGCGTGGCCACGCCCTGGATCGGGCGGCGGCCGGGCGCGACGTTACGCCCGTATGCGCACCCGCGCAACCGGCGGCGGACGCGGGCCGACAGGTCGCCCAGGGGTGGCAAAACCGCCCCGGATGGGGTAGTCAGGCGCCATGCTTTCCGAGATCGCCGCAAGCCAGGGCTACGGGCTGGACGACCTGATCATCGCCGTCGCGGCGGGGCTGGTGCTGCTTGTCCTGATGGCGTCGGTGCTGGTCGCCATGCGGCCGAAGAAGCCCGTCTCCGCCCGCCAGTACGACGCCGAGCTGTTCAAGCGGCGCCTCGCCCTGGACGAGGCCGGATTCGACTGCGTCCACGATGTGCGGCTGAACGACGGGCGCGGCGGGGTGCTGCGGGTGGACGCCGTGGTGCGCCTGCCCGCCTCCATCGTGCTGATCACATCCGCCCCGCCGGACGTGGCCGGGCCGGTGAAGGTGCACCCTAACGCCGGCACCTGGCGCTATCTGGGGGCGGAGGGCAAGGTCGCCCAGTTCGTCAACCCGGTGGTCCAGCTTCACGGCCTGATCCACGCCATCCGCCAGCGCTTCCCGCTGGTGAAGGTGCGCATGCTGACCGTCTTCCCCAAGGCGGCGGAGCTGGGGCCGCAGCCGCCGCGCATCGTCTGCATGACCGAGACGCTGGTGAAGTCGCTGAAGGACATGGCGACGGAGGACGGCGCCCCGGCCCAGGCGGTGGAGGCCGCCTGGGACCAGCTGGCCGTGACCCTGAAGAACGCCACCGGACAGGCCGGCAAGGCGGGCGCGAACAAAACCGGATCGGGCACTGGAACAGCCCGGCGCCGCGCCGTATCTTGACGGTCTGCCGTCGGCGGCCGGGGTGCGCCCCCTCCTCCTTCGACAGGCTCAGGATGAGGGGGTGGTTTCCGGCCCGGCCGCCGGAACTGGCCTCACCCTGAGCCTGTCGAAGGGCGAGGCCATCCCGTCCCCCGCACGGTTCCGTAAAGCAAGGCCCGGCGCATGCCCCAGGACGCCCCCTCTCCCACGACATATCCCGTGCTCGCCAACGACGTGATGCCCTGGCGCACGCGGCTGCCGGCACCGCCGCTGCGCCATCCGCTGACCGTCGTCAGCGATTTCCAGCCGGCCGGGGACCAGCCGCGCGCCATCGCGGAGCTGGTGGAGGGGCTGGAACGGGGGGAGCGGGATCAGGTGCTGCTGGGCGTCACGGGGTCGGGCAAGACCTTCACCATGGCGCATGTGATCCAGACCCTGCAGCGCCCGACCCTGATCCTGGCGCCGAACAAGACGCTGGCCGCCCAGCTCTATGGCGAGATGAAGTCCTTCTTCCCCGACAACGGGGTCGAGTACTTCGTGTCCTACTACGATTACTACCAGCCGGAGGCCTACGTCCCGCGCACGGACACCTATATCGAGAAGGAATCCTCGATCAATGAGCAGATCGACCGGATGCGCCACGCCGCCACCCGCGCGATTCTCGAACGCCGCGACGTGATCATCGTCTCGTCGGTCTCGTGCCTCTACGGCCTCGGCTCGGCGGAGAGCTACGCGCGGATGGTGTTCGATTTGAGCGTCGGCCAGGAGGTCGACCCGCGCGAGGCGATGCGCGAGCTCGTCACCCTGCAATACAAGCGCAACGACGCGGCGTTCCAGCGCGGCGCCTTCCGGGTGCGCGGCGACATCCTCGAAATCTTCCCCGCCCACTACGAGGACCGCGCCTGGCGGGTGTCGTTCTTCGGCGAGGAGATCGAGGCGATTTCCGAATTCGACCCGCTCACCGGCCACAAGACCGCCGAGTTGCCGAACATCCGCGTCTATCCGAATTCGCACTACGTCACGCCGCGCCCGGCGCTCTCCCAGGCGACGATCAAGATCAAGCAGGAGCTGAAAAGCCGGATCGACTATTACCTCGGCCAGGGCCGCCACCTCGAAGCCGAGCGGATCACCCAACGCACCACCTTCGACCTCGAAATGCTCGAAGCCACCGGCCACTGCAAGGGGATCGAGAACTACTCGCGCTACCTCACCGGGCGCAATCCGGGCGAGCCGCCGCCCACCCTGTTCGAGTACCTGCCCGAGGACGCGCTGCTGTTCGTCGACGAAAGCCACGTCACCGTGCCGCAGATCGGCGGCATGTACAAAGGCGACTTCAATCGCAAGAGCACGCTCGCCGAATACGGCTTCCGCCTGCCGTCGTGCATCGACAACCGGCCGCTGAAATTCGAGGAATGGGACGCGATGCGGCCGCAGACCGTCTACGTTTCCGCCACCCCCGGCCCGTGGGAGATGGAGCAGACCGGCGGCGCGTTCGTCGAGCAGGTGATCCGCCCGACCGGCCTGC
>JAJUIU010000019.1 GCA_029267445.1 Rhodospirillaceae bacterium
GAGGGGATATCCAGGCCGATCACGCGCCGACCTCGTCGGGCACGGGCACGCCGGCCCCGCGGCAGGCGGCGGTGAGGGTGTTCAACAGCAGGCAGGCGATCGTCATCGGGCCGACGCCGCCGGGCACGGGGGTGATGGCGCCGGCGACCATCCTCGCCTCCTCGAACGCCACGTCGCCGACCACGCGGGACTTGCCCTGCGCCGCCAGCGCGGGATCGCGGGCGGGCACGCGGTTGATGCCGACATCGATCACGGTGGCGCCCGGCTTGATCCAGCTTCCGCGCACCATCTCAGGCCGGCCGACGGCGGCGACCAGGATGTCCGCCCGGCGGCACACCGCCTGCAGATCCGCCGTGCGGCTGTGGGCGATGGTGACGGTGCAGTCGGCCTGCAGCAGAAGCTGCGCCACCGGTTTGCCGACGATGTTGGACCGGCCGACCACCACCGCCTCCCGGCCCCTGAGGTCGCCCAGCGCATCCTTCAGCAGCATCAGGCAGCCCAGCGGGGTGCAGGGCACCAGGGCCGGCAGCCCGACCGCCAGCCGCCCGGCGTTCACCACGTGGAAACCGTCGACATCCTTGTCCGGATCGATCGCCGCCAGAACGGCCATGGCGTCGATCTGCGGCGGCAGGGGAAGCTGCACCAGGATGCCGTGGATGGCCGGATCGGCGTTCAGCTGAGCCACGAGGCGCAGCAGGTCGTCCTGGGTCGTCGCCTCGGCCAGGCGGTGGGTGACGGAATGGAAGCCCGCTTCCCGGCTCTGCTCCCCCTTGTTCTTCACATAGATCTGGCTGGCAGGATTCTCGCCCACGATGACGACGGCGAGGCCGGGGACGAGGCCCTTCTCCGTCCGCAGCCGCTGGACGGCCCCGGCGATCCGGCCGCGCAGGGTGGCGGCGAAGGCCTTGCCATCGATGATCCGTGCCTCGGCCATGCTCGTCCTCGTCCGGTTGGGGCCCGTCAGTTGAGGCGGGGCAGCGCTGCCGCCCAGCCCCCGATGCCGGCCAGCAGCGCGTCCGTGTCGCCGGAGATGAATAGTATTTTCGACCGGTCCGCGCCACCCGCCGCGACGGCGACGCTGGTCTTCGGCATGCGCCAGAGCTTGGCCAGCAGGGCGATGACGGCGGCGTTCGCCTTGCCGTCCTCCGGCGCGGCGGTGACCGCGACCTTCAGCATCGCCCGGCCGCCCGGACCCTCCATCACGCCGGCCACCGCGTCGCGGCCCGCCCTCGGGCTCACGCGCAGGAACACGCGCACCCCGCCCGGCGCCGCCTCCACGACGGGCGGGGTCACCGGCCCGACCCCATCAGATCAGGCCGTAGTTCCGGATCAGGCTCTGAAGGAAGAAGATCGCCAGGATGACGAGGATCGGCGATATGTCGATCCCGCCCAGGTTCGGCAGCACGCGGCGGACCGGGCGCAGCACCGGTTCCGTCAGCCGGTAGAGCACGTCCGCCACCGTGTAGACGAACCGGTTGCTGGTGTTGATCACGCTGAAGGCGATCAGCCAGGACAGGATCGCCGAGATGATCAGGACCCAGACATAAAGGTCGAGCACGACGTAGAGGAGCTGGAAGAAGCTGGTGATCAGCGGCGACATCTGCGACCCGGGCGTTGCGTTCGGCGTCCGGGGTGGACCCTAAACGGCGGGGCGGGCCATGTCCAGTAAGGGTGGGCCGATGGGTCCGCGGCTTGCACCCTTCACCCGGCTCACGCGCGTTCGCCACCCTTTTCCGCAGGGGGAGAGGGTTTACGTGTGACCGCGCTCGATCTCTCTGCCCCGCAGCTGCCGCCGCAGAATGGTGACGGCGCCAAGTTCCCCCTCTCCCCTTGCGGGAAAGGGTCCCGAGCGCAAGCGAGGGGGGTGAGGGGTGACGGCGCCCCTTGATGCAAGGCTGATTTCCATTCCATTCCCGTCTCTTGACAGGGGCACGGCCGGTGCCCATTATCCCGGCCACTTCGGGCGCCGGCCTTACCCAGCGGCGTCCATGCGTGGGGCCGTAGCTCAGCTGGGAGAGCGACGCGTTCGCAATGCGTAGGTCGGGAGTTCGATCCTCCTCGGCTCCACCAATCCCCCCACCGTCTCCCTGCCGCGCGATGGCGCCGATCCGCCGGCACCCCCAGGAAGCGGCGGGGCCTCCCGCACCAGACCGTTCCAACGGCACACGATTTTGTGTTACAGCAGCATGCGTCGCCGCCTGTTCCGATCTCGGGGATGGGCCGACCAACATCGCGCCGATGGGGAGGGCGCAGACCCGCAATGCCGACGGAAATCCGCCACATCATCTTCGCGCAGGACGAGGTCATCCGGGCGATTATCGATTATCATCGCCGGTCTGGGAACATGCTGCCGACCGGCACCATCATCAAGACGACCTTCGAGAAGGAGCCGACGCTCCGCTGCGGCCTGCATATCGGCGTGGATGCCGACAACTCGCGTCAGGTGGTCTGGATCGAGGAGCCGATCCTGGCCGCCTCGCTGATCTTCTTCTGCATCCAGAACAAGATCCCGCTGCCGACCAAGGCGTCGAAGACCCTGCAGATCGTGAACGAGCAGATCGCTCTCAAGGTGACCCGCACCCCGCAGGACGCGCGCGGCGGCGCCGGCGGCGCCCGCAAGGATCGGAGCTGACGGCCGCCCGCTTCAGTGCGCGGCGTGGGTGACCCGCCGCTCCGCCCAGTGCACGGCGCGGGTCAGCACGAAGTTCAGCAGCAGATAGATCGCACCCGCGATCACGAACGCCTCCACCGGTTGGAAGGTGCGGGCGGCGATGGCGCGGGCGACGCCGGTCAGCTCCATCAGCGTGATCGTGCTGGCGAGCGAGCTCGCCTGGACCATCTGGATCATCTCGTTGCCGTAGGCCGGCAGCGCCTGCCGCCAAGCGAGCGGCAGCACCACCCGGCGGTAGAGCAGCGGCCCCGACATGCCCAGCGCCCGCGCCGCCTCGATCTGGCCGTAGGGCACGCTGCGGATGCCGCCGCGGATGATTTCCGCCGTGTAGGCGGCCGAGTTCAGCATCAGCGCCAGGATGGCGCACCAGAAGGGTTCGCGCAGAATCGGCCACAGAAAGCTTTCCCGGACCGCTTCGAACTGCCCCAGACCGTAGTATATCAGAAAAATCTGAACCAGCAGGGGTGTGGCCCGGAAAACGAAGATATAGCCGCTCGCCAGGGCCGAAACCGGGGCGAAGGGCGACAATCGGGCCAGCGCCACCGGCAGCGCCAGCACCAGCCCCAGCAGCAGCGCGAGCGCCACCAGCTGCAGGGTGAGCACCGCCCCCGTCAGAAGCTGCGGCAGGATCTCGAGCGCGAAGGCCGGGTTCATCGCCCCGCCTCCCGCCGGACGCCGCGCTCGGCCCCGCGCTCGGCGGCGCGGAAGGCGGCGGCCGACAGGGTGGTGATGGCCATGTAGATCACGGCCGCCGTGCAGTAGAAGAAGAACGGCTCGCGGGTGGCCCCGCTGGCGACGAAGGCCATCCGCATCAGCTCCGCCAGCGCCGTCACCGAGACGAGGGCCGTGTCCTTGATCGTGAGCTGCCAGACATTGCCCAGCCCCGGCAGGGCGTAGCGCAGCGCCACCGGCACCGTGACCCGGCGCAGGATCAGCCGGCGCCGCATGCCCAACGCCCGGGCGGCCTCGATCTGGCCCTTGGGCACGGCCTGCACGGCCCCCCGGATCACCTCCGCCGCGTAGGCGCCGCTGACGACGGCCACGGCCGCGACACCGACGGCGAAGGCCGACAGCTCGACCCGGCCGCCATAGCCGAACAGGCCCGCGACCCAGGTGACCATCCCGCTGCCGCCGAAGAAGAACAGCCAGATCACCAGCAGGGCCGGCACGCCGCGCACCACCGTGGTGTAGGTGTCGGCGGCGAGGCGCAGCGGAAGGCTGCCCGACAGCTTGGCCGCCGCCGCCGTCGCGCCGAACAGCAGGCCGATGACGAAGGCCAGCGACGCCACCGCGACGGTCACACCGGTGCCGCGCAGGATCTCGTCGCCCCAGCCGCCGGGGCCGAAGCTCAGCAGCTCCAGCAAAGCGGTCTCCGGGCCATGCTCAACGGGCGGACGCGTCGAAGCCGAACCACTGCTCGGCCATGCGCTTCAGGGTGCCGTCCTCCCGCATGGAGTTGAGCGCGGCGTTCAGCGCGTCCAGCAGCCGGTCCTCGCCCTTGCGGACGGCGATGCCCAGGCCCTCGCCGAAGGGGCCGCCGTCGAAGCCGGGGCCGACGAAGCCCGCCTTCCGGCCCGCCTCGCTGTCGAGGAAGGCCTCCCACGCGGTGGAGTCGGCGAGACCGACGTCGATCCGGCCGGAGGCGAGGTCCAGGGCCAGGTTCTCCTGCGTGTCGTAGCGCCGGATGCTGACCGCGTCGCCCAGGGCGTCCTCCACGAAGTTGGCGTGGATGGTGGCGTTCTGCACGCCCACCGACTTGCCCTTGAGCGCGTCCTTGAGCGCGGCGATCGCCGCCTCCTCCGTGGTGTCGATCTCATCCAGGCCGATCCGCTCCAGGCCCAGATCGAGCTGGTGCAGCGGGCTGTCGTTCAGCGCCACGAAATAGGCCGGCGTGATGGCATAGCCCTGGGTGAAGTCCACCACCTGCTTGCGCTCGTCCGTGATGGACATGCCGGCGATGATGACGTCGTACTTGCCGGCCTGGAGGCCGGGGATGATGCCGTCCCAGGCCTGGGCCGTGATGCCGCACTCCACCTTCATGCGGGAGCAGACCTCCCGCATCACGTCCATGTCGTAGCCGATCAGGTTCCCGGCGGGATCGACCATGTTGTAGGGCGGGTAGGCGCCCTCCGTCGCGACGCGCAGCGGGTTCGGCACCGGCTTGTCCGCGGCGGACTGCGCCGTCTGGGCCTGCTTGTCCCCCTCGCCGCAGGCGGCCAGCAGCATGACCGCCGCCAGCATCGCCGCGAACCGCCCGAACCCCTTCGCCGTCATGCGCTTCCCGCCCTTCCGCACTGCAACCCCGTCACCGCCACTGTCCCCACGCGCACCCCCGCCCGTCAAGGTCCGTGCCGCACTCCGGCCGCCGACCCCTCACCCGGTTCGCTGACCCTCACCACCCTCTCCCGCAAGGGGATAGGGTTTACCGGTGCCCAAGGCTCGCCGACGGCATCGCTTGCTGTTGTCAACGATGCCGGTCCCAAGTTTCCCCTCTCCCCCACACGGGAGAGAGCCTGCCCCGGACCCCGATCCGGGGGTCCCGAGCGGAGCGAGGGGGGTGAGGGGGATCACGAGCCCAGGCCCAAAGTCACCACCGCGTCTCGCGGGCCAGGAACTGGCGGCAGCGTTCGCTGCGGGCGGCGGTGAACACCGCCTCCGGTGTGCCCTCCTCCTCGACCACGCCCTGGTGCAGGAAGACGATCCGGGTCGCCACCTCGCGGGCGAAGGCCATCTCGTGGGTCACGATCAGCATCGTGTTCCCCTCCTCCGCCAGCCCCTGGATGACCCGCAGCACCTCGCCCACCAGTTCGGGGTCCAAGGCACTGGTCGGCTCGTCGAACAGCATCACCTTGGGTTCCATCGCCAGCATGCGGGCGATCGCCGCGCGCTGCTGCTGCCCGCCGGACAGCTGCGACGGCCACGCGTCGCGCTTGGCGGCGAGGCCGACCTTGTCCAGCAGCCGCTCCGCCCGTGCGACGGCCTCGTCCCGGGGCACGCCCAGCACATGCACCGGCGCCTCGATCACGTTCTCCAGCACCGTGCGGTGGGTCCACAGGTTGAAGTTCTGGACCACCATGCCGAGGCTGCGGCGGATGCGGTCGACCTGGGCGCGGTCGGCCGGACGGGTGACGCCCTTGCGGTCCCGCGTCATCCGGATCTCCTCCCCGGCGATGGCGACGCGGCCCGAGTCGGGCACCTCCAGCAGGTTCACGCAGCGCAGCAGCGTGCTCTTGCCCGAGCCCGACGCGCCGATCAGGGCGATCACCTCGCCGTCGCGGGCGGTCAGCGAGATGCCCTTCAGCACCTCGTTGTCGCCGAAGCGCTTGTGCAGGTCCTCGATGAGGATCGCGGGCGGCGTTGCGGCGGCGGTGGCTGGGGATGCGCTGTCGGTCATGGTCATGGCCGCCCAACCTAACCGCCGCGCGGCCCGGACGGAAGTCGGAAGCGGCGAAGTTGCCCGCCGTGGCCGCACGGACGTGGTAATCTGGCGCATCCGCCGGCCACAGACCTGGTCCCGATGTCGCAGACGATGCCCACCCCGCCGAACAGGAGCACGCACTTCCTGTTCGACCACAAGGTCTTCACGCTGGAGAACTGCCGGTTCCTGGTCTCCAAGGCGACGGACGAGCCGGTGATGCGCTTCGCGCTGGGCAAGAACGACGCCGAGGTGGTGCTGGACAAGCTGTGCAACGAGTTCGCGATCGATCCCAAGTCGTTCGACGGGCAGCTTCTGGACATGGTCAAGAAGGGGCTGAAATACGTCCCGGAGATCAGGCCCGGCGACACCATCCCGAACGAGTTGATCGACGGCACGGCGTCCTGGCGGGTGGACGAGAAGCATTTCATGATCGCCAAGGGCCGGCTGACGGTGCAGCTCGTCACTTGGCTGACCGGCGGCGAGACGGTCATTTCGAGCCCGGAACAGCTCGCCCAGATCGTCGACGACCCCGCAACCAAGGGCCGGGTGCAGGAGGCGTTCAAGATGATCGCCAACAAGCTGGCCCTGTCCGGCGACGGCGAGGTGGAGGTCGGTAAGCGGATCGAGAACCTGGCGAAGGAGCTGTCCTACGTCGAGGCGCTGCGCGAGCGGTCCCAGGGGCTTGAGCGGCTGCGCACGGGGCTGGAGGCCGCCGCCCGCATCTACAAGAACGAGCGCACGCTGAAGGACGAGATCGTGCGGATGCAGACCCTGTCGCTGCCGCCCTTGAAGGACATGGAGGCGCGGTTCGCCCAGGTGGACGCCCAGACGGGCGAGATCCTGTCCATGCTGAACAAGTACACCCAGAACATCGCCTATATCCGCGAGATGCGGGACGACCTGCACACCTACCTGATGCAGTGGGACGAGGTGATCGACGGCTGGACCGGCACGCCGGTGGAGAAGGGCCAGCCGCTGGAGCAGCTTCTGAAGAAGACCTACCAGTATCTCGCCCGCCGTTTCAGCCAGGCGAACCAGTGGCGGCTGGCCGGGCGCGCGGCGCCACGGTAAGGCGCCCCGATAAGGCACACCGGTGAGGCGGTCCGGCTCAGCCGCCCAGCGCCTTCAGCTGCTCCTCGATGCCCGCACGGCGGGGACTGTCGGCGGGCAGCGCCTCCAGCGCCCGCTTGAGCGCCTCGGCGGCGGCCGCGTTCTCCCCCAGCACCTGCCGGGCGCGGGCGAGCCGGAGCCAGCCGTCCACGTCGCCGGGATTGGCCTCCAGCCGCTGGGCGAGTCCGTCGACCATGCCCCGGATCATCTGCTGCCGGTCCTCCGGCGACATCTGCTGCACGGCCTGCATCTGCTCCGGCGTCAGGGCCGGCGCACCCGCCTGTGGAGCCGACTCCGACTGCGGGGTGGCGCGGGGGCCGGCCTGGGCACCTGGCTCCGCCTGGGCGAGCGCGGGCGGACGGGGCTGCGGTGTGGCCCGCACGGGATCGATGCCGATCAGGACGGCGCTGTCGTAGATGCGGCGGCGCAGATGGTCGACCCAGGGCGCGTCGGCCGGGCTGTCGGCCAGCAGTGCTGCCCAGCCGTCGATGGCACCCTTCACGTCGCCCGCCTGCTGCCGCGCCACGGCGAGATAGTAGCGGGCCCGGAAGTTGCCGGGGTCGGTGGCGATCACCGCCTCGAACACCTTGCGCGCCTCCGGCGAGACGATGCCCCCGCCGGCCATGGTGAGCTGCTCGGCGAAGCTGCCGGTCAGTTCCGGATCGCCCTGGCTGAGGGCGGAGGCGCGGCGGAAGGCGTCGGCCGCCTCCTGGTGGCGGCCCATGGCGGCGTAGGTGGCACCCAGCAGCGACCAGCCCTGCAGATCGTCCGGGTTCTGTTCCAGCTTGCGGGCCAGCGAGGCGGCGGCGGCCACCACGTTCTCAGGCACCTGCGGGATGTCCTGGCGGGCCGAGAGCGGCTGGGCCGGGAGGTCGGGCCGGCCGAGGGGCAGATAGAAAAGCAGCGCCGCCGCCGGCACCAGGATGGTCAGCGCCATCGCGGCCTTGGGGCTGGCGGCGAGGGTCGCCTTGGCGCCGCCCTTCTCCTCCTCCCGCGCGGTCGCCAGCAGGCGTCGGCCCACCTCGGCCCGGGCGGCCTTGGCCTCCGCCGCCGTCAGCACGCCGCGCTCCAGGTCGCGGTCGATCTCCGCCACCTGGTCGGCATAGACGCGGCGGGCGTAGATGGCCGGGCCCGTCTCCTCCACCGGCGGCTTCAGCAACGGGCGCAGCACCAGCGCCACGGCGGCGGCCGTCAGTACGGCGGCCACGATCCAGAAGACGATCACGACCGCTTCTCCCCGCGTTCCTTGGCGAGCAGGGCGGCGATCCGCGCCTCCTCCTCCGGCGTCAGATCGGCCGAAACGGCGACCGCATGGGCGTCCTTCCGCCGACCGCGCAGATAGACCGCCGCACCCGCGCCGGCGATCAGCAGGACCACCGCCGGGCCGAACCACAGGCCCCAGGTCTCCGGCCTGACCGGCGGGCGCAGCAGCACGAAGTCGCCGTAGCGGTCATGCACGAAGCGGAGCACCTGGTCGTTGCTGTCGCCCGCCACCAGCCGCTCGCGCACCAGCACGCGCAGGTCGCGGGCGAGGCCGGCATCGCTGTCGTCGATCGACTGGTTCTGGCAGACGAGGCAGCGCAGTTCCTTGCTGATCTCGCGCGCCCGGGCCTCCAGCGCGGGGTCGGCCAGCTTCTCGTCCGGCATCACGGCAAGGGTCGGGCTCGCCAGGAGCAGCAGGACCAGCGTCAGAAGGGCATGCCACCGTCTCATCGGCCCAGCTCCCGCACCATCCCCAGCATCTTCTCCATGTCCTGCGGCATCAGCGGACCGACATGGCGGTAGCGGATGTGCCCGTCGGCGTCGACCACGTAGGTCTCCGGCACGCCGTACACGCCCCAGTCGATGGCGGCGCGCCCGTCCCGGTCGACGCCGACACGGGTGAAGGGATCGCCCAGGACCTCCAGGAAGCGGCGGCTGTCCTCCGGCTTGTCCTTGTAGGCGATGCCGTGGAGGGTGACGCCATGCGCCTTCGCCATCTCCATCAGTTGCGGATGCTCGATCCGGCAGGGGGCGCACCAGCTGGCGAAGACGTTCACCAGCTTGGCCCCGCCGCCCTTGAGGTCGGCGCTGGACAGGCCCTGCCCGTCATCGCGCAGGGCCGGCAGCGCGAACTCAGGCGCGGGCCGGTCGATCAGGGCGGACGGCAACTCGGACGGGTTATGGGCGACGCCGGTGAACAGCTCCTTGAAGTACAGGGCATAGGCGAACACGCCCGCGAGGGCGAAGAACAGGACCACCGGCAACAGTATGACCACGCGCGACATCTGACGCTCATTCCGCAGGTTGAGGCGCGATCCCGCCGGCCGACGGGGCCTTGCC
Source organism: Rhodospirillaceae bacterium (assembly GCA_029267445.1). Taxonomy (GTDB): domain Bacteria; phylum Pseudomonadota; class Alphaproteobacteria; order Azospirillales; family Azospirillaceae; genus JAJUIU01. The sequence continues at coordinate 9,522 of JAJUIU010000019.1, forward strand.
GCTCTGTCCGCGCCCCTGCGGCACGCCGATGCGGAACCGCCGGTCGCTGAGGCTGACCAGCCCGCCGATCACCATCACCACCGAACCGAACCAGATCCAGGGCACCAGCGGGTGGTGATAGAGGCGGACCGTGTGGCCGGTGCCGTCCTCCGTCCTGTCGCCCAGCACGGCGTAGAGGTCGGAGACGAAGGTGGTGTGGATCGCCGCCTCCGTCGTCTCCATGCGGGCGACGGGATACCAGCGCTGCTCGGGATAGAGGGTGGCGATCACCGCGCCGTCGCGCAGCACCGTGAAGGTGCCCTGCTCGGTGATGTAGTTGTCGACCCGCAGCTCCTCCACCTTGTCCAGGCGGAACTCGTATCCCGCCACGGTGGCCGTGTCGCCCACACGCATCACCCGGATGTCCTCGCTCACCCAGGCGCTGGTGCCGACCATCCCGGCGATGGCCACACCCAGGCCCGCATGGGCGATGGTGGTGCCCCAGGCGCCGTGGGGCAGGCCCCTGGCCCGGGCAATGCTGTCGGCCAGCGGCACGCGGAACAGCCGGATCCGCTCCGCCATCTCCACGATGGCGCCGAAGAAGGCCCAGGCGGCCATGGCGATGCCGACCAGGGCCAGAACGCTGTCGGCCCCGTGCGCCCAGAGCGCCCACAGCACGACCACCGCGGTCAGCGCGATGGCGGCCCAGAGCCGGCCGAGCGCCCCCGCCAGATCGGCCCGCTTCCCGGCCAGCAGCGGGCCGACGGCCATCGCCGCCACCAGCGGGATCATCAGCGGCACGAAGGTGGCGTTGAAGAAGGGCGGGCCGACGGAGATCTTGGACCCGCCCATGGCGTCCAGCACCAGCGGGTAGAGGGTGCCGATCAGCACCGTCGCCGTCGCGGTGGAGAGCAGCAGGTTGTTCAGAACCAGCGCCCCCTCCCGGCTGACCGGGGCGAACAGGCCGCCGGTCTTCAGCGACGGTGCCCGCATGGCGTAGAGGATCAGGCTGCCGCCGGTGGCCAGGACCAGCAGGAACAGGATGGCGATGCCGCGCTGCGGATCGACCGCGAAGGCGTGCACGCTGGTGAGCACGCCCGACCGCACCAGGAAGGTGCCCATCAGCGACAGGGCGAAGGTCAGGATCGCCAGCAGGATCGTCCAGGTCTTCAGCGCGTCGCGCTTCTCCACCACGATGGCGGAGTGCAGCAGCGCCGTGCCGGCCAGCCACGGCATGAGCGAGGCGTTCTCCACCGGGTCCCAGAACCACCAGCCGCCCCAGCCGAGCTCGTAATAGGCCCACCAGGAGCCCAGCGCGATGCCCAGCGTCAGCGACGCCCAGGCGACCAGCGTCCAGGGCCGCACCCAGCGGCCCCAGGCGGGATCGACCCGCCCCTCGATCAGGGCGGCGGCGGCGAAGCTGAAGGTCAGGCTGAACCCGACATAGCCGAGGTACAGGAACGGCGGATGGAAGGCGAGGCCGGGGTCCTGCAGCAGCGGGTTCAGGTCCTGCCCGTCCAGCGGGGCCGGGTCCAGGCGGATGAAGGGGTTGCTGGTGCCAAGCGTGAACAGCAGGAAGCCGACGCCGATCATGCCCTGCACCGCCAGCACGCGGGCCTTCAGCGTCGGCGGCAGGTTGCCCCCGAACCACGCCACGGCGGCACCGAACAGGGCCAGCATCAGCACCCAGAGGATCAGCGAGCCCTCGTGGTTCCCCCAGGTGCCGCTGATCTTGTAGAGCATCGGCTTCAGGGAATGGCTGTTCTCCGCCACGTTCAGCACGCTGAAGTCGGAGACGATGTAGGCCCACATCAGCGCCCCGAAGGCGACCGTGACCATCAGCAGCTGGCCGTAGGCGGCCGGACGGCCGACCTCCATCCAGGCCACGTTGCCGCGCGCGGCCCCCACCAGAGGCATCACCGACTGCACGATCGCGAGCAGCAGCGCCAGGACGAGGGCGTAGTGTCCGATTTCGGGGATCATGGCTGGACACCCTTGGCAGCCGTGCGTCGGCCTCGCCCTTCGACAGGCTCAGTGTGAGGCCGATTGGAGGAGCGGATACCCCATGCCCTCACCCTGAGCCCGTCGGAGGGCGAGGGCATGGGCATCGCGGTGACCATCGAAGCGCTGATCATGGCCGCTCCAGCGTGCTGGTCGCCTGGGGGGCCGCCTGGGCGGCGGACGGCGCGATCACGCTGCGGCCGGGGACCTCCGGCTGGAAATGGCCGGCGCGCTTCAGCGCGTCCGCCACCTCCGGCGGCATGTAGTTCTCATCGTGGCGGGCCAGCACCTCGCGCGCGACGAAAACGCCGTCGGGGCCGACCTTTCCCTCCGCCACCACGCCTTGCCCCTCGCGGAACAGGTCCGGCACGATGCCGGTGTAGGTGACCGGGATGGCGTTCACCGTGTCGGTGACGCGGAAGGCGATGCTGATGCCGTCGGGCAGCTTGCGGACGCTGCCCTCCTCCACCAGCCCGCCCAGTCGCACGTTCCGGTCGCCCGGCGGCTGGGCCACGATGTCGGAGGGCGAGAAGAAGAACACGATGTTCTCCTCGAACGCCGACAGGGTGAGGGCGGCGGCCGACCCCAGGCCGAGCAGGGCCAGGGCCACGACATAGAGGCGGCGCTTCTTCCGGGTCATCTCACTCTCCTCCCCCACCACCGCCATCGCCGCCCGTGTCACCGCCCGCATCGCCCTTGGCCGGATCGGCCGAGGAGCCGGGCTTGCGGCCGCCCGCATCGCTTCCGGCCATGGCGAGGTAGGCGGGCATCATCTCCGCGCCGTCCCCGGACTGGCCGGCCCTGCGCTTGCGGCCGCCGCGCGCGGGCGCGCTGGTCTCCAGCGCCGCCAGGATGGTCTCGTTCTCCCGCAGGCCGCGCAGGCTGAGCAGGAGGAGCGCCACCAGCACCAGGGCGGCGACACCGTAGCTGCCCCAGACGTAGACGGCGTAGCCGCCCATGGCGAAGAACTCGCTCATCCTCCCGCTCCGCCTCCCGCTCCCGGTCCAGGACCGGCCCCGTCCGGGGTCTCGTTCCGGAGATGGGGCCGTGCCCTACCCGGTTGAAGGTTCGCGACCAGCGGTCGCAGCGCGGTGGGCGGGATCGTGCGGGTCATCGTGCGGCCCCTCACTCGGCGGCGCTGAGTTCCGGCGCCCGGGCGGCCTGGGTCAGGCGCATCGCCTGGACCTTGCGGGCCGCCAGTTCCGCCCGCATGCGCACGATCACCACGGCGATGAAATAGGCCTTGAAGGCCGCGAACATGATGAACAGCGGCACCAGCATGTCGCCGTAGATCGTCGGCCCGTCCAGGCGCAGCACGCTGGCCGGCTGGTGCAGGGTGTTCCACCAGTCGACCGAGAACTTGATGATCGGCACGTTCACCACACCGACCAGCAGCAGGATGCTGCCGGCCTTGGCCCCGCGCGTCGGATCGTCGAAGGCGTTCACCAGGGCCATGAAGCCCAGATACAGGAAGAACAGGATCAGCACGCTGGTCAGCCGCGCGTCCCAGACCCACCAGGTGCCCCACATCGGCTCGCCCCAGAGCGATCCCGTGATCAGACAGATGGCGGTGAACCCCGCCCCAAGCGGTGCCGCCGCGCGGGCGTAGACCTCCGCCAGCGGGTGGCGCCAGACCAGGGCCGCCACGGCCGCCGCCGCCATGGTGGTATAGACGAACAAGCTCATCCAGGCGGCGGGCACGTGCACATACATGATGCGCACCGTGTCGCCCTGCTGGTAGTCGGGCGGCGAGGTCACGAGGCCGGTCCACAGGCCGGCGAGCGTGGCGAGGACGGCGATGCCGGCCGCCCAGGGCAGGATGACGGCGGCGAGGCGCTGGAACCGGGCTGGATTCGCGAATCGATGCATGGCGCCCCTTATGTAGCATGGGCGCGGCGCGTTTCCCACGGTTGGCGGATGGCCCGCACGCCGAATTGATTCAAATCACCGAACCATTCGGCGTGGCGGCGGATCTGCCGGAGCGCGGCGGAATCAGCCCGCCGCGGCGGCGACCTTCTCGCGCGCGGGTTCGGCCGGCTTGGCCGTGTCGGCGGGCTCGCCGCTGTCGTTGGCGGGCTCCTCCGGCGCAGACTCCGCAACGGTTTCCGTCACCTCGACATCGACCACGGACTCCGCCGCCACGGGCTTGGCGGCGCGCGCCGGGGGCTTGCGCCGGGCCACCTCGGCGGTGACGTCCTCGGCCGGGGTGATGACCGGCGCGGACTCCGTCGCGGCCGTCTCGGCGGCCGGCCCCTCCAGGCGGGGGACGGCGCTGGTGCGACGCCGCACCGCACCCTCGAAGCTGGCGCCGGGGGCGATCTCCAGCGAGGTCTGGACGATGTCGCCCGAGACGAGGGACCCGCTCAGCAGGAAGACCTCGTCCGCCTCGATGGCGCCGTCGACCACGCCGTGGACGCGGACGGACCCGGCCTTCACCTTGCCGTGAATCTTGCCGGTGGGGCCGACATTCAGCTTGCTGCAGTTGACGTCGCCCTCGATCCGGCCCTCGACATGGATTTCGCCGGGCGTCTCGAGATTGCCGTTCACCACCATGTCCGGACCGATGATGGACGGCATGGCGCGGTCGGGGCCGCCCGCCGGGCGCATCGGACCCTTCGCCGCCGTGTCCAGCCGGTCCTTAACCTTCGCAAACATAGCGGCCCTTCTCCATGAAGCGGAGCGGATCGACGGGACGTCCGTCGACCAGCACCTCGTAGTGAACGTGGGGTCCGGTGCTGCGCCCGGTGTTGCCCAGCGTGCCGACCTGCTGGCCGTGGTTCACCTGGGCGCCGTCCTTGACGCTGATCTGGTCGAGATGCGCGTAGCGGGTGCGGATGCCGAAGCCGTGGTCCACCTCGACCATCCGGCCGTAGCCCTCCTCCCAGCCGGTCTTGGTGACCGTGCCGGGGGCGGTCGCCGTGACGGGCGCCCGGTACTGGGAGACCAGATCGATGCCGGTGTGCATGGCCCAGCTGCGGGTGAACGGGTCGCGCCGCTTGCCGAAGCCGCTGGAGATGTAGAAGTCGTCGACCGGGGCCGACAGCGGCAGCAGCGTGTAGAGCGCCCGCAGCCGGGCCTGCCGCTCCAGCTTGTTCTCAAGCTGGGCCATCGCCTCCGACGCCACGGCCGGGATCGCCTCGGGCGGCAGCTCGGGCAGTTCCACCATCGGGCCGCCCCGGCCGAACCGCGTGGCGTCGAGTTCCGCCAGGATCTTGTCGAGGTCGAGCCCGGTTTCCCGCAGCGAGGCCTCGGTCGAGCCGATGCGCAGCTCGGCATGCTCGGTCAGCCGGGCGAGCAGGGCGACCTGCCCCTCCTCGATGCTGGCCATGCGGCGCTCCGCCTCGGCCTTCGCGGCCATGGCGGCGTCGCGCTCGGCATTGGCGCCGGCCATGGCGACGGCCATGCGCTGCGTCTCCGCCTGCGCCTCCGCCAGCGCGCGGGCGAGGCCGGAGGTGACGGCGTGGACGTCGGCGGCGCTGGCGCCGGAGGATGTCGCCGCCACATCGGCGGAGGTCGCCGTCTGGGTCGTCGGCGAATCGGCGAGGGCGCGCCCCGCCTCGGTGATGTTGTCCAGCGACTGGGCCACGCCGGCGAGCGCCGCGTTCGGCCCCGATTCGCGCAGCTGGGCGAGTTCCTTGCGGGCGGCCGTGACGGCCTGGCGCAGCACGCGGGCCGCTGCCTCCCCCTCGCCGGCGCGGTCGAGTGCGGCCAGCGCCGTCTCCACCCGGGCCAGAGCCTCGGCGTCGGCGTCGCGCGCGGCGGCGACGGAGCCGCGCAGTCCCTCCAGCTCGCCGGCCATGCCGGCAAGCTGGCCGCGCGTCTCCTCCAGCTGGCGGGACAGCGAATCGGCGCCCGCCTGCACGTGGCCGATGATGTCGTTGGAGCGGCCGAGTTCCAGCGCGGTCAGCCCCCATCCTGTGAGCGACGCGGCGAGGCAGACCGAGATGCCGGCGATGATGAAGGCGGGCCGCAGCCGCTGGCTGGGGCCGATCACGACGGACCGGACGCGATCGTCCTCGACGATAATGACGCGTTCGCTACGCGTGAAGAAACTGAACAATAGACCTCTCCCCGCCCGAGTCCCTGTCGCCCCTCAGAAATCAAGGGCTTGTGGTAATAACTTGATACAACCCACCAAGTTTTCCCTGCGGATGCTCTGCCGGCTCACCCGCATGGCAATAATTCTTATTCGTTTGGAGTAAACTGTACGGATTTAGGCAGGGCCGGGCAAGCAAGGATTCGCCGGCCGCCAGATGAAAGCCACCATCTGTAGTGTCGAATCCGGGCTTCAATCGAGCGCCGCGCGCAGCGCCGCCGCCGCCGCGAAGGGGGCGAGCGTGATCCCGCCGGCCAGCAGGCCCCCCAGCAGCAGCAGGTGCGGACGCGGGCTGAATCCCTGCAGCGCGGCGTCGATCGCGGCGGCGGCGAAGATCAGCGCCGGTATGTAGAGCGGCAGGATCAGCAGCGGCATCAGCACGCCGCCGCGCCGGGCACCCAGGGTGAGCGCGGCACCCACGGCACCGATCAGACTGAGCAGCGGTGTCGCCAGCGCCAGCGTCAGCAGCAGGGCCGCGAACCCGTCCGCCGGCAGGTTCAGCAGCAGCGCCATCAGCGGAGCCGCCAGGATCAATGGCACGCCGGTGATCAGCCAGTGGGCCGCCACCTTGGCGAGGGCCACCGCCTCCAGCGGCAGCGGCGACAGGGCCAGCAGGTCGAGGGAACCGTCCTCGTGGTCCGCCTGGAACAGCCGCTCCAGCGACAGCAGCGAGGCGAGCAGTGCGGCCACCAGGATCACGCCCGGCGCGATGCGGGCCAGGATGTTCGGCTCCGGCCCCACACCGAACGGGAACAGCACGACGCAGAGGATGAAGAACAATACGGCCGTCGCCGCGTCCGCACCCTGGCGCAGCGCGAGGCCAAGGTCGCGGCGGATCAGGCGGAGGAAGATCCTCATGCCATCGCCTCCGCGAAGGCGGCCGCCGGGTCGGGCGCGAAGTCGGAGACGTCGAGGATGTCCGGATCGGTCAGGTCCAGGTCGGTGTGGGTGGACACGGCGACCATGCCCCCCGCCGCCCGATGGTCCCGGACCAGTTCGGCCATGCGGGCCACGGCCGCGCGGTCGAGCGCGGTGGTCGGTTCGTCCAGCAGCCAGAGGGGCACGCGGGCGAGCGCCAGCCGGGCGAGGTTGACCCGCCGCTTCTGCCCCGCCGACAGGTAGCGTCCCGGCACGTCGGCCAGATGGGCGAGGCCGAAGCGGTCGAGTGCGGCCAGCGCCCGGCCCATGGCCTCGCCGCCGCCGTCCAGCCCGGCCCAGGCGGCGAGGTTCTCGCGCGCGGTGAGCGCCGGCTTCACCGCGTCCAGATGGCCGACGTAACGCAGACGGGGCGCATGCTCGCCCGGATCGTCGGCCACCGGCATCCCGTCCCAGTAGAGGCCGCCGGCGAAGGGCCGCGAGAGGCCGGACATCAGGCGCAGCAGGCTGGACTTGCCGCTGCCGTTGGGCCCGACCAGGACCAGCGCGCCGCCCGGCGGGATCGCGAAGTCGAGCCCGGCGAAGACGACGCGGGCGCCCCGCAGGCAGGTCAGGTCGCGGCCTTGGAACAGGGACATGCGGAGGGCGGGGGCATGGAAACGTGACGGGCGGGACACCCGCACCTTGCCACGCCTTTTCCCAAAGACAAACGCCCGCGCAAAGAAAAACGGCCACCGCGGGGGGCATGGTGCGGTGGCCGTCAATTTTGACCAGCCGGGGCAAGGCTGGCAGGGGTGCTCCCCAACCCGGGAACCGGGTCCGGTAAGCGCCGGAAAACACCGTTTTCCGGACGCGCGCGGCGTCCCCTGGTAATGGAGTTGGCCACGGCGTCTTGTCCGAATCTCAGCCTGAAAGTGGCGAAAATGTGATTGTCGTCGGACATTCCGTAGATCGTTGACGCCGCTAGGGAAATTCCGGGACTCCGGCATGCGCCGCGATCGGGTTCCGGGCCTGAAAAAACATTAGGTCCGCCGGGCCGTCTGCCCTATATATCGCGTCACTCGCAGCGCACGTGCCTATGGCCCCCACTCCCGTCCGCGCATCAGGACGGCGCCGTCAGCCCGGTGGGGTTATGCAACGACGTAACGCGTAACCCCGTCCGTCCCTTAAAAAAGGCGGCGTCTGGAGGCTACGATGGTTCATGTTGTTGTCGGTGGGCCGGCCGCGCCCGCCCTTTTCCGATCCCCCCAGGATTTCCTGATCGGTCAGATCAGTATCTGAGCCGCCCGGGCTTGCCGCGCCTTCGTCGTCCCAATGCGGACGGCCGAGACGGCTGCCAGGGCGGAACCGGGCTTCGGCCCGGCTGATACCGATTCCCAACTCCGCCATTCCCTGAAATTTCCGCCTCGGAGTCTCGACCGATGACCGAGAAGATCGCCCGCTTCTTCGCCGAAAACCGGCCCGCCACCCCCTGCCTGGTCGTCGACCTGGACGTGGTCGCGGACAATTACGACCGTCTGCACGGCGCCCTGCCCGACGCCCGAATCTTCTATGCCGTCAAGGCGAATCCGGCGCACGAGATCCTGTCCCTGCTGGTGGAGCGCGGCTCCTGCTTCGACACGGCCTCCGTGCCGGAGATCGAGGCCTGCCTCGCCGCCGGCGCCCCGGCCGACAGGATCAGCTTCGGCAACACCATCAAGAAGGCGTCCGACATCGCCCGCGCCCACGCGCTGGGCGTGGGCCTCTTCGCCTTCGACAGCGTCGAGGAGCTGGAGAAGATCGCGGAGCACGCGCCCGGTGCGCGCGTGTTCTGCCGCATCCTGACCTCTGGCGAGGGCGCGGACTGGCCGCTGTCGCGCAAATTCGGCTGCGAGCCGGAGATGGCGCGCGACCTGCTGCTCCGCGCCGCTGGCCTGGGTGTGGTGCCCTACGGCGTGTCGTTCCATGTCGGCAGCCAGCAGCGCGACGTCGGCCAGTGGGATCTGGCGCTGTCCACCACGGCCGCGATCTTCCGCGACCTGGAGGAGAAGGGTGTCACGCTGCGCATGGTGAACCTGGGCGGCGGCTTCCCCACCCGGTACCTGAAGGACGTGCCGACCAGCCAGGAGTACGGGGCGGCCATCGCGGCCTCGCTGCGGCGGCACTTCGGCAACCGGCTGCCGGAGACGATCATCGAGCCCGGCCGCGGCATGGTCGGCAACGCGGGCGTCATCCGGTCCGAGGTGGTGCTGATCTCCCGCAAGTCGAACCGCGAGGACGACCGGCGCTGGGTCTATCTCGACATCGGCAAGTTCGGCGGCCTGGCCGAGACGATGGACGAGGCGATCAAGTATCCGATCGTCACCGAACGGGACGGCGGTGCCACCGAGCCGGTGATCATCGCGGGACCGACCTGCGACAGCGCCGATGTGCTGTACGAGAAGACGGACTACCGCCTGCCAGTGGATCTGAAGATCGGCGACACCGTGTCGATCCTCGCCACCGGCGCCTACACGACCACCTATTCGGCGGTCAATTTCAACGGCTTCGCCCCGCTCCGCGCCTACTACATCTGAGCGCGGACGGCGCGGCGCCAAGCGCCACGAACGAGGCCCGCCCCCGACCGCGATGGGGCGGGCCTTTCCCTTTCGCGACCCGCGGGCCCAAGCCCTGGGGTGTGCTGCCCATTCGCTGTGCAACTGCGTTATTTTTCTGCAACAGTCGTCACGCAACTGTCGCACAGCCATCCCTTCGCACATGCAGCATCTTGAAAAACAGCCGGTTCCGGCGCCTCATTTACGAGGTACCGCGGCTGGCATGGCCCTTGCTGACCGCGGCTTCATAACCATAAGCCTCTAAGGAGCGGACCCATGCGTATCTCCCGCCTGCTCGGCACCGTCGCCGCCGGCGCCCTGCTGATGAGCGCGCCGTCGGCCTTCGCGCAGGACGTCACCTTCTCCGGCAGCGTGACCCTGACCTCCGACTACGTCTTCCGCGGCATCAGCCAGACCGACGAGGAGCCCGCCATCCAGGCCGGCCTGAACCTGGAACACGCGAGCGGCTTCTACGCCGGCGTCTGGGGTTCCAACGTCGACTTCGGCGGTGACGAGGACATCGAGATCGACTACATCCTCGGCTTCTCGAACGAGGTCGAAGGTCTGTCCTACACGGTCGCGGGCTACTACTACACCTACCCCGGCGTCGACAGCGACCTCGACTACGACTACTTCGAGGCCGGGCTGAACCTGTCCTACACGGCGGACATGGTCACCCCGACGGCGTCGCTCTACTACTCGCCGGACTTCTTCGGCGGCACGGGCGAGGCCTGGTACATCACGGCCGGCCTCAGCGTCGCCCCGACCGACGCCATCTCGGTTTACGCCAATGTCGGCCTGCAGACCGTCGAGGATGTGCCGGACGACGTCCTGGACTGGAACATCGGCGCGTCCTACAGCGTCGAGGCCTTCACCTTCGACGTGAAGTACACCGACACCGACATCAGCGACTTCGCCCCGGCAGAAGAGCGGATCGTCGGCACGGTCACCTTCAGCTTCTGATCGGTCCGGCCACGGAACCGACGGGGATGGCCGGCGCCCTCGGGCGCCGGCCTTTCCGTTTCCGGGGTCAGGCGCGGGGCGCCATCTCCGCCAGCGCCGGAGCCAGCCGCCGCATCGCCTCCTCCAGCCGCTCCGCCGAACTCGCGAAGCAGAGGCGCAGCCGATCCTCGCAGCCCGGGCCGAAGGCGCTGCCGGGGGCGAGACCGACATTGGCGCGGTCCACCAGGGCCTTGGCGAAGGCGAGGCTGTCGGTGACCCCCGCGACCCGCAGGAAGGCGTAGAAGGCCCCGGCCGGCGGCGTCACCGTCACGCCCGGCACGTCCGCCAGCCCCCGCAGCACGATGTCCCGCCCGCGCCGGCAGCGCTCCAGCATGGCGGCCAGGAACGGTTCCCCCTCCCGCAGTGCCACCAGCCCGGCCATCTGCACGAATTCCGGCGTGCCGGACGTGTTGATCTGCACCAGCTTCTCGATCACCGGGGACAGCTCCGGGTGGGTGGTCAGCCAGCCCAGCCGCCAGCCCGTCATCGCCCAGTTCTTCGAGAAGCTGTTGACCACGATCAGCCGGTCGTCCGGCGTGGCGACCTCCAGGAAGCTGGGCGCCACGGCCCTTCCGCCCAAGGGCGCGTCGTAGACGAGGCGGGTGTAGACCTCGTCCGCGATCAGCCAGACGCCCCGCTCCCGCGCCAGCCGCAGCACGGCGCGCATGGCGTCGCGGTCGATGGTCCAGCCGGTGGGGTTGCTGGGGGAGTTGACGAACACCGCCTTGGTGCGCGGCCCGATGGCGGCGGCCAGCCGGTCGAGGTCGAGGCGCCAGCCGTCGTTCCCCTCCGCCAGCGGTACCGGAACCGGGCGGCCGCCCATGACCGCGACGGCGGACATGATGTTGGGCCAGACCGGTGTCACCACCGCCACCTCGTCCCCCGGCTCGATCAGGGCCTGGACGGTCAGCATGATGCCGCCCATGCCGCTGGTGGTGACGGTGACGCGGTCCGCATCGACGGCTGCGCCATGGATGCGCGACATGTAGGCGGCCAACTCCTCCCGCAGCTCCGGCAGCCCGCGCTGGCGGCCGTAGAAGACGCGACCGTCGCGGATGGCCTTGTCGCAGGCCTCTCGGGCGAAGTCGGGCGTGGGCACGTCCCCTTCGCCCACCCAGAGCGGGATCAGGCCCTGCCGTCCGATGCCGTACTGCACCATCTGGACGATCCGGGTCTCCTCCAAGGCGGCGACGACGGGGCGCAGTCCGGGCAGGTCGTGGAGGACGGTCATCGGTGTGCGGCTTCCGGAACGGGGGGTGTCTGGCGGGGGCCGCACCTTAGCGCGGCGCCCGGCGCGGGGCCAGCGCCGGTCGGCCGCACCGCATTACCACCAAAGGGGTGTTTCGGCGGGCGGCGGCATCGGGCTAACCATGCCGGATGACGATCCGCCCCAGCCTATCGCACCCCGAACCGGTTCCATGCCCGCGGCCGACGGACTGACAGCGCGGACCCCGCGTACCGCCTGGGTCGCGCTGGCGCTGGCGCTGCTGATCACCGGACTCGCCTGGATCACGGTCAGCAAGGCGCTCGACGCGGCGGCCCGGGATCGCTTCACCTTCCGCCGGGCGGAGGCGCAGTCGGTCATCGCCTCCCGGCTGGCGGCCTATGAGCAGACGCTGTTCGGGGCGCTGGGGTTCCTGAAGGCGTCGGAGGGCGTCACGGCGGAGGAATGGCGCACCTTCGTAGCGGGCCTGCGGCTGGAAAGCCGGTTTCCCGGCATCCAGGGCGTCGGCTATGCGCGCTGGGTCGAGGGCGGCGCCGTCGACGCGCTGGTGGCGGAGCAGCGGGCGGCGGGCCTGGAGGATTTCCGCATCTGGCCCGACGAGGGCCGCTCGGAATACACGGCCATCGTCTTCCTGGAACCGATGACCGCCCGGAACCGGCGGGCGCTCGGCTTCGACATGTTCAGCGAGGCGGTCAGGCGGGAGGCCATGGTCGCCGCGCGGGACACGGGCCGCACGGCCGTGTCCGGGCGCGTGCAGCTGGTGCAGGAGACCAGCAAGGACGTCCAGGGCGGCTTCCTCGCCTACCTTCCCCATTACGGGAACGGGCCGGAGCCCGCGACGGTGGAGGAGCGCCGCGAGCGGCTGCGCGGTTTCGTCTACGCCCCGTTCCGCATCCGCGATTTCATGGCCCCGGTCGCCGCGACGGAGCTGGCCGCGCTGCGCCTGCGCATCCATGACGGTGACGGCATCGGGGAGGAGACACTGTTCTACGACAGCCACCCGGACGCCCCCTGGCCGGACGAGCCCTATCTCGGCCTGGAGGCGCTGACCACGCTGGAGCTGCCGCATCACCGCTGGACCCTGCGCTGGGCGGCCATGCCCGGCATCGATCCCGACGCGAACCGTTGGGCGCCGCCGCTGATCCTGGTGATCGGGGGAATCTTCGGCGCGTTGAGCTTCAGCGCCGTGCGCAGCACCGCCGGCCTGCGCCAGGCCGAGGACCACAGTGCCCGGCTGGGCCGCATCATCGAGGAGGCGGCGACGGAGGTCTATGTGCTGGACGCCCGCGACCTGCGCATCCGGCAGGCCAACCGCGTGGCCCGCCGCAACCTGGGACGGGAGGACAAGGACCTGTCCGACCTGACGCTGGTCGATATCCAGACGGACATGGACCGCGCCCGCTTCGCCACGCTGACCCGGTCGCTGCGCCGAGGCAGCGACCATGTCACTTACGATTCCCGGCACCGGCGCGAGGACGGCACGACCTACGACGTGGAGGTGACGCTGCAGCTCCACCCCACCTCCGTCCCCCCGGTGTACCACGCGCTGGTCGTCGACATGACCGACCGGCGCCGGGCGGAGGCGGCGCTGGGTATCGCGCTGGCGGAGACGCGGGAGCTTCTGTCGGAGAAGGAGACCCTGTTGAAGGAGATCCATCACCGGGTGAAGAACAACCTCCAGGTCATCTGGAGCCTGATCCGGCTGGAGGCTGCGGACATCCGGGACGACGCCGTGCGCGCCCGGCTGGAGACCGTGGCCCGGCGCATCGGCGTGCTGGGCGAGATCCACCAGCAGCTCTACAGCTCCAGCAACTTCGCCCGCGTCGACATCGGCGAGCATCTGCGCCGCCTGGGCGACAGCCTGCGCGCGTTGCACGCCCACCAGGATGTGGAGATCGCCATCGACGCCGATCCGCTGCTCTGCGACATCGAGGTGGCGATCCCGCTGGGCCTGATCGCCAACGAGCTGATCTCCAACAGCCTGGAGCACGCCTTCCCGGACGGGCGCGCGGGCCGGGTCACGGCCACGCTGCGGGCCCGCGACGGTGTCACCTCCCTGACGGTGGCCGATGACGGGGTGGGAAGCGGCGGCACGGGCCGCACGGGCCTCGGCCTCAGGCTGGTCCAGGCCCTGACCCGTCAGCTTGGCGGCACGCTGGAGGTGGAGGACGGCCCCGGAACGCTGACCCGCATCGTCCTGCCGGAGGCGACCTGCGCGCCCGAGGCTGGCGGCTCCCCGCCCGCCGCCGCCCACTGACACACCGGTTCCCGCGCGGGCGGCGTGTCCGGGCGGCGTATCCCGCCGATGGGATAGTGTTTCGCGTTCGGATGGGGCAGTCTGGCGGGACTGACGGGCGGATAGGTGCGATGGCTTCGATCGCGGCGGCGGCGCACGGGAGCGAGGGGGACGGGAGCGACGGGGACGGTGCCGCGCCCTATTTCGACGACACCGCCCGCGACGCGCTGCACATCCTGCCCATGGCGATGCTGCCGGTGGCGACACCGGGGCTGCGGCGCGCCAAGCTGATCAAGAACGCGCGGCTGGAGACGGTGGTCGAGATCTTCCACGACCGCCAGGCGGGCAGCGGGCAGGTGGCGGCGGAGCATCTCGCCTCCGTCTTCCCTGGCCACAAGGCCGAGCTGCGCGCCGACATGCTGCAGATCGGCAAGCTGACCCGGCTGAACAGCTTCGACATCTACACCCTGCGCAAGGAGCTGCGGCGGCTGGGCATCGCCGTGAACGACGCCACCCATCTGCGCCTGTCGGACAAGCGGCGGTCGGAGCTGACCACCTACATGACCGCCTTCACGCGCCCGCTGATGCAGCAGGTCTACGGCTCGGACGACAAGCCGATCTCCGACGTGACGGACATCCTGCAGATGCTGGCGAACCCCGACCGGGAGGAGGCGCTGCGGAACCTGCGGCTTCTGTCGGAGAAGCTGAAGGTCCAACTGACGGAGATCCCCGCCTTCCTGGAGGATTACGGCGACGTGTTCCTGTCGCTGGCCTATTTCCGCAACTGCCTGGACACGATCGTTCCCGACGTGCAGCGCTTCATGAAATGGGCGGCGGAATCGCGGGAGAGCGACATGGTGGCCCGCGACCGCAACGTCCTGCGCATGCTGGACGAGGTGCGGTCCAAGCTGACGGACATCACCACCTCGCTGACCGGCCGGTTCGAGGCGTTCGACCGGCGCAGCAAGGATTTCTGGCGGGACATCAGTGCGGAAAGCTTCCGCGCGGTGCGCCAGCAGATCGAGTCCCACCATGTCACCATCGGCGGCGTGCTGTGCGGCCTCGCGGTCAAGATGGCGCTGTGGAAGGAGCGATTTCCCCAGGGGGGCGGCGGGCCGCAGAAGCGGGTCGAGTTCATCCGCTCCGAGATCATGCCCGGCCTCGACCACATCAACGCGATCGAACGGCAGGCGGGTGCCGCCTGACTGGCGCGAATCCGGGGATTCCGCTATGGTCTGGACCGCGTGAGCGACCGAGGTCCGGACCATGGTGGACAGCAAACCGATCCTTCCCTTCGCGGGCGGACCCGTCCCCGGCAGCGTGCCTGACGGTGGACGCCGCGCCCTGCCGCCCGCCGCAGCACCCGGCCCGATCCGCCTGCCGGCGACCGGCCGGCCCGGCAACCGCTGGCCCACCGCGCGCGAACTGGCGGCCCTGCTCGTGGACGGCATCCTCCGCCTGCCGGAGCGCTACCGCCGGGGCATGTATCTGGACATCCTGGTCTGACCGGAACGGGCCCCGGCGCGACATTCCGGCGCGGGCACGTTTATTAGACAATTCAAGCCTGTCCAGGATTCGCGCGGATCGCCCGTGAATCGGTGCGCGGTCTATATCGAAGGGGGGAGTATCGGACCGATCTGCCGCCGCATATACCGCAGCGCACACGGCAAACGCGGGCGGACGGCATGGTGTTCGAGCGGTTCGTGATCCTCTGCTACGAGCGGGCGCGTCGCACCGCCGACGCCGAGGAGCGCGCCCGCTGGATCACGCTGGGCGGCCGCTTCGAGGAGCTGGCCATGGACGAGGCGCTGCATCGGCTCGCCGACGCCGTGGCGCTCGACGAGGACGGCCGCGTCTCACCCTCGTGGGAGCGCCAGGCGGCGGAATAGGCGGCGCTCAGACGCCCTGCGCCAGCGCCAGGAAATCGCGGATCTTCGCGGGGCTTTTGTGCCCCGGCCGGTCCTCCACGCCGGAGGAGACGTCGACCGCCGTCGCCCCCGTCTCCCGGACGGCGTCCGCCAGATTGTCGGCGTTCAGCCCGCCCGACAGCATCCAGGGCCGATCCCAGCGCCGGCCACGCAGCAGCGACCAGTCGAAGGACAGGCCGTTGCCGCCGGGCAGGGAGGCGACACCCTTCGGCGGCTTGGCGTCGAACAGCAGCCGGTCGGCCACCGGGCCGTAAGCCGCCGCGCGGTCGAGATCGGCGGCGTCGGCCACCTTCACCGCCTTCATGACCTCGATGTTGTAGGCGGCCCGGATCTCGGCCACCCGGCCCGGCTCCTCCTCCCCGTGCAGCTGGATCATGTCCAGCGGCACCGCCGTGACGATGCGCTCCAGGAACAGGTCGTCGGGTTCCACGAACAGACCCACCACCCGCACCCCCGTGGGGGCGAGGCGGGAGAGCTGGGCCGCCGTCTCCGGCGGGACATAGCGCGGCGAGCGGTCGTAGAAGACCAGGCCGACATAGCGGGCCCCGCCCTCCACCGCCGCCATCATGGCGTCGGGATGGTTGATGCCGCAGATCTTGACCTGGACGGCCATCAGGCGAGTTCCTCCGCGATGCGGCGCGCAGCTGCGGCCGGATCGGCGGCCCCGGTGATCGGCCGCCCGATCACCAGATGGTCCGCCCCGGCCGCGATGGCATCCCCCGGCGTCATGATCCGCTTCTGGTCGTTCGCGGCGGCCCAGGCCGGACGGATGCCCGGCACCATCAGCACGGCGTCGCGGCCCAGTGCCGACCGCAGCCCCGCCACCTCGGCCGGGGAGCAGACGACCCCGTCGACACAGGCGCCCACGGCCAGCCGGGCCAGCCGTTCCACCTGCGCCGCCACGGGCCCGGTCTGACCGACGGCATCGAGATCGGCCGCCTCCAGGCTGGTCAGCACGGTGACGGCCAGGACCTTGGGCCGGGGAACGCCCAGCCGCACCGCCTCCTCGGCCGCCGCGTCGGCCGCCGCGCGCAACATGGCGGGGCCGCCGGACGCGTGGACGGTCAGGAAGGCGGGCCGCAGCGCCACGGCGGCGCGGACGGCACCCGCCACGGTGTTGGGGATGTCGTGCAACTTGAGGTCCAGGAACAGCGGCATGTCCAGGCCCGCCGTCACCGCCCGCACGCCGTCCGGCCCGTTGGCGACGAAGAACTCCAGCCCCAGCTTCACCCCGCCGACGAGGCCTTTCAGGCTTTCCGCCAGCGCGCGCGCGGACGCGACCTCAGGCGTGTCGATGGCGACGAAGATGCGGTCGGTCGGCTTCATGGGCGGTCCCCGGTCGGCGCGCCAAGGTGGGTGCGCGGCCCGCGACTATAGGGCCGCGCGCCGCCGGACCCAACGGCCCAGTACGTCGCGGCCATTCCGCCCGCGATGAACCGCCCCCCTCACCCGGCTCCCTCCGGTCGCCACCCTCTCCCGCGAGGGGAGAGGGGGAACTTGGCACCGGCACCGTTCTGCGGTGGCAATCGCGGGCGGAAATGTGATTGAGCGCGACCCAGGTGAACCCTCTCCCCTTGCGGGAGAGGGTGGCGAGGCAACGCCGAGCCGGGTGAGGGGTGCGGCGCCGAGGGGTCAGTCCGGGCGCCAGCCGCCGAGGGGGTAGCTGCGCAGTTCGTGGTAGGCGCTGCCGCCCTTGCCGAGCACGCTTTCGAACAGGACGAACCGCTCAGCCTGGATCGGGCCCGCAAGGAACATCCCGTTGGCGCCGAGGTACGCTGCCAGCTTCGCCTCCGGCGTGTCGCCCAGCCGGGCCAGGGTGACGTGCGGGGTGAATTTGCGCTCCTCCGGCGGCAGCCCGGCGCGGACCAGGGCGCTTTCCACCTTGTCGCGCAGGTGCCGCAGCGGATCGGACGGCCGGACCCCCACCCATAGCGTCTTCGCCATATGGCCCCGGCCGAAGGTGCCCAGCCCGTCCAGCGTGACAGGGAACGGCTGTGTCGTCACCGTGTCCAAGGCCGCGTCCACGTCGTGGGCGGTGTCCTCCGGCACCTCGCCGATGAAGCGCAGGGTGACGTGGTAGTTCTCAGACTTGATCCACTTCGCCCCCGGCAGGCCGGCCGCGAGGCGGGACAGGCGTTCCCGCACCTCGTCGGGCAGCGGCAGGGCGACGAACAGCCGGATCATCGGCCAACACCCTTCAGGGGCAGGGGTTCGGGTTGGCGGTGTGCACCGCCTCGATCTCGTTCAACACCGCGTCGGGCAGTTCGATCGCGAAGGCGTCGAGATCGGCGCGGAGCTGGTCCAGGCTGGTGGCGCCGATGATGCTGGCCGTCACGAAGGGTTGCCGGTGCGCCCAGGCGAGCGCCATCTGCGCCGGGTCGAGGCCGTGGCGCCGGGCGATCGCCACATAATCCCCCACCGCCGCCTCCGCCCGTGGCTTGTCGTAACGGGACGGGCGCGGGTCAATGGCGCGGCGGGACCCCGGCGGGCGGGCGCCGCCCATGTACTTGCCGGACAGGGTGCCCCCGGCCAGCGGGGAGTAGGCCAGCAGCCCCACATCCTCCCGCAGCGCCACCTCGGCCAGCCCGTCTTCGAAGGTGCGGTTCAGCAGGTTGTAGGCGTTCTGGATGCTGACGATGCGGGGCAGGCCCAGCCGCTCCGCCGCCATCAGATGCGCCATCACGCCCCAGGACGTCTCGTTCGACACGCCGATGTGCCGGATCTTGCCCGCCTTCACCAGATCGCCCAGCACGGCCAGCGTCTCGTGGATCGGCGTGCCGTCCGTCGCCGCCGACGGGCGGGGCATGATCCGGGCGCCGAAGCGGCTGGTGGGCCGGTCGGGCCAGTGGGTCTGGTAGAGGTCGATATGGTCGGTGCGCAGACGGCGCAGGCTGTCGTCGACGGCCCGGACGAGGTTCGCCCGGTCCAGCTTCGCGCCACCACCGCGCACCCAGCCGAAGCCGGTTCCGGCGTTGCCGATGGCCTTGGTCGCCAGCACCACCTTGTCGCGGTTGCCCCGGCTGGCGAACCAGGAGCCGATGATTTCCTCCGTCCGGCCGTAGGTCTCGGCGGTGGGCGGGACCGCGTACATCTCCGCCGTGTCCCAGAAGGTGACGCCGCGGTCGAACGCCAGATCCATCTGGGCGTGGCCCTCGGCCTCCGTGTTCTGGAAGCCCCAGGTCATGGTGCCCAGGCAGACGGCGGAGACGCGGAGATCGGTGCGGCCGAGGCGGCGGAATTCCATGCGGGACCGTCCTTGGAAGGGGAATGGTGCTGTGGTGCTCGTCGGTGGCGCCTATCGCTGGCGCCCGTCAGGTGAACAGGGTCAGCACGCCGGTGTAACCGTACAGGCGGTTGTTGCTGATCTCCCCGTTGGCGAAGAAACCCGCCAGGGGCACGTCGCCCAGCGCGTCCTGGATGGTGCGCAGCTCCTCGCTGTCGTCGCCGAACAGGCTGGGCCCGCGCGCCACGCAGGAGACGTAGACCGCCCCCTTTGCCGGGCCGGACAGGCGCCGCTTCAACTGGCCCAGCATGCGCTCAAGGTCCTGCTGGGCCGCCGCCCGGTCCCGCCGTGTGAACAGGATGGCCTGTCCCGGCTCCACCATGTCGCCGATGGCAATCCAGCCGCGCTGCGGATCGATGCCGGTGAGGTTGCGCACCAGATAGTCGCCGGTGTCGGAGCCGGGGATGGGCAGGCCCGCGAAGATGTAGCCCGCCACCCGGCGCAGGTCGCGGGCCAGCAGCTCCCCGATATCGGTCTTGAAGACCTCGAGTGCCGGGTGGCCGTCGATCTCCATGATGACGTTGCGCTCCGCCGCCGTCACCGTGCGCACCGGGCCGATCGGGCTGCAGCCCTGGGTCAGCGCGGTCGCCACCGGCACCTCGGCGGAGAAGACGACACCGGACACCCCGCCCTCCGCCACCTTGCCGGCCAGATGCGGGAACTCCCCGCGCGAGGAGGCGAGGCCGCCCACCAGGAACCCCGTGCGGTCGGCGAGGTCGCCCACGATGTCGCCAAGGTTGGGCGTGCGCGGGTCGGCATGGATCAGGGACATGACGGGCGGGTGGCTTTCCATCCAGACGCCCGCCCCCGCCTCGAACGGGGCCAGCCCGTCGGTCAGGCGCGGGATCAGGCGGAAGCCGTTCGGCGGCAGCGTGCCCAGCATGGCCGCCACGGCGGGGCGGTCGAACACCTCCCGCCCGGTGCCGCAGATGCCGAGGCCCACCGTGCCGACCCAGAGGTCCACGCCGGTGACACCCCGGAACAGCGTGGCGATGCTGCCCATCTGGTCGGCCAGATGGTCGGTGACGTAGAGGAAGCCGAGATTGGCCTCCGGCACGAGGTCCAGCCTGTCGAGGCAGGCCTTGGCCGCGTCGGACCAGTCCGCCCCCTCGCCCACCGCCGAACTGAACCGCCCGTTCATGGCCGACCACCCCTTCCGATCGGTCCAGCCTCTCAGCCTGCGGCGATCCTGTCGAGGGCGCTGGTCACCACCGGCAGGATGCCCTCGACCATGATGGCGACACCCTTGGCGTTGGGATGCATGCCGTCGTCCAGGTTCAGGGCGGGGTCCAGCGCCACCCCCTCCAGGAAGAAGGGATAGAGCGGCACGCCGTGCTTCTCAGCCAGCTCCGGATAGATCGCGTCGAAGGCGCGGCCGTACTCGGACCCCAGATTGCGGGGGGCGAGCATGCCGGCGAGCACGGCCGGCACCCCCTTCTCCTTCAGCGTGGCCAGGATCCTGTCCAGGTTGGCGCGGGTGGCGGCCGGGTCGATGCCCCGCAGCCCGTCGTTGCTGCCCAGCGCCACGATGACGAGGTCCGGCTTGTCGCCCAGCACCCAGTTGAGGCGGGCGAGGCCGCCGGCCGTCGTCTCCCCCGAAACGCCGGTGTTGGGGACGGACACGGAATAGCCCTTCGCCTTCAGCGCCGCCTCCAGCTGGCTGGTGAAGGCGGCCTCGCGCGGCAGGCCGTAACCCGCCGACAGGCTGTCCCCCAATGTGACGATCGTCATGGGGCGCCCCTGTGCGGATGCCGTAGGACTTGCGCCCAAAGCGCCCGTCAGGAGGACGGCCGCCAATGCCATCACGTTGAAAACCCGGCGGCTGAAGCCATATCCGCTTGAGTTTTCCGCACCGCGAGAATGTGCCATGCCCGGTTCCGTCGCTTCCGTCGAGTCCGTCGTCCATCTCGACGACATCCACCTGAAACTGGAGAGCGAGGCGGGGACCGTCAACATCCTGAAGGGAATCAACCTGCGCGTCGGCCGGGGCGAACGGCTGGGTGTGGTCGGCCCCTCGGGCTCGGGCAAGTCCTCCATGATGATGATCCTGGGCGGGCTGCAGCCGCCCACCAGCGGGTCTGTAAAGGTCAACGGCCGCGAGCTGACGACCATGGGCGAGGATGAACTGGCGCGCTTCCGGCGCGACCATGTCGGCATCGTGTTCCAGGCCTTCCACCTGATCCCGACCATGACGGCGCTGGAGAACGTGGCGATCCCGCTGGAGTTCGCAGGATTGCCCGACGCCTTCGACCGCGCCCGCGCCGGGCTGGAGGCGGTGGGGCTGGGGCACCGCCTGACCCACTATCCGGGGCAGCTCTCGGGCGGAGAGCAGCAGCGCGTGGCGCTGGCCCGCGCCTTCGCGCCGGAGCCGGCCCTTCTGCTGGCGGACGAGCCGACCGGCAACCTGGACGGCGACACCGGCCGGGCCGTGATCGACCTGATGTTCGGCATGGCGGAGCGCAAGGGCACCACCATCCTGCTGATCACCCATGATCCCGGCCTCGCCCAGCAGTGCGACCGGGTGGTGCGGATGAAGGACGGGCTGATCGCCGATGACGGGCTGACGGCCCGTGCCGAGCGCGCGGCCCAGCATGCGCTGCGCACCGGCACGGCGGAGTGATTCCATGGCCGTCGCCGATCTCCCCGCCGCCGGTGGCCTTGGCACCGGTGGCAACGCCGGGTTCTGGACCAACCTGCGCCTCGCCGTCACCTTCGCGCGGCGGGAGCTGCGTATCGGCCTGCGCGGGTTCCGCATCTTCCTGGCCTGCCTCACCATCGGCGTCGGCGCCATCGCCACGGTGCAGTCGGTCAGTTTCGGCATCATGGATTCCTTGCGCAGTGACGGGCGCGCCATCCTGGGCGGCGACGTGGCCCTGCGCATCCTCTACCGCGAGGCGACACCGGAGCAGATCGCCTGGCTGCGGGAGCGGGGCACGCTGGTGACCTCCGCCGAGATGCGGGCGATGGCGCGCGACCCCGCCGACTCCGGAAACGCCGCCCTGGTGGAGCTGAAATCCGTCACCGACGCCTACCCGATCTATGGGCAGTTCGAGCTGGCCGACGGGCCGGTGGACATCCAGGAGGTGCTGGCGGAGCGGAACGGCGTCTGGGGGGCGGTGATCGAGGATACGCTGGCCACCCGCATGGACCTTCAGACGGGCGACCGGCTGGCCGTGGGCGAGACCACCGTGGAGGTGCGCGGCATCATCGGCAAGGAGCCGGACCGCGCCGGGTCGGGCAGCTTCAGCTTGGGCCCCCGCCTGCTGATCGCGGATGCCGCGCTGAAGACCACCGGCCTCGTCCAGCAGGGCAGCCTGATCACCTGGTCCTACCTGCTGCGCCTGAACCCCGGGCTGGACCATACGGCCTTCCGGGCGCAGGTGAAGGAGGCCTTCCCCGATGCCGGCTGGCGGGTGCGGGACTATACCAACGCCGCCCCGCAGCTCGCCCGCTTCGTCGACCAGCTCACCCTGTTCCTGACGCTGGTCGGGCTGACGGCATTGCTGGTCGGGGGTGTCGGCGTGGGCAACGCGGTGCGCAGCTATCTGGAGACCAAGACCGCCACCATCGCCACGCTGAAATGCCTGGGTGCCAGGGGCGGGCTGATCTTCGAGGCCTATCTGATCCAGATCCTGGCCCTGGCCGCCGTCGGCATCGCGCTGGGCCTGCTGATCGGCACGCTGGCGCCGATCCTGGCCGGCCGGGCCCTGGCCGACCTGCTGCCGGTGACCGCGCGCATCGGCGTCTATCCGGGTGCGCTCGCCATCGCCGCCACCTTCGGCCTGCTGACGGCACTCGCCTTCTCGCTCTGGCCGCTGGGCCGCGCGCGGGAGGTGCCGGCCGCCGCCCTGTTCCGCGACGCCGTGGCGCCCAGCCGGGGCCGCCCGCGTCTGCCCTACATGCTGCTGATGCTGCTGTCCGGCCTGGGGCTCGCGGGGCTGGCCGTGGGCACGGCGGAGAACAAGGTGTTCGCCGCCGCCTTCGTCGCCGGGTCCATCCTGACGCTGGGCGCGTTCTGGGCGGCGGGCTGGGCCGTGACGCGGATCGCGGCGCGCCTGGGCCGGCCGCGCAGCCCGGTGCTGCGCCTGGCTGTCGCCAACATCCACCGGCCCGGCAATCCGACGGGCGCCGTCGTCCTGTCGCTCGGCCTCGGCCTCACCGTGCTGGTCGCCATCGCCCTGATCGAGGGGAACTTCCGCCTCGCGGTGAAGGAGACGATCCCGGAGAACGCGCCCGCCTTCTTCTTCGTCGACATCCAGCCGGACCAGTTGCAGGACTTCAACCGCACCGTCATGTCCGTGCCCGGCGCCTCGGAGCTGGAGGAGGTGCCGCAGCTGCGCGGCCGCATCTCCACCGTCAACGGCGTGCAGGCCGAACAGGCGATCGTGAACCGGGAGCATGCCTGGGTGCTGAACGGCGACCGGGGCATCACCTACCGCCGGACCCCGCCGCCCGACGACCAGGTGGTGGCAGGATCCTGGTGGCCGGCCGATTACGCCGGGCCGCCGCAGCTCGCCATCTACAAGGACATCGCCGACGCCTTCGGCATCGGGCCGGGGGACCGGATGGCGCTGAACATCCTGGGCCGCGATATCGAGGCGGAGGTCGCGGTCGTGCGCGACCTTGATTTCTCCACGGTCGGGATCAACTTCACCCTCGTCTTCTCCCCCGGCGTTCTGGAGGGCGCACCCCAGACCTGGCTCGCCACCATCAAGGCGACACCGGAGGCGGAGCTCGCGGTCCAGCGCGCCGTCACCCAGCGCTTCTCCAACATCACGGTCGTCCGGGTGAAGGAGGCGCTGGAGACGATCAACGACATCCTGGGCAACATCGGCATGGCGGTGCGCGTGACGGCGGCCGTTACCCTGATCGCCGGTACCTTGGTGCTCGCCGGCGCCATCGCCGCCGGGCACAAGCGCCGGGTCTACGATTCGGTGGTGCTGAAGGTGCTGGGCGCCACACGCGCCACGGTCGCCCGCGCCTATCTGCTGGAATACGGGCTGCTGGGGCTGATCACGGCGGCGGTGGCGGGCGCCCTGGGCACGCTCACGGCCTGGGCGGTCCTGACCCAGGTGATGCAGCTGGAATGGACCTTCATTCCGTCGGCCGTGGCGGCGACGACCCTGCTCTGCACCGCCATCACACTGGGTCTTGGTTTCCTCGGCACCTGGCGGGCGCTGGGCCAGCCGGCCGCGCCGCTGCTGCGGAACGATTGAGCCGCCCCGAACATCCGCACGGCCACATGCACGCGGGGGTGATGGGCTGAAATAGTTCCACCACCCCCGCCATCCGTATGGATATATTGCCCCCCGATGGCGTTAACGCATCTGTACGGCCCATGGCCGCGCGGAGCGGCATGGTGGGGGGCGATGATGAAGCTGAGTATCCGGGCGACACTGCTGGCCAATCTGATCGTTCTGGGCGTCCTGCTGCTGACGACGAGCATCGTCGGCTGGCGGGCCCTTTCGGCGGCGAACGAGGATCTGCGCATCGTCTACGAGGACGACGTGGTCCCGCTGAACCAGCTCAAGGTCATCTCCGACGCCTACGCGGTGTTCGTCGTCGACGCCTCCCACAAGGTCCGGAACGGCAACTTCACCTGGGAGGAGGGGCAGAAGTCCGTCGCCGACGCGACGGCCGACATCCGCCGCGACCTGAACGCCTTCTTCGGCCGCCCCGGCATGAACGCCACGGAGATGCGGCTGGTGCAGGAGCTGAAGTCCCTGCTGGTCCCGGCCGACGCGGCGGTGGAGAAGCTGAACCGCATCCTCCAGGCCCGCGACTCCGCCGCCCTGGACGCCTTCATCAAGGACGAGCTCTACCAGACCATCGATCCGGTGACCGAGAAGATCGGCTTCCTGATCGTCAATCAGGTCGAGGATGCGGAAGCGGCCTTCAAGGACGCCGAGGCGGCCTCCGCCACCGCGATCCTCGTCGCGCAGGCGATGATGGTGCTGGCGGTGATCGCCATCGTCGGCGGCTGGTTCATCACCCGCGCCCGCGTCTCCCGCCCCCTGGGCGAGCTGACGGACGCGGTCGGGCGGCTGGCCGAGGACGATTACGCCGTCAGCGTGCCGCACACCGGCAAGCAGGACGAGCTGGGCACCATGGCCCGCGCCGTGGAGGTGCTGAAGCGCCACGGCCAGGAGGCGCAGTCGCTGCGGGCCGAGCAGGAGGCCCAGCGGGCCGAAGGCGAGCGGGCCAAGCGCGCGGCCCTGGAGGCCATGGCCCAGAAGGTGGAAGGGGAGACGCGCGTCGCGGTGGATCGCGTCGCCCAGCGGACGGAGGAGATGGACGGTCACGCCGGCGCCATGGTGCTGTCGGCCGGCAACGTGTCCAGCAACAGCCAGTCGGTGGCCGCCGCCGCCCAGCAGGCGCTGCACAACGCGGAGACCGTGGCAGCCGCGGCGGAGGAGCTGTCCGCCTCCATCGGCGAGATTTCCAGCCAGGTGAGCTTCGGCACCAAGGTCAGCCGCAAGGCGGTGGAGACCGGGGACCGGACCATGGTGACGATCGAGTCCCTGTCGGAATCGGTCGCCCGCATCGGCGAGGTCGCGACCCTGATCTCGGAGATCGCGGCGCAGACCAACCTGCTGGCGCTCAACGCCACGATCGAGGCGGCGCGCGCCGGGGAGGCGGGCAAGGGCTTCGCGGTGGTGGCCGGAGAGGTGAAGAACCTGGCGGCGCAGACCGCGCGCTCCACCGAGGAGATCACCCGACAGATCTCGGACATCCAGGCCAGCACGCGGGCCACGGTGGACGCGGTGCGGGAGATCGGCACCACCATCCGGGAGATGGACCAGGTGTCGAGCGCCATCGCCGCCGCCATCGAGGAGCAGGGTGCCGCCACCCAGGAGATCAGCCGCAACGTGATCCAGGCGGCGGAAGCGGCGCGGGAGGTGTCCGCCCGCATCCAGGACGTCTCGTCCGAAGCGTCGGCCACCGGCGACCGCGCCGCCACCGTGCGCACCACCGCGAGCGACGTGGCGAGCAGCGTGCACGAGCTGCGGCAGGTGCTGGTGCGGGTGGTCCGCACCTCCATGGCCGAGGTGGACCGGCGGGAGAACCCGCGTCTGGCGCTGGAAGTGCCCTGCACCCTGATGGCGCGCGGGCAGAGCTTCGCCGGCCGCCTGCGCAACCTGTCGGACGGCGGCGCCTATGTGGCGGATGTGAGCGGGATCGGGGCGGGCACCGCAGGGCGGCTCGCCATCGAGAGCGCCGGCCTCGACCTGCCCTTCATGGCGCTGGAGTCGGACGAGGGCGGCGTGCATCTGCGCTTCCAGCTCTCCGAGGCGGAGCGGCAGCGGGTGCACGCCTTCCTGGAACGCAGCGGCGCGCGGGCGGCCTGACCGGTCAGCCCAGCGCCATCAGGCCAGCGCCATCAGGCCAGCGCCAGCAGCGCCATCACCCGCGCCTCGCTGCGGGCGAGCCGCCAGCCGGAGACGTCGGCCGTGCGTCCGGCCGCGAACTCCGCACGGCAGCGGTCGCGCAGCCAGCCGCGCACGGCCGCCGGTTCCGCCCCGGACAGGAGCGCGGCGACACCCGGGTCGTCGGCGCACAGGCGGGCCAGCAGGGTGTCGGCGTCCGCCTCCTCCGGGTGTCCGGCCAGATAGGCGCGGCCGATGGCGCGGGCGGCACCGGGATCGCTGAAGGCGCCCTCCAGCC
Organism: Rhodospirillaceae bacterium; assembly: GCA_029267445.1. Classification (GTDB taxonomy): domain Bacteria; phylum Pseudomonadota; class Alphaproteobacteria; order Azospirillales; family Azospirillaceae; genus JAJUIU01. The sequence goes on from JAJUIU010000019.1 coordinate 36,386, forward strand.
GGGCGGCCGCGACCTGACCCGCTGTCGCCTGCGCGGGCAGGCCCACCAGCGCCGCCCCGGCACCCGTGGCGGCCATCAATCCCAGCGCCGCGCGCCGATCCATCCCATTTTCAGTTGGCCCTGTCCCACCCATGCGTCCGCTCCCCTGGCGTTCCGTTCGGTCGGAAGGCTAACGGGACTGTGGACGGGAGGGGCAGATGCGCAAAGGGGGTGCCGGTGGGGGCACCGGTGCCGCTCACATGGAATTGGCTTCCCGGCGAACAGCCTGCCCCCGACCGTCAGGCCGTGGTGTCGACCCGCGGCTGCTGGCTCTCCACCGGGCCCTTGGCCACACCGACGATGGCCTCGCGCAGCAGCCGGCCATGGATGCTGTAGCCCGCCTGGAGCACCTGCACCACGGTCCCGGCGGGCTTGCCCGTTCCCTCGATCTCCATCATCACCTGATGGAAGTTGGGGTCGGCGGGCTGGCCCATCGGCTCGAGCTTCTGGATGCCGGCGCGGTCGAAGGCGGAGGAGAGCTGCCGCTCCGTCGCCTCCACGCCGGTCAGCAGCGTGTTCACCTGCTCGTTGCCCTCCCGCGTCTCGGCGGGAACGGATTCCACCGCCCGGCGCAGATTGTCGGCCACGGCCAGCAGCTCCTTGGCGAACTTGGAGACGGCGTACTTGGCCGTGTCCTCCCGCTCCCGCTCGGCGCGGCGGCGGGTGTTCTCCGCGTCGGCCAGTGCCCGCAGGAGCTGGTCCTTGAGCGACTGGACCTCGGCCTCGAGCTTCGGCACCCGGTCATCCTCGACCGCGCGGGCGGCCGCAGGGGGCTGTTCCTGTCCGTTGGCGGCGGGCGCCTCGGCCTCGGCTGCCGGGGTGGCGCCGTTGGACGGGGCTTCGGCTTCCGGCCGGGTCTCGGCGGTGGGCTTGGTCTCGTTCATGGCGTCTGGCCTCGATTGACTCGTCTGCATGGCGGGTTGGCCGCGGCGCGACGTTTAGGCGTGTTCGCGACGGCTGTCGAGATGGGAAGCGGGATATGGGGGCGGTTCGGCCCGGTTTCAGCCCGCCGGTGTCAGCCCGCCGGTGTCAGCCGATCAGCCGGCCGACCAGCTTCGCGGTGTAGTCCACCATGGGGATGATGCGGGCGTAGTTGATCCGGGTCGGGCCGATCACGCCGATGGCGCCGATCACCTGTTCGCGCGTGTTGGTGTAGGGGGAGACGATCATCGAGCAGCCGGCATGGCTGAACAGCTCGTTCTCCGCCCCGATATAGATCTGCACCCCTTCGGCCCGGCCGGTGGCGTCCAGCAGGCGGACCATGGCCTCTCGCGTTTCCAGCACCTCGAACAGCGTGCGGATGCGCTCCAGGTCGGACAGGGCGGTGACATCCTCCAGCAGCCGGGCCTGCCCGCGTACGATCAGATAGCCCTGGCTGCCGCGCACATCGGCCCAGGTGGCGAGGCCCGTCTCCACCACCTTGCGCGTCAGATCGTCGAGCTGGGCCCGGTTCTCCTCGATCTCCTTCTGGATGGCGGCGCGCGCCTCCTCCAGCGTGCGGCCGATCATCCGGGCGTTCAGGAAGTTGGACGCCATGGTCAGCGCGGACACCGGCAGGTCCACCGGGATTTCCACCACCCGGTTCTCCACCAGCCCGTTCTCCGTCACCAGCACGACCAGGGCGCGGCCCGGCGCCAGGCTGACGAACTCCACATGCCTCAGCGGCCGGTTCGTCTTCGGCGCCAGCACCAGCCCGGCGCAGGCCGAGAGGCCGGACAGCATGGTGGTCGCCTCCTCCAGCACCTCCGGCAGCGACTTGCCGCGCGCGGCGCACTGGGCCTCGATGTTGCCCCGGTCCTCCTCGGAAATGTCGCCGATCTCCAGCATGGCGTTGACGAAGAGGCGCAGGCCCACCTCCGTCGGCACGCGGCCGGCCGAGGTGTGCGGCGCGGCCAGCAGTCCCAGATCCTCCAGATCCGCCATGACGTTGCGGATGGTCGCGGGGGACAGCTGCAGGCCGAGGCGGCGGGAGATCGTGCGGGAGCCCACCGGCTCCCCCGTCTCGACATAGGCCTCGACGATGTGGCGGAAAATGTCGCGTGACCGTTGGTTCAGCTCGCCGATCATGCCCGGACGCAGGTCCATCGCCGTCTGTGCGCCTCCGCCACGGGGGCGGCCCCTTTCACGCCAATCCGTTTTGCGGCCGAATGATCCCGCCGCTCTTCCGAATCTAGTCCGGGCGTCGTGGGGGGTCAACGGCACCCGGATCGCACCACGATGTCAGGAATAGCGCATTTCCTGTTATCGTGTCAGGATGCGCATGCGAAGGAGGACCGAATGAACGTGTCGATCGGCGCGCGCTGGGAAGGGTTCGTGGAACGCATCGTCAAGAGCGGACGCTACGGCTCCGCCAGCGAGGTCGTGCGCGAGGGACTGCGTCTGGTGGAGGAGCGCGAGGCGAAACTCGCGGCACTGCGGGCCACCATCGACGACGCCCTGGCGGAGGAGGGCCGCTTCTCCGACGAGGAGATCGCGGCGGCGCTGGACGCGCAGGCGGCCGAGCTCGGGCGCAAGGCTCCCTAGGTGCGGACCCTGGTCTACCGGGCGGCCGCACGGCGCGACCTCATCGCGATCTTCACATACGTCGCCGGGGAGAGCGGCAGCACCGAGACGGCCCGCCGGTTCGTGGACCGCATTCGGGATCAATGCCGGAAGCTGGCGACCTTGCCGGGGACACTCGGCCGGGCGCGGCCCGAACTGCGGCCGGGAATCCGCAGCTTCCCGTTCCAAGGCTATGTCATCTTCTTCCGGGTGACGGACACGGACCTGGAGGTCGTCACCATCGTCGAGCGCCATCGGGATGTGGAGGCGCTGTTCCAGGAACGGCCTTGACCCACGCCCGTCCACGGCGATGGACGCGGGCCCCCGGCGGCGGTATCCCTGTCGGCCGATCCTCCGAAGCGTCAGAGCCATCCCATGCCCCGTCCGTCCGGCCGCGCGCCCGACCAGCTCCGCCCCGTCACACTTGAGACCGATGTGTCCAAACACGCCGAGGGCTCCTGCCTCGTGAAGTTCGGCGACACCCATGTGCTCTGCACCGCCAGCGTTGAGGACAAGGTGCCGCCCTTCCTGCGCGGCCAGGGCCAGGGCTGGGTGACGGCCGAGTACGGCATGCTGCCGCGCGCCACGGCCGAACGCATGGACCGGGAGGCCGCGAAGGGCAAGCAGTCCGGCCGCACCCAGGAGATCCAGCGCCTGATCGGCCGCAGCTTGCGCGCCGTCACCGACGTGAAGGCCATGGGCGAGATCACGGTCAAGATCGACTGCGACGTGATCCAGGCCGACGGCGGCACCCGCACCGCCGCCATCACCGGCGGCTATGTCGCCCTGATGCTGGCCTTCAAGCATCTGACGACCATCGGCTTCCTGAAGGCCATGCCGGTGACCGACAGCGTCGCCGCCATCTCCTGCGGGCTGTACCAGGGCGTGCCGGTTCTGGACCTGGACTATGCGGAGGACAGCAACGCCCAGGCCGACGCCAACTTCGTTCTGACCGGCAAGGGCGGCATCGTCGAGATCCAGGGCACGGCCGAGCAGACGCCGTTCCAGGAGGCCGAGTTCATGGCCCTGCTGGCGCTGGCCCGCAAGGGCATCGGCGAGCTGACGGAGCTTCAGAAGAAGGCCATCGGCCTGTGACCGGCGGCACGGCCCCGCGCCGCTTCGCTGGCGACACCCTGGTCATCGCCAGCCACAACAAGGGCAAGGTGCGCGAGATCGCGGACCTGCTGGGCGCCTATGTGACGCGGTTCCCCTCCGCCGGCGAGCTCGACCTGCCGGAGCCGGAGGAGACGGAGACCACCTTCATCGGCAACGCCGCCCTGAAGGCCCGGGCCGCCGCCACGGCCAGCGGCCTGCCGGCCCTGGCGGACGACAGCGGCCTGTGGGTCGACGCGCTGGACGGCGCGCCCGGCATCTACTCCGCCCGCTGGGCCGGGCCGGAGAAGGACTTCGCGCTGGCCATGGAGAAGGTCCGGCGCGAACTGGAGGGGGCGGCGGACCGCAAGGGCGACCGGGCGAAGTTCGTCTGCTCCCTGGCGCTCGCGTGGCCGGACGGCCATGTGGAGGCGGTGGAGGGCTATGCCCACGGCCGCCTCTCGTTCCCGCCGCGCGGCACCAAGGGCTTCGGCTACGACCCGATCTTCATCCCGGACGGCTTCACCTGCACCTATGCGGAGCTGGAGCCCGACGAGAAGCACGCCATCAGCCACCGCGCCGACGCGTTCCGGCAGCTTGTGGCGAAGTGCTTCGAATAACGTTATTCTCACATCGGTTGCGCGTGGCCTGTGTTTCACACGGAAGACGCGGACTGACTCACGGACGGGCGCGGACGCGCGGCGATGAGACTTGTGCTCGATCCTGAAATTGAGCGGACTACGGAAGCCATCATCGGCGCCGCCTTCGAGGTCTCCCATGTTTTGGGTAACGGGTTCGTCGAGGTCGTCTACAAGCGCGCGCTGCTGCGGGAAATGGAGCGGCGCAAACTGGCGGTCGCCGAGGAGGTGCCCTTCAAGGTGTCGTACAAGGGTGACCCGGTGGGTACCTTCTATGCGGATATCGTCGTGGAGAAACGCGTCATCGTCGAGCTGAAGGTGGCCGAGGGCTTTACGGATGCCCACCTTATGCAGGTCGTGAACTATCTCCGGGCCAGCGGGCTGCCCGTTGGATTGCTCTTCAACTTCGGGGTTCCGAAGGTCGCCGTGCGCCGGGTTCTCCCCTGATCGCCGATCCGTGCCGTCCAGTTCCCGTCCGTGTCGTCCGTGTGAAGCATTCCGTACGTGTCGCCTGTGTGAATCTCCGCGTCGTCCGTGTGAAGCGTTCCGTCCGTGTGAAATGCCTGAAATGCCCGATCCCGGCTTCGCGCTCTACGTCCACTGGCCGTTCTGCGCGTCCAAGTGCCCGTACTGCGACTTCAACAGCCATGTGAGGGAGCGGGTGGATCACGCGCGCTGGCGGGCGGCACTGCTGCGGGAGCTGGACTGGTTCGCCGATCTGACGCCCGGCCGTCGTCTGACCAGCGTCTTCTTCGGCGGCGGCACCCCCTCGCTGATGGAGCCGGCGACGGTGGAGGCGGTGCTGCGCCGGGCCGACGAACGCTGGGGCCTGCCGGCGGGGACGGAGGTGACGCTGGAGGCGAACCCCACCAGCGTGGAGGCGGACCGCTTCCGCGCCTTCCGCGCCGCCGGGGTGAACCGGGTCAGCCTTGGCATCCAGGCGCTGAACGACGCGGACCTGAAGGCGCTGGGCCGCCGCCATTCAGCCGGGGAAGCGCTGGGCGCCATCCGGCTGGCCCGGGCGAGCTTCGACCGGTTCAGCTTCGACCTGATCTACGCCCGGCCCGGACAGACCGGCGCCGCCTGGGCCGAAGAGCTGAACCGCGCCCTGGACGAGGCGGTGGGGCACCTGTCGCTCTACCAGCTGACCATCGAGGAGGGGACGCAGTTCCACACCCTGCACCAGCGGGGCGAGCTGGTGCTGCCGGACGAGGACGCCCAGGCCGACCTCTACGAGATGACGCAGGCGGTGCTGGGTGCCGCTGGCCTGCCCGCCTACGAGATCTCCAACCACGCCCGGCCGGGCGAGGAGAGCCGCCACAACCTGACCTACTGGCGCTATGGCGACTATGTCGGCGTCGGGCCGGGCGCCCACGGCCGGCTGACCCTGCCCGACCGGGGCAAGGTCGGCACGCGCACCCACCGGGCGCCGGAGGCCTGGCTGGACCTGGTGGAGCGCCAGGGCAGCGGCGCCAAGCCGTTCGAGCCCGTGCCGGCGGACGCGCGACTGGCGGAGCTGCTGATGATGGGGTTGCGCCTGGCGGAGGGGGTGCCGCTGGCCCGGGTGGTCGCGGAAACCGGCCGCACGCTGGCGGATCAGGTGGACCCGGACCGTCTGGCCCGGCTGGAGCGCCAGGGTTTCATCACCCTGTCCGAGGACAGGCTGGCGGCAACGGAGGCGGGACGGGCGCGGCTGAACGCGCTGCTGGGAACCCTGCTGGCCTAAGCGCGAGGCCCGGCCAGTGGGTCAGGCGGTGCGGCGGCGCAGGGTCGGCGGCTGTTCGTGCAGCAGGTCGGCGAGGCGCTCGGCCAGATCGCGGCCCTTGGGCGTCAGCGTAAGGATCTTGCGCCGACGTTCCCGCGGGTCCTCCTCCGACTGGATCAGGTCGTGGCCGGCCTTGCCGAAGCTGTGCCACTTCGACAGGGCCGCCACGTTGCGCGAGGCGGAGGACTGGGCGATTCCCAGCCGCTCCGACAGGTCCCGGATCGACATCCCCTCGTTCTGCGCGATCGTCAGGAACGACAGCGCGTACTGGATCGGCAGGTCGGGGTCGAGGGTGCGGAACGCCTCGAGCACCCGGACCAGCGGGTCCAGCTGGTCAGGCCGCCAGCCTGAAGCCTTCGGGTGGGTCGCCATCCAGATCCTGTCCTCCGGGAGCCGTCCCCGCCGGGAGGCCTCCTCCCGGCAGCGGCCCCGCCGCAATCGGATCCCGGGCTGGCGGGCGCCAGGCGCCGGGGGTGTAGATCACATGGACACGACCGAGCCAGACGAGGATTTCCCCGTTCTCCCGGCTGACATGCAGGCCGCGCCGGGATGAGGCCCAGTGCGCCAGCTCAATGAAGATCTTGGGGCCGTTGCCCAGCGAAACGAAGAAGCTCATGACATCCCTCGAGGGTGCGAATTCCGTGGTGATGGGCGTGCGCGCCGCCGATGACGCGCGCGAACCGGCCGCGGTCGGCGTAGGAGCCGTTCCACTGGGCGACGAATCGTTCGGTCATCTTGGTCATCACGGAATCCTCCGATGAGGGTTGTTGCCTACTGGACGCCGTCTCTATCGCCGATCCGCGGGAGAGATGCAAGGGCCGATGTGTCCCGCGCCTCAAAAAATTCCGAGGCCGGATGCATTCGGAATGAAACGGGGCGGCGGGGGTCCGCGTGGCGCCGCTCCGGCGGGGCGCAGGCGTCATCCTGCAGCACGTCGCGCAGCAGGGCGGGCGACAGGCTGTGGACGCCGTCGGCGCCGGGCGCCGCCGGGGTGAGAAGGGCGCGGGCCAGCGCGCCGAGGACGCTGGGCATGGTGAACTCCATTCAGCGGGGTTGATGGATTGGCGCACGACATGTGCGATGTCGGGAAACATCCGTGATCGGATATATAATGTCAAGCGGCACCGCTGCGGTTTTCGCCGCCGCCGCGGGGATTACCACCAACGAGCGATCGGGAGCGGGCCAGTTGGGCTGATGACCCCGCGAAGTGCCGGGACAGAAATCGCGCCCCGTGCCGCACCGCAATATAGCCGGAAACTTGGCGCCCGCGGCGGCAGCGTTGCCATGAGGCAACACTGGGAAACTTCGTCCCCGAACCGGCCGGCAGCCATATTGCCAAGCGCAATATAATCGTAAACCTTCCGTCACATTAATGAAAGAGGCCACTCGGCCCCTTCGAAGGGAGGACGTACATGCGTGGCACCCTACGGGTTCGCACCCTCGCGCTCGCCGGCGCCGCCACCCTCGCGCTCATGACCGCGGGGACGGCTCAGGCCCAGACCAATGAAGTTCAGGAACTCCGCAGCCAGGTGAAGCAGCTCCTCGAGCGCATCGAGAAGCTGGAGAAGGCCCCCGCCGCCGCCCCGACAGCGGCGCCGCCGGCCTATGTCCGTTCCGCCACCCCGAAGGTGACCTTCACCCTGGGCGGCTGGATCCATCGGGCCCTGATCATCGCCGATGACGGGTTCGACACCGACACCCTGTTCGTCGACAACAACGGCGCCTCCACCCGCCTGCTGGGCACGGCGACCGGCAAGATCAACGACACCTGGACGGCCGGCACCGTGCTGGAGCTGGAGGCGATCTCCAACAACAGCCGTAGCGCCAGCGTCCAGGCCAACGCGCCGGACGCCTTCGCCTTCCGCGAGCGTAAGCTCGAGGTGTGGTTCGAGGGCAAGGGCTTCGGCCGCGTCTGGTTCGGCCAGGGCGACACGGCCTCGCAGGCCACCTCCGAGGTCGACCTGTCCGGCACCGCCAACCTGGGCGGCTACTCGGACGTGGGCGCCACCTTCGGCGGTCTGCAGTTCCGCAATTCCACCACCCGCGCCTTCGGTCCGTCGGTCAACACCGTCACCAACAACTTCGACGGTCTGAACCGCGACGACCGCATCCGCTACGACACGCCGACCTTCAACGGCTTCCAGGCCATGACCAGCCTGCTGGACGGTGGCGGTTGGGACGTGGCGCTGCGTTACTCCGGCAAGGTGGGCGAGACCACGGTCGGTGCCGCCATCGCCTACGCCGATGCGGGCTCGCTCTCGAACGCCGGCGCCGTCAGCCCCGGCACCGAGGAGCAGATCAACGGCTCCGTCTCCGTGCGTCTGGCCAGCGGCTTCAACCTGACGGCCGCCGCCGGCAGCCGCGAGTATGCGGCCGGCCGCGACTCCGAGTTCTATTATGTGAAGGCCGGCTACATCAACAAGCTGAACAGCCTGGGCAACACGGCCTTCGCGATCGACTACTACACCCAGGAGGACAACTTCGTCCTGGGCGACGAGGCCTCGGCCTGGGGTGCGTACATCGTGCAGTACCTCGACGCGATCTCCTCGGAGGTCTATGTCGGCCTGCGCAATCACGAGTACGACCAGCCGACCGCGAACTTCGAGGACGTGTTCGGCGTGATCACCGGCGCCCGCGTCCGCTTCTAAGCGCGCGTCGCGACGGTACGGAACGGGGGCGGTCGCCGGCTGGCGGCCGCCCCTTTCCTTTTCGCTGGAACCCGCCGACGCCCCGTCGTAGGGATCGCGCCATGCGCACCGGCGGCTATGTGACGGAGATCCCCTACACCTGGGCCCATCACGGGGAGATGGCGCCCCCTCGCCTCGCCCTCGCCCTGGCCTTGGCGGGCGTCGCCCCGCCCGCGGGCCTGCTGACGGGACGCGATCTCGACTGGTGCGAACTGGGCTTCGGCCAGGGCGTGACGCTGGCGGTGCTGGCCGCCGCCAATCCCGGTGTCCGCTTCCACGGCACGGACCTGAACCCCGCCCATGCCGCCTTCGCCCGCGACCTCGCGGCCGACGCGGGCCTGGACAATCTGGCGGTCGACGCCGCCGGTTTCGGCGACTACGCGGCAAGCCTTCCCCCCGACCTCCGGTTCGACGTGGTGGCGCTGCATGGCGTCTGGTCCTGGGTGGGACCGGCGGAGCGGGCGGAGATATTGTCCTTCCTGCGCGATCGGCTGAAGCCGGGGGGCGTCTGCCACATCGGCTACAACGCCCTGCCCGGCCTCGCCCCGCTGCTGCCACTGCGCGAACTGATGAAGGGGAGACTGGACCGCGACACGGGCCCCCTGCCCGATCGCATCCGCCGGGCCGTCGCCTTCGCGGCACGGCTGCGGGAGCAGGGCGGCCGCTACTTCCAGGCCAATCCGGCGGCGGACGATCGGCTGGCGGGACTGGCCGGACGGCCGGTGTCCTATCTGGCGCACGAGTACTTCAACGAATTCTGGACACCGGATTATGTGACGGACGTGGCGGCGGCCATGGCGGAGGCCGGGCTGACATTCGCCGGGCCGGCGCGGGTGGCCGACCGGCTGGACACGCCGGCGGCGGGCCCCCTGGCCGAGGGCGTGGCCGCCATCCTGGACGGGTTGGACGATGTCCTGTTCCGGGAGATGGCGGGCGATTTCCTGACCAACCGGCCGTTCCGCCGCGACCTGTTCGTGAAGAACCCTGAGCACCTGTCCAACGCGGCGCGGGGAGCACTGCTGGCCGCCCTGCCCTTCGCACCCCTGACGGCGCCGCACCGGCGTCCCGGCGGCGGCACCCTGCCCCATGGGGAGGCCGTGCTGGATCGCGCCGCCGTCCTGCCGTTGCTGGAGCGGGTGGGACCGGCGGGGGATGCGGCACTGGTGCCGACGGCGCTTGGCCACCTCGCCCCCGCAGCCGATCCGGACAGCGTGGCGGGGCGGATGGACGCGTGCGCCCGGTTCAACGCCGTGGCGCTGGAGCGGAGCCTTGCGGCCGACACGGTGGGCGCGCTGGCGAGCCCGGTGCTGGGGGCGGGGATCGATGTGGACCGGGTGGACCGGCTGTTCCTGCTTGCCCTGCGCCGGGGTGCGGAACCGCCCGCCTTCGCCCTGGAGGCCCTGACCACATCGGGCGGGACGGTGGAGCGGGACGGCCGCGCGCTGGAGGGGCGGGCGGCGCTGGACGCATTGGCGGACCGCTGGGCCCTGTTCCGCAGCGCCAGGCTGCCGGTACTGGCGCGGCTGGGCGTCGCCTAACGGCCAGGGGCCACGCGGCGGTAGCTGAGCGCCTCCGCCACATGGATGCGGCGGACCTGCGGCTCCCCGTCCATGTCGGCCAGGGTGCGGGCGACCCGCAGCACCCGGTGGTAGCCCCGCGCCGACAGGCGAAGCCGGTCCGCAGCCTCCGTCAGCAGGGCGCGGCCCTGGGCGTCGGGGGCGGCGACCCGTTCCAGGAGTTCGCCATCGGCCTCCGCGTTGGTGCGCAGGACGGGGGCACCGGCGCTGGCGAAGCTGGCGTAGCGCTGGCGCTGGATGTCGCGCACCCGGGCGACGCGGGCCGCCACCTCGGCCGAGCCTTCGCGCGGCGGCGGCAACGACAGGTCGGCCGGGCTGACGGCGGGCACGTCGACATGCAGGTCGATGCGGTCGAACAGCGGGCCGCTGATCTTGGACTGGTAGTCCATGGCGCAGGCGGGGGCGCGGCCGCAGGCGAGCGACGGGTCGTCCAGATGGCCGCAGCGGCAGGGGTTCATGGCGGCGACGAGTTGGAAGCGGGCCGGATAGGCGACATGGGCGTTGGCGCGGGCGATCACGGCCTTGCCCGTCTCCATCGGCTGGCGCAGCGCCTCCAGCGTGGCGCGGGCGAATTCCGGCAGCTCGTCCAGGAACAGCACCCCGTTGTGGGCGAGGCTGATCTCCCCCGGCTTGGCGCGCAACCCGCCGCCGACCAGGGCGGGAAGGCTGGCGGAGTGGTGCGGGTCCCGATACGGGCGGCGGCGCAGCAGCCGCCCGCCATCGAGCTGGCCGGCGACCGAATGGATCATCGACACCTCCAGCGCCTCCGCCGCGTCGAGCGGGGGCAGGAGGCCCGGCAGGCGGGAGGAGAGCATGGACTTGCCGGAGCCGGGCGGCCCGACCATCAGCAGGTTGTGCCCGCCACTGGCCGCCACCTCCAGCGCGCGCTTGGCCGTCTCCTGCCCCTTGACGTCCTTCAGGTCCTTGTGGCCGGCCGCACCGGGGCCGTCCGGCTCCTCCATCGTGGCGGCGGGGCGGGCGAGGGCCTGGGTGCCCTTAAAGTGGTTGATGACGGCCAGCAGGCTGGGGGCGGCCAGGATCTCCAGATCCTCCCCCGCCCAGGCCGCCTCCCCACCGCAGGCGGCTGGGCAGATCAGCCCCTTGCCGTTGGCGAGCGCGTTGATCGCGGCGGGCAGCACGCCGGCGACCGAGGCGATGCCGCCGTCCAGCCCAAGCTCCCCCAGCGCCGTGTAGCCCGCCAGCTCGTCCCCCGGCAGCACGCCCATCATCACCAGGAGGGCGAGGGCGATCGGCAGGTCGAAATGCGAGCCCTCCTTGAAGACGTCGGCGGGGGCGAGGTTGACGGCGATGCGGCGGGACGGCAGGGCGAGGCCGAGGGCGTGCAGGGCGGCGCGCACCCGCTCCCGGCTTTCGCCGACCGCCTTGTCCGGCAGGCCGACGACGGTGAAGGCGAGCTGCCCGCCCATCATCTGGACCTGGACGTCGATCTCCAGGGTCTCGATCCCCTGGAACGCCACCGTGCCGACCCGCGCCGCCAAACGCCACCCCGCCCGAACCCCATCACCCGCATTACGAGTGTAGGCGAGCGGTTCCCGTTACGCCAGCGTGCCGTGGCGGGGGCGTATTGGGCGCGCCGGTTGCGTTACCGGCCCTTGGCGGCGACGGCGAGGGCGTAGAGCAGGGTGCTGCGCTCCGCGATGCGGGGATCGATGTCCAGGCGGGCCGACTGCGCCCAAAAGCGCATGCGCCGGGCGGCGGCGGGATTGACCATGTCCAGACGGTCGGCCGCGTCGTCCATCCGGTCCAGGATCTCCTCACGCGTGGTCATCGGGCACCCCCCGCCATAGAAGCGCATGCCGTCAATTTAGTGTAACCGACCCGTCCCCGCCAGAGCCGAATCCGCGCGGAAGGATAGGCCGAAGCTATGACCAATGCGCGGCGGGACCAATCCGCGGGGCGACCAGTGAGCGGCGGGATCAGTGCGCCGCCGGTGCGGCCGGTTTGGGGTCCTGATCCTTGGCCTTGCCCCGGAAGCGGGCCAGCAGCGGCGCCAAGGCCGGCTCCAGCAGCTTGTGCACCAGCGGGATCAGCAGCGCCCCCAGCGCCAAGCCGAACAGGCCGGCGAGCGCGGCCCCCATCAGCCATTCGCCGAAGCCGTGCAGCCCGGCCGGCAGGGCGGCTGCGGCGGCCACGGCCAGATCGTGGATGCCGTGGCCGAGGCCGGCCAGCCCGAACTCCTCCAGCCCGTGGATGACGATGCCGCCGCCGACCCAGAGCATGGCCGCCATGCCGACCACCGACAACAGGCGCAGGAACACCGGCATGCCCTTGACCAGCCCCCGCCCCAGCAGCCGGGCCGGGGCGGCGTTGCCGTCCCGGGCGAGCCAGACGCCGGCGTCGTCCGCCTTCACGATCAGGGCCACGGCGCCATAGACCACCAGGGTGATGCCGATGCCGACGATGGCGAGCACGGCGGCCTGGCCCCAGAAGCTCGCCGTCTCCGCCGCGACGGTGGAGAGGGTGATGGCCATGATCTCCGCCGACAGGATGAAGTCCGTCTGGATCGCCCCACGGACCTTCTCGTCCTCCAAGGCGGCGGCGTCGGCGGGCGTGGGGGCCGTCAGCTTGCCGCCGGGGCCGTGCGGCTCCGCATGGGGCCAGAGGGCCTCGTACACCTTCTCCGCCCCCTCGTAGCAGAGGAAGGCCCCGCCCAGCATCAGCAGCGGCGTCACCGCCCAGGGGGCCAGCAGACTGAGCGCCAATGCTGCCGGCAGCAGGAACAGCAGCTTGTTCTTCAGCGAGCCGACGGCGATGCGGCGGATGATGGGAAGCTCCCGCTCCGCCGCGAAGCCGACGACATAGCGCGGGGTCACCGCCGCGTCGTCCACCACCACGCCGGCCGCCTTCATCCCGGCCTTGCCCGCCATCACGCCCGCATCGTCGATGCTGGCGGCCGCCACCTTGGCGAGGGCCACCACATCGTCCAGCAGCGCCAGCAATCCCGTGCTCATGCCCGCCCTATCCTTCGTTTCCCGGCCGCACCCAGGCCGCTTCCAGGCCGCGTCCAGGCCGCCAGCGTGACACACCGGCGGTTCGACCGACAGGTGCCGCCGATCGGGGCCACCCATTGGGCCACAGACTGGGGGGAGAACAGGCGGGAGCGGCGGAGGGTGCCGGAGGAGATGCGCCGGGGGGCTGCGGGCAGTGGGAATGGGACGGCGAGGATGGGCCGGTGGGGCGGTGTGCGGCCGGTCCGCAGGGCGGGGCCGGTGTAGGGATCACGGATGGACACGGATGGAGCCGGATGGACACGGATGGGGGCCGGTGCGGGCCCACGTCCTGTCGTGCCCGGCCCCTCGCCGCCTGCCCCCGTCGCCAACCCGACCCCTGACGCCTTTAAGGTGACATCTAAGGTGACAAAGGTGACATCAAAGGTGACAAAGGTGACGTCTAAGGTGACATCAAAGGTGACATGGGAACCGTGGGATTCCAGCCACTTAGGCCCTCTAAGGTGACAAAGGTGACATGATTAACGAAAGGCCCGGTCCGCCGGGGCCACCCTCGCGCGCCGTGCCCACGCGCCGGCGCGGCCATTCCCCCGGAATGACCCGCGCCCTCTTTTCACATGTCCGAGAACCATGCCTGATTCTTAAACTAAATGAGCCCTCGTTAGAAGAGATGAACGAAGGCATATCCCTTGTCCCGCTCTACGAGTCTCTATACTAAGGCCTCAAAGTATCGCGGGATGAAACGCATCAGATCTTTGTACTGCTCTATAGTGCGATTGTCGAATCCAAGGCGCCTTAGCTGTTGCTTTGCGGATCGGCTCCCCTTGGGTGCCGTCGCAGCAAAATCGAAACGCCGTCTCTCGATGTCTGTCAGGTTGTACTGCGCAATCTGCAGAACGTACTCTTTCTTGTGAAGTTTCAAGAACGGTTGACGTCGCTTGACTTCTCTCTTTAGGTCGCTTGCAAACTGGCTCCTGCCGAAAAACCCACCGACCGTAACCATCCAGGCAGAGTCCTTGTAGGCCAATCGGAGTAGTGGAAGAAATTCCCCGTCTGATCGCCCGGCGAAGCCAAATTTAAGGATATTTGCGGCAATGAGAGCAACCGCCACCGGAAAGCCATTTTTCTTCATTTGCTCAGTTGTAACTCCAGCAGTATGAGCTCCAATCATACTCCGAATTCGCTCAAGTCTTTTTTCTTCCTTACCAATACCCACTAATTCCTTCGGCATCTCCCCGCCGGTTGTCACAAATACGAAACTGTCAGGTTTCACCGCTGAGGAAAGGCCGATCAGGTCATCTCGAAGGTTTTCGGAAAGCGCCCCCTCGAAATCAAACCAAATGATTGATGATTCCTGAAATCCACGTTCCACCATGAAATCATCTGCGCCTCCCGTATATATCTCTATACTTTCAAACGGCTTGTTAAGATCGCAACGAGCAATCAGTGACTCATCATGCTCGATGCTGATAAACCTATTCGTTGAAAGAAACTTGTTAGCGAGCACAAAGTCAAAGAACCGAAAGCCTCCCATCCCAATATAGGGCATCTGGCCGATGTTCATCCCAGCCGCTGATCCCGCCTGGATACAGTCAAGTACAATTCTGCGTTCAATCTGCTTAGATGGCCGGATTTCATAGGGTATGAACCAAGCCGATGACCGCTTGCTCATTCACGCACCACATTCTGAAGGTAGTAATCGAAAATATGCAGCCCGAGCTCTGAATTCGACATTGTTCTGCGACCGAGATAAGCTTTTATCTCCTCAATGTCCTTGACTCTTACTGAATATTGGACAGAAGTGGTTTCTTTCTTTCTTGGGGCTGCGCGAAAATTCTGAGTTTGCGCCTTGAATGAAAGCAACGCGGTGACAGGCCGTCCTGCTGCTTCCTTAAGTTCATCAGTCGTTATCTCGGTACCGTCCTCAGAAAATCTCTTGTCTAGAAACGTCGTGATTTGCCTTCCCACGCGAGCCATCACGCGCAATGTGTGTTGCCAGAGTGCGCTTTCTTGGTTGATCGAAGCTTTCGTTGTTGTCCACGGCAGTCGTTCAGGTTCGTCGGAAATGAAGAAGACGATACCCATAAAGGGTCGATGCTTCGGTTGAAAGCTTGGAAGAAGGTTACCCCATCCTGTCTGCGAGGATTTATCCGCAAACGCAACTGCACGACCATTGCATAACACGTACCAGCCAGCTGTTTCGGCGGTATAGAACTTTCCTTGCGGTTGGTACATTCCGGCGATCACGTAACATGAAACACCGTCTTCAGTAAAAGTTTCGGAGGCTACGTTTTCGCCGAAATTTGCCAGTTTTGCTTCGACTTTCTCACCATTCACAATTATTTCAATTGCGCGGTTAAGAAAATAACTATAGGTCTGAGCAACCCGGCTAACGATATCACCAGCTACAGATCCGTCCATTATCTTGCGTTTGATGTCTGGGTAGAGTTCCTTGATTACGATACTCGTTCCATAGTCGCGGCCATGATCGGCAGGAGTCGTATCGAATGGAATTTCCCATCTTTCTTCTTTTTTGCGCCCCCATTTATCGACATCAAGGACCATTTTAAAGCCACCGTCTGGGTGGTTTGAGATCATGGTAATACTGTTACCAATTTTGAAGATTGCGCGCTTTAAACCGATTCCGTATACACTCAACGTATCATCTTTATGCTCAACTGTATCGCTTGTTGATCTCCCAAACTTGAAGACACCGTCCTTAGCAGAATCTATTGAGATTCCGCCACAGTTATCTTCAATTGAGAATGAGTCTTCTGAAATTTTGATCTCGACTTTGTAAACCGCGCCCGTGTGAGGAGCGCTAAGCATCCTCATGTAGTCGTCTATTGATCCAAGTTCATGTCTTTGCTGTATGAGTGCCGAGTTGATGGAATTGTCAACAAGGTCCAAAATCGCGTCAAGGAGGCCGATGTCCCTTGTCAACAAGGAAATGAAAAGACGCTTTTCTGGCTGCGCTAATGCAAATTCTTTTGTCACTGCCTACTCCCAAGGCAAATGCACTTTGAAGTGCGCTGGTTTTTGACTTACTTTCTCGGTTCCATCAGGGACATATACTGGAACATCTTCTCTGTGCTTCAATGCTCCAGACTTGAGAGCTTTAATCCGCTCTCTTGCAATCTCAATGTATCCTAGGTTGGTTTCGCTACCAACGAAATTTCTACCCTCCAGCAGAGATCCTATGGCAGTAGTGCCGGACCCCATATATGGATCGAGTACGGTTTCCCCTGGTTTGCTCAGGGCGCGAATCAATCTACGTGTCAGAGCAATTGGAAACTGGCAAGGATGGGCGGTTTTCTCAACGTGCCCCGCCTTGACATTGGGGATATCCCAAACATCCGCTGGATTTTTTCCTAGCGGATTTCCACTTAACTCACCTTTGCTTGGCCCTTTGTAGTGCCGCTTGCCGGGATACTTCTGAGGTACTCTAACCGAGTCCAAGTCAAAGTAATAGTCGTCACCTTTTGTGAACCACATGATTACTTCGTGCCGACCACTGAAGCGCCTTCCGGCGTGGACACCATGACCAAAAGTCCAGATCAGTCGGTTGCGAAGCTTGAACTCCGGGTAGCTTCGAGTGGCGTTGTATATAAGTGTATCGAGTGGCACTATTTCGTTTTTGACAACATGGTACCCCACTTGCCAGCATATACTTCCTCCGGTGCGGACGGTTCGCAATATTTGCGGCAATAACGCCTTTTGTGCCTCAATAAAGTCATCTGCGGATGTCGAAACATCGTATTCCTTCCCGATGAAATAGGGCGGAGAGGTAATCAACAAAGATATTGATTCGTCCTTGAGGTTAGATATCATCTCCTGCGCTGGACTCAGGAAAATAGTGGCGCTGGAGTTTTTGTAGATATATCGAAAAGATTTTTTTCTATTTTTCATTGGTTTGGCTTTTCATAAGTGGGCATTTATGGATTTTGTATTGTGGTGTATTTTCCCTTGTACCGTATTCACTTCGATGGCTGACGTGCTTGACTCGCAAGATCTCAGGAAGAATACGCGTTCGTGGCCCGCCCCCCCCTCACACATCCAGGTTCGCCACCTTCAGCGCGTTTTCCACGATGAAGTCGCGGCGGGGTTCGACCAGGTCGCCCATCAGGGTGCTGAACACCTCCTCCGCCTCGTCGGCGTGGGAGACCTTGACCTGGAGGAGGGTGCGGACGGTGGGGTCGAGGGTGGTTTCCCAGAGCTGCTCCGGGTTCATCTCGCCCAGCCCCTTGTAGCGCTGGATGGTGAGGCCGCTGCGCCCCTGCTCCATGATCTTCTCGAACAGGGTCACGGGGCCGGTGACCGCACCCAGATCCTTGGCGCGGAAGCGCAGGGCCGCCGGGTGGGCGTATGTGGCCTGGAGCGCGTCGGCCATGGCGTCGAGGCGGCGGGCCTCCACGCTGCGCAGCAGGTCCAGGTCCAGCACGTGGCGGTGGGTGACGCCACGGCGCAGGCGGGAGATGACCAGCGCGTCCGCCGTGCCAGCCGGTGACAGCTGCACGTCGCCGGACCAGCCGCCACTGCCCACCGCCTGCTCCCCCGCCTCGGTCGCCATGAGGGCCGCGAGCGCGTTGAGGCGCGTGGCGATGTAGCTTGCCGCCGCGCGGGCCTTGTCGGTGTCCTGGAGCAGGGTGGGCGTGAGGGCGCCCGCGATCGCGGCCTGTTCCACCACGTCGCGGCTGCCGGCCTTGCGGGCGAGCGTCAGGATGGCGTGGCGGGCGGCGCGCGCCTGCTCCACCAGCCCGCGCAACCCGTCGCCCGTGTGGACGGTACCCTGGACATCGCTGGCGGTGCCCAGGGTGAAGGCCACGTCGTCGGTGCCCTGGTTGATCAGGTAATCCTCGAGCTGCCGGTCGTCCTTCAGGTAGCGCTCCTTCGCCGTGCCGCGCTTCACGCGGTAGAGCGGCGGCTGGGCGATGTAGAGGTAGCCGCGCTCGATCAGCTCCGGCATCTGGCGATAGAAGAAGGTGAGCAGCAGGGTGCGGATGTGGGCGCCGTCCACGTCGGCGTCCGTCATGATGATGATCTTGTGGTAGCGCGCCTTGTCGGCGGAGAACTCCTCCCGCCCGATGCCGGTGCCGAGGGCGGCGATCAGGGTGCCGATCTCCGCACTGGACAGCATCTTGTCGAAGCGGGCGCGCTCCACGTTCAGGATCTTGCCGCGCAGGGGCAGGATGGCCTGGAACTGGCGCGAGCGGCCCTGCTTGGCGGAC
>JAJUIU010000009.1 GCA_029267445.1 Rhodospirillaceae bacterium
CAGCCACGCCCGCGGGGTGGAGCAGCCCGGTAGCTCGTCAGGCTCATAACCTGAAGGCCGCAGGTTCAAATCCTGCCCCCGCAACCAAACACAAAAGCCGCCGCAGGCCGACAGCCCGCGGCGGCTTTCGCTTTTGCGGCCGGACCGCACGCCGCGCGATCGGCTGAACGCCGGGTCGGCAGTTTCCCCGCCAGGTCAGCACGGCCACTGTCCCGTCCATCCTCAGATAAGTTGGCCCCGCGCCCCATTCGTCACGCCCTCGGTCAAATATCGGCGCGTCCTCGGCGGTCGCTCGGCATTCGCCGCCGGATTCCTGTTCTGCGCCGGCGCCCGCCGCTGTAGGAGGCTCCGGACCGGCTCCGCGCCTTCCGACCAGGAATCCCATGACCCATTCACTGAACATCAATGGCAGGACCGTCATCATCGACGCGGATGGCGACACCCCACTACTCTGGGCCTTGCGCGACGGCGCCGGCCTGACCGGAACCAAGTATGGCTGCGGCATCGGCGCCTGCGGGGCCTGTACCGTCCACATCGACGGTGCCGCGGTTCGCAGCTGTGGGGTGACGATTGCCGAAGCGGTCGGAACGCGCATCACGACGATCGAGGGGCTCTCACCGGATCGATCCCACCCGGTGCAGCGGGCCTGGTTGGCCGAGCAGGTCCCGCAGTGCGGCTACTGCCAGTCCGGCATGATCATGACGGCGGCCGCCTTGCTGAAGGAGACGCCACAGCCCACGGACGACGAGATCGCGGCCGCGATGACGAACCGGTGCCGCCGCGGCACCTACCCCCGCGTGGCGCGGGCGATCAAACGCGCCTCCGGACAGGGCGCGGAGGGCGTCCGATGACGATGCCGAATGCTTTCACCCGCCGCGGCTTCCTGAAGGCGGCAGGGGCGGGACTGGTGCTGGGTGTGGTCGGCGGTCCCGGCCGATCCCTGGCCGCCGTCCGCCCCGACGGGGCCGGCGATGCCATCGTGAACCTTTGGCTCCATATCGGCGCGGACGGCCGGGTCGTCCTTTACAGCAATGCCCAGGAGATGGGGCAGGGCGCCTTCAGTGGCGTCGCCCAGGTCCTGGCGGAGGAGCTCCGCCTTCCCTGGGAGATCGTGGAGGTCCGGCAGAGCCCCATCACCCCCCCATACGGGGTCAAGGACACGTCCCATTGGACCGGCGGCAGCGCCTCGATCCGCCGGCAGTGGGACGGACTGCGGATGGCGGGCGCCGCCGCACGGGAGATGCTGATCCAGGCGGGCGCCGCGCGGCTCGGCGTGCCCGTGGAAACCTGCAGGGCGGTGGACGGGCGGGTGGTCGCCGGCGACGGCCGCGCACTCGCCTATGCCGCGCTTGCGGCCGACGCGGCCGCCCTGCCCGTGCCGGAGAAGCCACGCCTGACTCCGCGCGCCGACTGGCGCCTGATCGGACAGCCGCTGCCCCGCAAGGATCTTCCGGAAAAGGTGGATGGCAGCGCGGTGTTCGCCGTCGATGTGAAGCTTCCCGGACTGCTGACGGCGACGATCCGGCAGTCCCCCGTGTTCGGTGGACGCCTCGTGTCGGTCGATCCGGCCCCCGCCCTTGCGGTGCGCGGCGTCCGCCATGTCGTTCCGATCACCGGGGTCCGTTTCGACGTGACCTCTCCGCGTGGCCCGCAGCCCTTCGAGATGGCGGACGCCGTCGCGGTCGTCGCGGACACATGGTGGGCGGCCAAGAAGGGCCTGGACGCGCTGCGGCCCGTCTGGGACACGGCCGGAATTGAGCCGCTGGACACCAGGGGGGTGGAGGCGCTGCTCCGCGCCGGCCTGGACGCGGAGGGCGAGATCATGGTCGCGGCCCGCGGCGACGATCCGGCGCCGCTGAAGACGGCCCATGACGAAGGCATGGCCCGCGCGGCGCGGATTTTCACGGCGGATTACGCGACCCCCTATCTGGCGCATGCCCATATGGAGCCGCTGTCGGCGGTGGCGCATGTTCGGCCCGACGCGGTCGAGGTCTGGTCGGGAAGCCAGTTCGCCACCTCCATCCAGCGCATCCTGTCCGCCATGACCGGGCTGCCGCAGGAGAGCGTCCAGGCGCACACCCTCTATTCCGGCGGGGCGTTCGGGCGCCGCTATATCAACGATTATGTTGCCCAGGCCGGCTTCATCTCCCGCGCCGTCGGCGCCCCGGTGAAACTGATCTGGAGCCGGGAAGAGGATTTCGCCCAGGGGCGGTACCGGTCGGCGACGGCGGCCCGCCTCACGGCCGGTCTGGATGCCGCCGGCCTGCCGACAGCGATCCGGATCAGGACGTCGGACACCCGCGCCAACTCGCGGTTCCGCGTTTCGGCGCCCGGATCGCCGCAGCCGGACCACGCGCCGCCCTACCTGATCGCCGCGTCCCTGACCACGGGCGTGCGCCGGGAGGAGGTGAGGATTCCCACCGGCCCCTGGCGGGCGCCCGTGGCCAACGCGGCCGCCTTCTACTTCGAAAGCTTCGTGGACGAGCTCGCGGCGGAGGCCGGCATCGAGCCGCTGGACTACAGGCGTCGTCTGCTCGCCGGCAACCCGCGGGCACTGCGGGTGCTTGAGGCGGCGGCCAGCGCCGCGGGCTGGGGCGGACGGCTGCCGGCGGGACGCGGACGCGGCATCGCCATCTTCAACAGCTTCCAGTCGATCTGCGCCCAGGTCGCGGAGGTGTCGGTGATCGAGGATCGCCTGTCCGTCCACAGGGTCACCTGCGCCATCGACTGCGGCACGGCGGTCAATCCCGACAGCGTGCGCGCCCAGGCCGAAGGCTCCGTCATCATGGCGCTGTCCGCGACGCTGGCGGAGAAGGTCGATATCCGGAACGGCGCCGTCGACACCCTGAACTTCGACGCCTATCCGATCCTCGGGCTTGGGCAGACGCCGCGTATCGACGTCCTCATCCTCGACAGTCCGGACGAGCCCGTGGGCGGCGTCGGCGAGCCGATGACACCGCCCCTGGTGCCCGCGCTGACCAATGCCATCTTCGCGGCCACCGGCCGGCGGATTCGGACCCTGCCCGTGTCCGCCCACGGCCTGCGGCTTGCGTGACGGAAGGGCGGGGGGCCACCATCCCCCGCCACCGTTCCCGCCATCCGTCGCACCGATCCTCCGGTGGCGGTGGCGCATGCTTGGAAATCTGGAGGATCGTTGCGCTCGCCGGACTGTTTGCGGGAATGTAAATACAGAGAAAAGAGCCATCAGGAATGCGAACTAATGTAAATCGGTCTGGTTAATGAAAATCATGTATCGAATTGGTCACGATTCTGGTTGATCTTCGGTTATGTTTCACTTTCGTGTTGTCGGGTTTTTCTAGAGGGAATTAGCTCCACTCCGATCTGGTGTACCGCCAGTCTGTTCGTTCGAGTGGAGGCTTCACGTGAAAGGGAAGGTTCTGCGGCGTCAGCTGCTGCTGACGACGGTATTCAATCAGTTCATGCGGGCGGCCGGCATCGGCGTCGTCACCGCCCTGGCGATGGCCGGGACGGCCGTTCCCGCCCAGGCGCAGCAGAAGACCGGCGCCTTCGTATCCGGCCAGGTGGTCGACCAGGCCGGCGCGCCGGTGGCCGGCGCCCGCGTCACGCTGTCCTCGTCCTCGACCGGCTACAGCCGCACGATCACGACCGAGGCCGACGGCCGCTACCGCTTCCCCTCCGTGCCGTTCGGCGCCTACGAACTGACGGCGACGGCCGACGGATTCCGCGCCATCGAACCGGCGCCGATCACGGCCAGCGTCGATGACGCCACCTTCGACATCGCCCTGGCCCGCACCGGAGCCCCGGAGGAGATCGTCGTCACCGGCGTGCGGCGCACACTGACCCAGTCTGCCACGACCGCCGGCATCACGGTCGACGTGACGGAGCTGTCCGGCCGGGTGCCGGTGGGCCGCGACGTGAACGCCATCGCGCTGCTTGCCCCGACGGCCGTGCAGGGCGACGGCGGCCTCGCGGCGGGCACCCGCGGCGGACGCAGCCTGATCTCGTTGGGCGGCGCGTCGGTGGCCGAGAACGTCTATTACGTCAACGGCCTCAGCGTCACCGACTCCCGCAACCTGCTGGGCGGCTCGCAGCCCCCGTTCGAGTTCCTTGACCAGGTCCAGATCAAGAGCGGCGGGTACGAGGCCGAGTACGGGCGCACCACCGGCGGCGCCATCGTCGCCACCACCAAGCGCGGCACCAACGAGTTCCGCTTCGGCGCATCGGGTTACTTCACGCCCGACGCGCTGCGCGGCGGCTACTCGGACCTCTACACGGGAAACAACACCTCGTTCGGCCACACCCGGAAGCAGACCAACTGGGAGGGCAACATCTACGCGAGCGGCCCGCTGGTCGAGGACCGGGTGTTCTTCTACGCGCTGGTTTCCCCGCGCAAGGTCGAGGAGACCGGTCGCGGCTCCGACCAGGGGACCCTCGCCGAGTTCGAGGAGTCCACGCCCTTCTACGGCGCGCGCGTCGACGCAAACATCTTCGAGGGTCACCGGGTCGACTACACCTTCTTCCGGAACAAATCGACCAATACGCGGACGACTTACACTTGGTCACCGACAACGGGGCGCGGCGACCTCCGCGGCACGCGTGACGAGGAGTCCGGTGGTGACAACCACATCGTCCGCTACGCGGCGGAGCTGGCGGACTGGGCGACCCTGTCCGCGACCTATGGACGGTACGAGTTCAACCAGACGGACATCGTCTCCGACGACAACATTCCGCTGGTCCAGGACCTGCGTAGCGGCCCCGCCAGGCTGATCACCCGTCAGACGGTCGGCGGTCCGGTCGAGAACGGCCGTGACGTCCGTGACCAGTACCGGCTGGATGCGGACTTCTACTTCGACCTGGCCGGCAGCCACCGGCTCCGCGTCGGTGTCGACCTGGAGGAGCTGGAGACGGTCAACCGGTCCGACTACACCGGCACGGAGGACGCCTTCTTCCGCCTCCGGCGTCTCGCGAACGGGACGGAGGTGGTCGACGTGCAGACCTACCGCCTGCGTTCCAACGTCAAGACCGAGAACGCGGCCTTCTACATCCAGGACAGCTGGAAGCTGCTGAACGACCGGCTGACGCTGGATCTGGGCCTGCGCTACGACATGTTCGAGGCGTTCAACACGAACGGCGAGAGCTTCGTCAAGATCGACGATCAGTTCGCGCCGCGCCTTGGCGTCTCCTATGATCTCACCGAGGACGGCAAGCACCAGGTCTACGGCTTCTACGGCCGCTACTACCTGCCGATCGCCACCAACACCAACGCCCGTCTGGCCGGCAGCGAGCTGTTCACCCTTGAGCGCTATCAGCTCCTGGGCCTGAATCCGGACAACACGCCGCGTCTGGGCGCGCTCCTGGCCCGGAACGTGATCGGCGACGGTTCCGTGGCGGATGCGCGCACCATCACCGACCAGGGCCTGGAGGCCATGTACGACGAGGAGTTCATCGCGGGCTACCGACTGAACCTGGATGAATGGAACTTCGGCGTGCGGGCCACGTATCGCGACCTGAAGAGCACCATCGAGGACACGGCCCTGGCCGAGGTTCTCCGCGAATACTGCCGCAACCGCGGCATCGCGGTCACCGATGCCACCTGCAACGGCGCCTACGCCCTGGACAGCGAAACCCCCAACTACTTCCTGTTCAACCCGGGCCGGGGCGCCACCCTGTTCTGGGATCTGGACGGCAACGGCTCGCTCGAGCGGCTCAACTTCACGGAACGGGACATCACCCAGCCCGCGGCGAAGCGTGAGTACACGGCGCTCGAGTTCACCTTCGAACGGCCGTTCGACGGCGATTGGGGCCTGCAGGGGTCCTATGTGCTGTCCTACTCGAAGGGCAACTACGAGGGGCCGGTCAAGTCCGACATCGACCAGGACGATCCGTCCATCACCCAGGACTTCGACCACATCAACAGCATGCTGAACGCGGATGGCTACCTGCCGAACGACAGGCGGCACACCTTCAAGCTGTTCGGCACCTACAGCCCGTTCGAGAACTTCCAGATCGGCGCCAACGTGCTCCTGCAGTCCGGGCGTCCGCTGTCCTGCATCGGTTACCAGCCGCTGCAGACGCCGGGCACCGCAGGCTCGTCTCCCAGCGGTTTCGCCTGCCTGCGGGCCGATGGCACGTATGAGCAGCTGAGCCGCGGCAAGGCCGGTCGGACCGAATGGCGCGAACGGGTGGACCTGCAGTTCGCCTACAAGCTCCAGACGGAGCTGCCGGGCGAGGCCATGGTCACGCTCGACCTGTCCAACGTGTTCGATCAGAAGAACGTGCTGTCGCGGGTGGAGTACCGGGAGCTGTCGTTCCAGCCGACCCGCAACTTCCTCCAGCCGAACGACGTCGAAGCGCCGTTCAGCGCCCGCTTCGGCCTGTCCTACAGGTACTGATCGGCGATCTCCCGCGGGCCGGCACGCGTAGGGTTGCCGGCCAGACCTTGGCCCGCCCCGGAGCCTACAGGCACCGGGGCGGGCTATTTTCGTTCACCGTCGACCCGGCGCCCCTGGGGCTAGTACAGCGAGGCGGTGGCGAGATCGATCGTCAGGTCATGCATCGGGTACGCGATCTCGCGCGAACCCGGGCGGACCGAGAAGCCCAACGGGCCCATGGTTCCCCCTTCGAGCTGGGTGACCAGGTTCTCCTCGCCCGATCCGGTCTCCAGCGTGAAGACATCCACCGCCGTCGGTTGGGCGTTGTTGAAGCGGGTGCCGTATATGGTGTCGCCGACGAGGGTCCATTGGCTGTAGCCGGGCGATGCGCCCGCCGCTTGTACCACCTCGTCGGCCCTGGACAGATCGGCGACCGGTCGTCGCGCATAGCCGCCCTTCTCGAGTTCCAGATAGACGTGCCGGCTGTCCGGATGGGTGGCGACACCGTAGACGCCCGGGCCGGTCACCGCCCTGGACGGCGTGTCGCCGTTCCGCTCCGCCTGGAAGACGCGCCACTCCCCGTCGCGGCTTCCGGCGTAGAGCAGACCGCCGTCCGGCAACCACGCCACCATGCGCTTCGATCCGCCGTCCCCTGTCACGCGCTCGGTGGTCAGGGTGGCGGTATCCGCGACATAGATGTCCGTGGCGCCCTTGACGGTCGCGATGAAGGCGACGAACCTGCCGTCGAAGGACCAGCGGATCGCGAGGATCCGGGCGGCATCCACATGGCTGACGCGGCGCGGCTGCCCGTCCGCCTCCACGGTCCAGAGTTCCGCGCCGCCCGTCCGGCCGGACGCGAAGGCCACGGTCCGGCCATCCGGGGACCATTCCGGGAAGGTGTCGAAGGATCGCGAGGCGACCAGTTCCACCGGCGGCATGTCCGGTGCCGTCGGGCGGGCCATCATCCGCGTCGTCATCTCGATGGATTCGACCAGCAGGGCGTCCGCTCCCAGCGGGGCGATTCGGCCGACCTCGATACCGCTGAAGCTGATCGGCGAGCATGAGGACCCGTCGACCGGCGTCCAACGGACCCCGGGACGGCCATCGCGGATGGTCGAGACCAGAAGAGCCTGCTGTGCCGCATCCCAGGACAGGTCGCGGACCAGCGGGTAGACCTGCGGCAGCACCGTAACCGCCCGCGTGCGGACATTGACGAGATGGATGCGGGCCTCGGATGCGCCGGTGTCGCGGACGAAGGCGATGCTGTCGAGGCGCTGGCTGTAGCGGGGCATCCAGTCCCCGCCCTTGGCGCCCGCGGGCACCGTCAGCGCCGTTTTGACGCCATCGCGCAACGAGAGCAGCGCCAGCCGGTCGGGCGTTCCGTCGGCCATGCCCTCGCTGAACACCAGCGTCTCGTTGTCGATCCAGGTCAAGCCGGCGGCGGCCGGGACCCGCAGCGGCCCGTCGCACCGTCCGATCTGGCGCGCTTGGTCGCCAGGGCGGGCGATCATGTAGACGCGGCAGGGTTCGCCCGGCCGGTCCCGGAGAAAGGCGAGGCGGCTCCCGTCGGGGGACCATGCGGGCGCGAAGTCGCGATCTGGCCCGCTGGTCAGCTGGCGCACGGTGCCCTCGACCACCGCCTGCTCGAACAGGTCGTAATCAACGGGGCCCGACGCGCGTGCGTATACCACCACGCCGCCGCCGGGCGCCGGCGCCGGATTGAACTCGGCGCCAAGGTCCGTGGTGAAGGGGCGGACCTCGCCGATGCGGGGAGGCGACGGCGGGGCGTTTCCGGCACCGGTCCCGGCGAACAGCATCCAGGCGGCGGCCGCCAGAACGGGAACCGCCACGCCGGAAAGCAGCAAGGCCCGCGCGGTGGGGCGGAAGCCCCGCCGCGCGTGGACAGGCGCGGGAAGCGGGGGCGGCGATTCCTCGGCCGGCGTGGCGGCGGCAGAGTCGCCGACGGACTGATCCGGGGCCGGTTCTCCGCCCGCGACCGTCAGGCTGTAACCGATCCGGGGGATCGTCCGAACCTCCACCCGCGCGGCGTCGTCGGGCGCCATGGCGAGCGAGCGGCGCAGCAGCGAAATGCAGCGGGTCAGAACGTCGGGGCTGACATTGCGATGTCCCCAACAGCGGTCGAGCAACTCGTCCTTGCCGACGGTGCGCCCTGCCGACGCCGCCAGGGCGACCAGCACCTGCATCACCTTGGGTTCCAGGCGCGTGCTCGCGCCATCCAGCGACAACTCGCTGAGGGATGGGCGGACCATCCAGGGGCCAAGCCGGAAATCCGCTTCTTTGCTCAAGTCGACGACATCCATGGGAAGGACCGGCCAGTGGAGTGGAAGAAGGGGTATGGACGACCGGCGGTGAACCGCTTCTGCGGACGGACAGGTGTCCGTCCGCACCGGCAGGCGGAACCGCCTGGCGTGCCCGTTCGAACCGGAGTGAATGAACTCAGATCATGATGACGCCTTTGTAAAAAAAGACGCCACGACCACCGATTGCAGCGCCTGCGATCGGTGGCCCTCCCCAACTAGCGACAATAGGGAAGTGACCGTTTCCAGTCCACATCGGGAATGTAACGGCATCATTTCACGACTGCGAAACTTCTACTCCGCACCCTGTGACCAGACTGCTTATTAAGGTCCCCGACAACGGTGCTGACCTTCGACATTCGCACCCGTTTACCAGCTTCCTCGGCGTTTCCTCGTCGTTCGCTCGGGCGGCCTTGCCGCCACTTCCACGATCCGCGCCCTGGAGCGGGGGCCCTGGGAGCGTGAGTTCGATCATCGCGCCCCTCGCGGCGCGGGCCGGGTTCGTACCCGCATCGGCGAAACGAAAGGAGATATCGGCAACGCCTCGGCCAAACATCAGACATGATGATTACCGCTTTGAATTAGCTTTTGTTTGCGGGGAGTGAAAAAGCGGAGAACATCATGCAATTGCGTGCGACCCTCACGGTGGACTTCGAAGCGGAAGACTTCGTCGAAGCCGGAAAGTACCAGGCCGAACTGCGCGACGGGCTCTCGGCGCTCATGGAGCGGTATCCCGGCTGCAAGCTCGAGTTCCGCGAACGCCGGCAGCGCGATCCGGCATCCAACACCAACAGCCGGATCCCCGCGGTTCTGAACAGGACGATCGTCTATGAGTGAGCCGATCGTCATCCGCCGCCGCCGGTCGCCGCTGCTGGCCTGCCTCGAGGCGCTGCGGACGCTCGACGAGAACATGTCCCTGCGGGCGGCGTCGGCCCTCCTCTACGTCTCGGAGAACGACGGCATCAGCGTGACGGAGCTCGCGGGCGTGATGGGCGTCAACGTGGCGGGCGTTTCCCGCAAGCTGGCCTATCTGGCGGCCCTCGATCCTCCGATGGTCAGCTACGTCGTGCCCGACGACAACCGCCTGCGCCTCGCCGTGCTGACGCCCGACGGCGAGCGGGTGGTCGCCCGGCTGCAGGGGCTCGTCGGCCAGCCGTCGGCGGCCCGGCCCGCACGGCGGGTGGAGGGCGGAAAGGCCGCCTGATGCCGTGTGAACACGCCGGTCTGGACTTCAACCCGGTCACCCTCGCCGCGAGGGCGGTCTACGCGGACGATCTTGTCGGTGCCGCAGATCGGGCGGCGTGGTTTCAAGGCAGGTCCAGTGCCGGCTTACCTCGTGCCGGTCGCCGAAGCTGCGGACGCGATCGCAGGGTTCGCATCCTTCGGCGGCCGGCGCGGAGGCCCGCCATGCCATCGGCACGGCGTGGGGCGCACGGTCCATATGCGCGGTCCGCCGCGGCCAGGGTTTCGTCGGCGCCGTCGTCGCGACCCTGTCGGCCGCCGTGGCTCCATCGAACTCAGGTGCCGACCCGTCCTGCGACCCGCCCCCTCATCCGGTGAGGCGGTCCAGTTCCCCCGCCGTGCAGAACCCGTCCGCGGCACCCGCCGCGCCGATCTTCCAGCCGGCGAAGGTGACGGCACGGGCCAGCGCGGCCGGCGCCGGACGACCCTCGACGATGCCGGCGACGAAGGCGGCGAACAACGCGTCGCCGGCACCGATGGTGCTCACCACCGGGCGGACGGCGCGGGCGGCGACATGGACCGGTTCGTGGCCCGCTTCCAGCAGCAGCGCGCCATCGCCGCCCAGCCCGACACAGATCATGCGGTTTCCGAACCGCGCCTGGACCTGCCGCGCCCATTCGACCGGCGCGCAGGGCAGCTGCTCATGGCTCTGGAACAGGATGTCCGCCGCCGCCATGAAGTCGCGGTTGTAGCTGTCGTCGAGGCTGCCGATCGCGTGGACGTCGGTGGCGATCGGCACGCCTTGCCCGGCGGCGACGGCCAGCATGGGCCGGGCGAAGTTGATGTTGCAAAGGCACGCCATGGCGGCGCCCCGAAGGGCATGGGCGGCCTCCGCCGCGGGATAGGCGCGCTCCTGGATGTCCTTCAGATCGACATTGATCTGCCGCCGCCCGTCGCCGTCATAGAGGATGACGGACTGCGGCGTCGCGGCGAGATCGCGCCGGACTCCCTCCGTCCCCAGTCCAGCCTCCCCCAGCGCCCGCGAGGAGAGCGCGCCCAGTTCGTCGCCGCCCACGAGCGATAGAAGACGAGGCGCCATGCCGAGGGCCAGCAGAGCCTTGGCGACATTCACCCCGACGCCGGACACGGTTGTCCCGATCCCATGGAAGGGAAAGCGGACCGGATTGTAGTCCACCGGGAAGCGGTCGATACGCAGTGTCGTCTCGATGTTGATCAGGCCGGCGACGACGATTGGCGCGGACATGGACGGGCTCCGTGACGAGGGATATCGGCTTCATGCCACGGATGGCGGACGCTGTCCCGGCCCGGTCTGTATCAGAATGTTACGCCAGCGGGAGCGGCCGGGCCATCCTGGCCGGGTGTTCCGGCCGGCCGGCGCCCGTCCCGCCAATGGCGATCCGACGCCGATGCTGGCTCCGCCGCAGCCGTCCATCAGGCGTCCTCGGCCAAAAATCCCCGAAACCGTCCGCGAATATCGTCACAGCCTCAGGTGGTCCTCAGGACCTCCGCCGCTCCCAAGCCTAGTCTCCGCCCGGCGGTCATGAGCCGGGCCCGCCCGCCTTCCGCCGAGAGCTTAACCATGGGGGCCGCGCATCGGCCCCCCCGCGAAGGAGACATCGCATGCTGAGAATCGTTCGAGCCCGCCGCGCCGCCCGCGGCACCCTCCTCACCGTCACGCTGCTAGGCATCGCGTGCATCGTCGGCGCAGCGGATGCCCGCGCCACCCCGACCGTCGCCGCCGAACGCACCGACCGGAACGGATTCACCCGGGTCGTGGACATCGCCGACCTGGACCTGACGACTGCCGAGGGCCAGGCGATGCTCCAGGATCGGGTCCGCCGCGCCGCCCGGCATGGCTGCGCCGCCATGCATCCGCAGCAGGGTATTCCGGGTTGGCTGGATCGGACCCGCTGTGTCGAGGCCAGCCTCGGCGCGGTCGGACCCCAGATCGACGTGGCGATCCGGACCGCGAAGTCAGGGGCGAGGGAGCCGCAGTTGGCCTTCTCTCTCCAGCGCTGAACGGCGGAAGGCTTCACCAGCCGACACGTGTCCGCCAAAGCCCGGATCCCGCCCCCGCAACCAAACACAAAAGCCCAGTCCAGCCCAGCGCCGGACTGGGCTTTCTGATGTCCGGGCGTCACCCAGGCCATGCGGCCCCTGGGCGATCACGCCGCCGGGAAGGACCGGCCGCCGATCCACACCTCGCGCACCCGCCGCCCGCCATCGATCAGGACCATGTCCGCCGCGCGGCCGGGCAGCAGTTCGCCGCGCTCGCCGTCCAGGCCCAGGAAACGCGCCGGATTGGCCGACGCCAGCGGCACCGCCCGCTCCAGCGGCAGGTCGAGCACGGCCATGGTGTTGCGCACGGCCGTCATCATGTCGAGGTCCGAGCCGGCGAGGGTTCCGTCCTCGGCGACGCAGCGTCCGTCTGCCGCCCGGATCGTCCGGCCGCCCAGGGTGAAGCTCTTCTCATCCCGCCCCACCGTCGGCATCGCGTCCGTCACCAGCATCAGGCGTTCCAGGCCCTTGGCCCGCGCGGCCACCCGCAGGCTGGCGGGATGCACATGGTGTCCGTCGACGATCAGGCCGCACCAGCTTCCGCCATCCTCCAGTGCGGCCCCCACCACACCGGGCTCCCGGCTGCCGAAGGGCGTCATGGCGTTGAACAGGTGGGTGAAGCCGGTCATCCCCTCGTCCAGGGCGCGGCGGATGGTGGCGTGGTCGGCGGCGGTGTGGCCGGCGGAAACGATCACACCGCGCGCGACCAGGTCGGCGATGGCGCCGGGTGGTGCCAGCTCCGGAGCCAGGGTCACCAGGGTGCGTCCGCGCCGCAGGCCCGACAGCAGGTCGATCGCCGCCGCGTCCAGGGTGCGGAACTTGGCGGCGTCGTGGATGCCTTTGCGGGCGGGGTTCAGGAAGGGCCCCTCCAGATGGATGCCCAGCACCCCCGGCACGCCGGCCGCGATGGCGTCGTCCACCGCCCGGATCGCCCGGGCCAGCACGTCAAGATCGTCGCTGATCAAGGTCGGCAGCAGGCCGGTGGTGCCGAAGCGCCGGTGCGCCGCGGCGATGGCGGCGACACCATCCACGGTCGGGCTGTCGTTCAGAAGGACGCCGCCGCCGCCATTCACCTGCGTGTCGATGAAGCCGGGCAGCAGGGCGGCACCCGCGCCCGCGTCCCGCAGGTCCCGGATCGCCATCTCCGGGGGGGCATCCGCGAGCAGTGCGGCCGCCGGCGCGATGGTGGCGATCCGCCCGCCCGCCAGCACCAGCGCATGGTCGTGGACGAACCCGCCGGGCGTCAGGATCGGCACGCCGTGAAGGGCCAGTGTGGGGGCCGGTCTGGTCATGGGGGGCGGCGGCATCGGCGCTGTGTGGACTTGACCCGCCCTACATAGCACGGCCGCGCGCGTCGGAGCGGCGAAACAGACGGGCGGCAACGGTTGGCCCCGACGCCTGTTGACCCATCATCGTGAAACCGCGCGCCCGGCGCGCTTCTCAATGGGAGGGCACGACGCCATGTCGATACTCGGATGGATCGTTCTCGGCCTGATCGCCGGCTGGATCGCCAGCAAGATCATGCAGGGTTCCGGGTCCGGTCTGGTCATGAACCTGGTCCTCGGCATCGTGGGCGCCTTCGTCGGTGGCCTGTTGTTCGGGCTTCTGGGCGGGGCCGGGGTCACGGGCTTCAATCTCTGGAGCCTGCTCGTCGCGGTCCTCGGCGCCGTGGTGGTGCTGTGGATCTACAACGCCTTCGTCAGCCGCCGCACGGTCCACCACAGGCCCTGAGGCCCGCCTAACCGCCCGCCGCGCACGCGGCGCTGACAAGGGCCGGCGGGCTCGTCTCCGCCCAGACGATGCCGGCGGGCAGGGTGTCGCCGGCCAGCGACGCCCCCGCCGGCACCACCCCGTCCCGTCGCAGGCCGCAATCCACCAGATGGCGGGCGACCAGCGTGTCGGCATCCCTTCGGATCAGCAGCACGTCCAGCATGACCAAACTTGGATGCGCCGGGTTGCGGCGGGCGCTGCCGCCGTCGGCGACCACCAGCGCCGTGGTGATGGGGACGGCGTAGGACCAGGGCTCGAACGGCGTGCTGGTCTTCAGCCGCTCCACCACCCGCATTTCCGGGGGCAGCAGCGCCTCCGTCCGGCCCGCCCACTGGTAGCGCAGGGCCGCCGTCACGACGATGACGCCCAGCCCGGCCGCGACCGGTCCCAGCCAGCGCGGCGGACGGCGCCGCAGCAGCGCGAACGGCAGGCGCGCGATGCCCAGGAAGGCCAGCGCGGCGCAGGCGGCGATCACGAGGTCGAGCAGCATGCCTTGGCCCCTCAGCCCCAGCCGCCGCGGTAGGTGGCCAGCGCCCCCGCCTGCATCGCCTTCACCACGGCGAAGGCGTCCTTCAGGTGCCCGCGCTCGAATGGCGACAGTTCCTCCGGCAGCAGATAGTTGTCCGGCGGCCGTCCCGCCCGCATGCGCCGCACCTGGTGGCGCAGGCGCACCAGCCCCAGGAACTCCAGCGCGTCCATCAGGTCCCGCGCCCCCTCGCGGCTGAGCCGGCCGGCCTCCCCGGCGGCGGCCAGCCTGTCGCGGCTGTTCGCCTTGGCGACACCGGCCGCGAGCCCGTGGACGCGCGCAAGGTCGACGATCGGCACCAGTCCCGACAGCTTCATGTCCAGCGACCGGTGATGCTCCCCGCCGGAGATCAGCACGAGGTTGCGGAAGAGGCCGAGCGGCGGCTGGTGGGTCATGGCGTTGCCCGCCAGATGCGCCAGGAACAGGCCGGCCCCCTTGGCCCGCGCCAGCACGGGCTCCTGCAGCCGCTCGAACAGGGTCGCGTCGCCGGCCACCGGTCGCATGTCGAAGAAGACGCTGGCGTTCAGCAGCGCCGCCGGGTCCGGCTCGTCGATCCAGCGGGCGAATGTCCGCCGCCATGCGGTCAGCGTCATGCGCCAGGCCGGGGTCTTCGCCATGATCAGGCCCGGGCAGTGCACGTAACCCGCCGTCGCGAGCCCGTCGCAGACGAAGTCGGCGAAGGCGGCGAACCAGGCGCCATGGGCCGCCGGGTCGTAGCCGTCGTCCAGGATCAGCGCGTTGTCCTGGTCGGTCCGGGCGGTCTGCTCGTTCCGGCCCTGCGACCCCAGCGCCAGCCAGAGATATGGAACGGGTGCCGGCCCCAGCCGCCGTTGCGCCAGTTCGATCAGCCGCAGGGTCGCCGCGTCGGCCAGACAGGAGACCGCATGCCCGATCGCGTAGGCGCCGCTGCCGCCCTCAACCAAATCCTGGACCATGCCGGGCAGGCCTTGGAGCGCGCCTGCGATCCCCTCCGCCCCCTCCTGCTCACCGATCTCCCCAGCCAGGAAAACAACGGAGCGCAGATGGGTCCGCAACAGGTCGGTGCTGGTGACCACCCCCGCCAGGGAACCGTCCCGCAGCACCGGCAGATGGTGCAGGCGGTTGCGCAGCATCAGGATCTGCGCCTGGAACAGCCAGGCGTCCGCCTCCACCCGGATCGGGTCGGCGGTCATCACGGTCGCCACCGGCGCCTCCACGGGGCGTCCGCCGGCCAGCACCCGGTTGCGCAGGTCCCGGTCCGTCAGGATGCCGACCAGCCGGCCCGCCTCCACCACCGGGAGGCAGGAGACGTCGAACTGCTCCATCAGCAGGACGGCGTCGGCGACGCTGGCGCCCGGCTGGACCGTGACCGGTGCCCGCCGCACCAGATCGCCGACCCGGCGGGCGGTCAGGGGCGCGCCCTCGGGCCCCGCGGCGACGGCGCCGGCACGGCGCAGGCGGTCGGCCCCGTGGGGCGCGAAGAAGGCGGCGAGCGCCGGATGCGCGGCCCGCAACCGGTGGAACAGGGCCGCCGGCACGGCGTGCAGGACCGTGTCCTCGATCGCCGTCACGGTGGCGCGCGCCACCCCGCCCGACAGCAGGGACTGGACGCCGACCGCCTCCCCCTCCCCGATGCGCGAGAGGAGCTGTCCGTCAGGCGCCACCGCCTCCAGGGCACCGCTGGCCACGATGTGCAGGGCCTCGACCGGCTCGCCGGCCCGGTGCAGGACCGCACCCGCCGCCAGCCTGCGGACCGACGCCGCGTCGGCGCACGCCTCCAGCGCGTCGTCCGGCAGGGCGTCGAACGGCGGCAGGCGGGACAGGAAGGTCCGGGTCGCGATCGTGTCTGGCCGCATGGCGGCAGGTTAGGGCCGGCCGGGACCCGCGACGAAGCGGCCATGCGGGTAAGTCCGCGCCGACGGGGGAGGCGGATGCGAAAAAGGCGTGGCCCCGTTGGGGGCCACGCCTGTCCGGCACTGGCGGCCGGTGCGCCTGTGGACGGTCGCCGGACTCAGTGCTCGATCGCGGCGGCCGCCCCGCGCGGCGAGCGGATGAAATCGACCAGCTCCTGGATTTCCCGCGGCGGGGCCGCCGTCACCCGGCTGACGATCATGGCGACCACGAAGTTCAGGATCATGCCGACGAAGCCGATCCCCTCCGGCGAGATGCCGAACAGCCAGTTCTCCGCCGTGTTCTTCCCGATGGGATCGATGAAGATGCCCTTGAAGTAGACGATGTATCCCAGGGTGAAGAACAGGCCGGTCAGCATGCCGGCGATCGCCCCCTCGCGGTTCACCCGCTTGGAGAAGATGCCCATCATGATGGCCGGGAACAGCGAACTGGCCGCCAGCCCGAAGGCGAAGGCCACCACCTCCGCCACGAAGCCCGGCGGGTTGTACCCCAGATAGCCCGCGATCAGGATGGCGCCCGCCGCGGCGATGCGGCCCGCCATCAGCTCCTGGCGTTCCGTGATGCCTTTGGCGAAGGTGCTTTTCATCAGGTCGTGGGAGATCGAGGAGGAGATCACCAGCAGCAGCCCGGCCGCCGTGGACAGGGCCGCCGCGATGCCGCCTGCCGCGACCAGGGCGATCACCCAGTTCGGCAGTCGCGCGATCTCCGGATTGGCCAGCACCAGGATGTCGCGGTCGACCGTCAGCTCGTTGCCCGCCCAGCCGAGCTGCTGTTCGCGTGCATCGTCCATCCGGTCGGAGTTGTAGTACTGGATGCGGCCGTCATTGTTCTTGTCCTCGAACTTCAGAAGGCCGGTCTGCTCCCACCGCTTCATCCATTCCGGCCGGTTCTCGTAGGCGAGGTTGGCCTCGGCCGCACCGACCGGGCCGGTCTGGACCGTGGCCGTCAGGTTGTAGCGCGCCATGGCGCCCACGGCCGGGGCCGTCAGGTACAGCAGCGCGATGAAGAACAGCGCCCAGCCGGCCGAGGAGCGGGCGTCGCGCACGGTCGGCACGGTGAAGAAGCGCACGATCACGTGCGGCAGGCCGGCCGTGCCCACCATCAGCGCGGCCGTGATCGCCAGGATGTCGATGGTACTCTTGCCGCCCTCCGTGTAGGCGGCGAAGCCGAGCTCCGTGACGATCCCGTTCAGCTCCTCCAGCAGGTAGCCTCCGCCCTCCACCTGGCTGCCCAGCCCCAGCGGCGGCACCGGGTTTCCGGTCAGCTGGAAGGAGATGAAGACGGCCGGCACGATGTAGGCCGTGATCAGCACCAGGTATTGGGCGACCTGGGTGTATGTGATGCCCTTCATCCCGCCCAGCACGGCGTAGATGAACACGATGGCCATGCCGACGATCAGGCCAGTGCCGATGCTGACTTCCAGGAAGCGGGAGAAGACGATTCCCACCCCGCGCATCTGCCCGGCCACATAGACGAAGGAGATGAAGATCAGGCAGATCACCGCCACCACGCGGGCGGCGCTGCTGTAATAGCGGTCGCCAATGAACTCCGGCACCGTGAACTTGCCGTACTTGCGCAGATAGGGCGCCAGCAGCATGGCCAGCAGCACGTAGCCGCCGGTCCACCCCATCAGGTAGACGGAGCCGCCATAGCCCAGGAAGGCGATGAGGCCGGCCATGGAGATGAAGGAGGCGGCCGACATCCAGTCGGCACCCGTGGCCATGCCGTTTGCGATTGGGTTCACGCCCTTGCCGGCGACGTAGAACTCGCCCGTGGTGGCGGCGCGGGACCAGATCGCGATTCCGATGTAGAGCGCGAAGGTGGCGCCGACCACGATGTAGGTCAGGGTCTTCAGATCCATTGTCGTTCTCCCCCGATCCGGCGCTCAGCGCTCATGCACGTCGTGTTGGCGGTCGATCTGGTTCATGCGCCAGGCGTAGAAGACGATCAGCAGCACGAAGACGATGATCGACCCCTGCTGTGCGAACCAGAAGCCGAGGGGGAACCCGGCGATCTGGATGGTGTTCAAAGCGTCGACGAACAGGATCCCGGCCCCGTAGGACACCAGGAACCAGATCACCAGGCAGATCGCCACGGTGCGCAGGTTGGCCCGCCAGTAATGCTGGGCTTTCCTCTCGATGGTCTCGTCATGCATCCGCTGTTCTCCCCTTGGCGTTCTCACGCGCGTTGATGGGCACCCGGGCCGGTGCTCCGCCTTGCGTTGGGCACAACGCTTCGGGAACGCGGTTTGTCACAAGGGTACCCAGCTTGCGCCAAGCCGGGCGGAGCGGGGGTGCGCGGCCCGTCCGGGCCCGCCCCTCACAGGACCAGCGGCAGTCCCTGACCGGCCCTGGTCGGCGCGCCGGACGCGGCGGCGGCCCGCAGGGCCTCCTCCAGATGCGCCTCGATCCCCCGCGCGTCCAGCGCGTAGGGCCTGAGGTCGCCGCCACCGGTGAACACGCCATGGCCCGACAGGTCGGCCATGGACCAGATGGGGAAGCGGCGGACCGGAACCTCCCGCATCGAGACGATGACGAGATTGCGGTTCCGCCGGTCCGCCGCGATGCGCAGCACCAGATCCGTCAGGGTCATCCGGTGCCCCTCCAGCGCCTGGACGAAGTAACGGCCATCCCAGGCGAGGCCGCCGGTGATCTCCCGGCCCGGGTTCCTTTCCCGGCTCAGGCGCAGGATCGCGTCTACTTGGTCGCGGCCGAGGCCGGGTGGCGCCTCGCTGAAGTAGACGAGCCGTGTCAGCATCGCAGCGCCCCCCTCACAGCTTGCGGACTTCGACGAGGAACGCCGACACCTGTTCCGACAGGTGGTCGGCGGCACCGCCCAGCTCGCCGGCGCTTTCCTCCACTGACTGCGAGCTGCGCTTGGTCTCCGCGGCGGACGCGGTGACGCGGGAGATGGTGCCCGACACCTCGGCCGTCGCCGCCGTCTGCTCCTCCACGGCCGAGGCGATGGCCGTGGTGACGCCGTCCATGGTGCGGATGCTCCCGCTGATCGCTCCGATGGCGTCCACCGCCTGCTGGGTGGCGCGCTGGATCGACTGCACCTGCTCGGCGATCTCCTCCGTCGCGCGGGCTGTCTGGGTCGCCAGCGCCTTCACCTCCTGCGCCACCACGGCGAAGCCCTTGCCCGCTTCGCCCGCGCGCGCGGCCTCGATGGTGGCGTTCAAGGCCAGCAGGTTCGTCTGGCCGGCGATGGACTGGATCAGCCCGACCACCTCCCCGATCCGGCGCGCCGCGTCCGCCAGCCCGGCGACCTGCTGGTTCGACGCCTCCGCCTGGGCCACCGCCTCGCGGCTCAGCGCCGCCGACTGGGCGATCTGGCGGGCGATCTCCTGCACGGAATGGCTCAGCTCCTCGGCCGCCGCCGCCGCCATGGACACCTGGGCGTTCGTCTCGTCGGCGTTCCCGGTCATGGTCCGGGCCGTGTCGGTCAGGCTGCCCGCCTGTTCGATCAGCCGGTCGACGATCGCCTTTACATTGGCGTCGAAGTCGTTCGCCAGCTTCACCCGCCCCGTCGCCACCGACCAGGTCAGCAGCGGGCCGATGTAGCGGCCGCCTTTGTCCTTGATGGCGCTGATGCGCAGGTCCAGCGTCTCCTCGCCCAGCCTGATCTTGGTGGCCCAGGGCAGGCGGTCCGGGCTGGCGATGATGCCGCGCTGGTGCGCCGGGTTCTTGTGGAAGACGTCGACGCTGCTGCCGACCATGTCGTCCACCTTGATCGGCAGCAGGTGCTCCAGCGTCCGCAGCGTGGCGCGCGACGTGTCGTTCATGTAGGTGATCACGCCCGTCGCGGGGTCCGCCAGCATGACGGCGACCGGCATCTCGTCCAGCATGCGCAGCAGCTTCTCCCGTTCGCCCTCGGCGCGGACCTTCTCGGTCACCACCTCCCAGGTCAGCATCGGGCAGACATAGCGTCCGCCGTCCATCACGGCCGTGATCAGCAGGTCCAGCACCTCGCCGCCGATGGTGATGCGCGCCCTGTGCGGCAGGTTGCGCGGATCGGACAGCAGCTTGTGCTGGTGCGACGGCACCTTGTGGAAGATGTCGATGCTCTGTCCCAGCATCCGGTCCACCGGCATCGGCAGGACATGCTCGATCGATTTCAGCGTCCGCCGGGTGGCCGCGTTCATGTAGGTGATGCGGAACCCGTCCAGGTCGCACAGCATCACGGCGGTCGGCATCTCCTCCACCATCTGCGCGGAACGCCGCTCATTCGTCGCCTTGCGGCCGACATCGCGGATGAAGCCAAGC
This sequence comes from Rhodospirillaceae bacterium, assembly GCA_029267445.1. GTDB lineage: Bacteria > Pseudomonadota > Alphaproteobacteria > Azospirillales > Azospirillaceae > JAJUIU01. The sequence continues at coordinate 20,384 of JAJUIU010000009.1, forward strand.
ATCGTCGCCTACCCGAATTTGTGGTTAATTTTGCGTTAATGCGAAATACACCCCGATCGATCGGGGGCAATCCTACCCTTAGATATAGAATGATATGTCGCCATTCGGCGTGGCGACGGCCAAAGGGCCCGATTGCCGCGCACGCGGCGGGGCCTACGCAGGCGCGCGGTCCGATCGCCTTCAGGAACATCGACCCGTGGAACGGGTTGCTCCGCCATGTTCCCGGTCATCCTCCGGACCGCCGCCGTCCTTCTCGCATCGCTGCTGCTGGCCGGCTGTCAGGATGCGCGCTTCCCCCGCGATCCGGACGGAACGCTGGACCGCGTCCTGCGGACGGGCGTCGTCCGCGTCGCCGCCGTGGACAATGTGCCCTGGGTGATCGTCGACGATGACGGCGAGCCGGCCGGGGCGGAAGCGGAGCTCGTGCGCGCCTTCGCGGCGGACCTGGGGGTGCGGGTCGACTGGCTGCGGGCCCCGGCGTTCGAGGCGTTGGACGCGCTGGAGCGGCGGGACGTCGACCTCGCCGTCGGCGGGTTCACGAAGGCGGCGGTCACCATGCACAAGGGCGCCTCGCACACCTTCCCCTACGTGAAGACGTCTCTCGTCGTGGCGGCGGCACCGGGCGTGGAACGGCCCGACGGTCTGGACGGACGGACGGTGGCGGTCGGCCCGCAACTGATGGCGGCGGGCCTGGTGGAGGCGGAGGGCGGGCGTCCCGTGGCCGACACGGGTGCCGTCCCCCTGGTCGCGCTTCCCGACTGGCGGGCGCCCGCGCGTGGGCTCGTCCCCACCGGGATAGTGCTGCGCCGGGACCAGCATGTGCTGGCGCTGCCACAGGGGGAGAACGCCTGGATGCTGCGGGTGGAGGATTTCCTCAGGCGGCAGGCGGGCGACATGGGCGCGCGGCTGCGACGGCATGACGCGCGATCCGGGCCGCGTTCCGGCCCGCCATGAGCCCGCACCGACCGCCCCGCCTTCCGGAGGCGCAGCGGCGCGGTATCGCCCGGGCGCGCCGGCTGCAATGGATCTGGCTGGTCTTCCTGGCCAGCATCGTGACCGTCATCTATCTCGCACTCGGCAACTCCCAGGCGATGAAGACCGCCTGGGTGGAGGACATGCTGAGTTTCGTCCCCCCGATCGCCTTCCTGACCGCGACCTGGATCGAGGACTGGCCGCCCGACCGGCGCTTCCCCATCGGCTACATCCGGGTCACCTCCATCGCCCATCTGGTCAGCGCGGTGGCCTTGGCGTGCGTCGGCCTGTTCCTGGTCTATGACGGAGCCGCCGCGCTGATCCGGACCGAGCACCCCACGATCGGCAGCGTTGAGCTGTTCGGGACCAGCGTCTGGATGGGCTGGCTGATGATCGCGGCGCTGGCCTACAGCGTCGTGCCGCCGGTCGTCTTCGGCCGGCTGAAGATGCGCCCGGCGCGGGAGCTGCACGACAAGGTGCTGTGGGCCGACGCGCTGATGAACAAGGCCGACTGGATGACGGGCGTGGCCGCCATGGCCGGCATCGTCGGGATCGGCTTCGGCCTATGGTGGGCCGACGCGGCGGCGGCCCTGTTCATCGCCGTGGACGTGCTACGCGACGGTGTGCGCCACACGCTGGCGGCTGTCCGCGACCTGATGGACGAGGTGCCGCGCAGCGTCGACGACAGGGAGGTGGACCCGCTGCCCGGCCGCGTGCGCGCCGCCGTGGCCGACCTGCCCTGGGTGGCCGAAAGCCGTGTCCGCCTGCGGGAGGAGGGGAGGTTCATCACCGGCACGGTCTATCTCAAGCCCCGCGACGGCACGGTCGACCCCCACCGCCTCGCCGAGGCGGAGTCCATGGTCCGGGGACTGCACTGGCGGGTGGACCACGTCTCCCTGGTCGCTGTGCCCGACCTTTCGGACGTGCGGGCCGCCCCCGTTTAGCGCGATGTATCGCCCTTCGCCTGCAAGGCGCGCAGGAAGGCGACGATGTCCGCCCGCTCCGGGGCCGTCACCCTGCTGCCATAGCCGTACATGATGCCCCGCCCATGCTCGATCACGCGCAGCAGGTGCCCGTCCGGGGCCTCGCGAAGCCGGGGATCGTGGAAGGATGGCGGGGCCACCGACAGGATCGTCCGCACCGGCCCGTCGCCATGGCCGGCGGCGCCGTGGCAGGGCGCGCAGAAGACCCGGTAGAGGTCCGCACCCCGCGCCGCGGCGTCCCAGTCGGCCGGGTAGGGGTTGGCCGGGTAGGGGTTGACCGGGGCGGCGGCCTCCATCGCCACGGCACCATCCGGCGGGTCCATGGCGCCGGACACGCCCGGCGGCCGGGCCGGGTCGTAGGGGCGTACCGGCGCCGGGCCGGACAGGTCGCAGCCCGCCACCGCCAGCGCGCAGAGCAGAAGCGCCGCCCGTCTCATCCGGCCCCCCTCATGCGGTCCCCGTATCCACCTTGGCGAGATAGCGGGTGCGCGGCTCCGTCCCCAGCTCCACCAGCAGGCCGTAGCTGCGGCCCAGCCGCTGCGCCCTGGCGACGGCGCTGTCCGGGTCGTTCAGGTCGCCGAAGCTGAACACGTCCGTCGGGCAGGCGGACTGGCAGGCGGTGCGGATCTCCCCGTCGGCGATCGGTCGCCCGTCCATCTTGGCCTGGATTCGGGCGGCGCTGATCCGCTGGACGCAGAAGGTGCACTTTTCCATCACCCCGCGCGCCCGCACGGTGACGTCCGGGTTCCACTGCGCCCCGGCCTCCCCCGCCACCCGGTCCGCATAGTCCAGATAGTTGAACCGCCGCACCTCGTAGGGGCAGTAGGCGGCACAGGTCCGCGTGCCGATGCAGCGGTTGTAGATCATCTGGTTCAGCCCGTCCGGCCCGTGCACCGTGGCGTGGACCGGGCAGCCCACCTCGCAGGGCGCCTTCTCGCAATGCATGCACAGCACGGGCAGGAAGTCGTCCCCGTACGTCTCCACCCGCAGCCAGTGCATCGCCCGGCCGCGCATCACCTCCTCCCGCCCGACGGTGGGCACGTTGTTCTCCGCCTGGCAGGCGATGACGCAGGCGTTGCAGCCGATGCAGGCGTCCAGGTCGATCGTCATGGCCCAGGCGTTCACCGGATAGGTCCAGCGCTCCTCCCCGTCGCGGTCGTACAGTCCGGGCCCCTGGGTCCGGCGCGGTTCGGGCGACAGCACCGGCTCCACCAGCGGCACGGTGCGGATCAGCGGGGCCGGCGGCGGCCCGGCCGTGGAGGCCAGCGCCAGGGCGGGCGGGTCGGCCACGCCGCCAGCGGCGATGGTTCCCGCGGCACGCCAGGGTGCCTCCGCCGGGCGCAGGGCATAGGCGTCGTGCCCCAGCCCGTCGGCCGCGTCCGCCGCACCGGCGGGCAGCGGCGGTCCGTAGCCCAGATGCAGCACGACCGTGCCCGGCGCCTGATCGGGGGAAACCCAGGCCGGGCCGCTGACGGCGGCCTCGCCCACCCGCACGGTGACCGCCTCGCCGGTGGCGACCCCCAGTTCGGCCGCGAGGTCCGTCCCGATCCAGACCAGGTTTCCCCAGGTCGCCGCCGTGAACGGCTTCGGCAGCTCCTGCAGCCAGGCGTTCCCGGCGTGGCGGCCGTCCAGCACGGTGGGGTCGGGCCGGAACAGCACCTCCACCACGCCCGTCTCCGTGACCTCGGCACTGCCGCCATCCGCCGGCGGCAGGTCGGCGGCGATGCTCGGCGTCACGGCCGCCGCCGCCGTATCCGGGATGAGCCCCTGCCGCAGGGCGGCGGTCCAGGCCTCCTCGAAGCGCTCCGCCGGCCAGTGTCCCGCCCAGGTCTCCCGCACCAGTGCTTGCGCCGGGCGGGGCTCTCCCGCCAGTGCGGCCAGCAGTTCCGCCGCCTGCAGGCCCTGGACCAGCGGGCGCACCGTCGGCTGCTGGGTGTGGACGGTGCCGTCGATCCCGCGCGGGTCGCCCCAGCTTTCCAGCGCGTGGAGCGTGGGGATGCGCCAACGCGCGGCAAGGCTCGTCGCCTCCGGCCCGCGCCCCAGATGAATGGTCAGCGGCACAAGCTCCAGCAGCGCGCCGAAGCCCCAGGCGCGGGGTGCCGCATGGACCGGGTCGACATCCAGCATGACCAGGGTCTCGACTGTCCCCGCCGCCATGGCGTCGACCAGGGCCTGCAGTCCCTCGTCGGCCGACGGCGGCGGCGTCACCGGCTCGACCGCCCGAAGGGTGGTACCGAACTGTCCCAGCCGGGCGGCGATGGACAGCGCCCGCGCCTGGGCCGCGACCGGCAGCCGCTCCCCGGCCAGCAGCAACCCCGGCCTGCCCGGCGCCACCAGCGCTTCCGTCGCGCGGGCCACCCAGGCCCGCTCGATCAGCGTCAGGTCGGCCGGCGCATCCGGGGTGTGGAGGCCCAGCAGCTCCGCCAGCGCGTCCAGCAGCAGCGGCATGCGCCCCTCCCGCACGGCCAGCCGGTGGTCCGCGCGGGCGCCGGTCAGGGTCTTCGCCGCCTCCGCCACCAGCACCGGCCGCACCCGCCGCTCGCCCGCCAGCATGGCGCGACGGCGCACGGCCCAGGCACCCGCCTGTTCCATCTGCGCCGGTCCTGGTCCCAGCGGGTCGGCGCCGACGCAGACCACGGCTCCGGCCGCCGCGATGTCCGCCCTGATCTCCAGCGGCCGGCCGAACGCGCGGGCGGCGGCCTCCGTCCGCCCGTCCGCCAGCGGGGCCCAGCGGTGCACCCGCATCTCCGGCAGGCGGGCGCGCAGGTCGTCCATCAGCCGCAGCGTGGTCGGGGCGGTCACCGGCCCCGTCAGCAGCCGCAGCCCCGCCCCCTTCGTCCCGGCCAGCGTGTCCGCAAGTTCCGCCAGCCGCGTGTCCAGCGCCGCCCGTGTCACCGGCTCCCCGTCCAGAACCGGTTCCGGCAGGCGATCTGGATCGTAGAGGGACAGCGCCTCCGCCTGGGTGAAGACGCTGGCGGCGGTGGGGTTGGCGGCGCTCTGCCCATGGCCGTCCAGGCGGGTGGGGCGGCCCATATGCACCTCCGCCACCACGGGCTGGGCGTACCCGTCCATCACCGTGGCCGTGGCGTAGAAGCGCGGGCGGCCGGGAACGAGGTTCTCCGGCTGGCGCACATAGGGTACCGCCTCCGCCGGCGGGCCGTCGTCGCACCCCGCCGCCATCAGGGCGATGCTGGCGCCCATCGCCTTCAGCACGCCCCGCCGCGTCGGCTCCGGCAGGGTGTCGATGGCGGGGAACCCGTCCCGTATCGGGTGGGGCCTCATGGCGGATGGCCCTGTCATCGGTGGCAGACATAGCAATGGTCGAGGCGGGACGGCTCGATCCCGTACAGCGCCAGCAACGCCCCGCCCTCGTGGGCCGGGGGCGGCGGGGCGGCGGCTGTACGGAACTGGGCGCCCGGCGGTCCCAGCGCCGGGGCCGGGTCGCGGTGGCAGTCCAGGCACCATTGCATGGTGAACTCCCGCACCGGGAAGACGCGGATCATGGTTTCCACCGGCCCGTGGCAGGTGGCGCAGCCGATGCCGCGCGCCACATGGATGCCGTGGTGGAAGTAGACCCCCTCCTGAAGCGGCCGCACCCGGTTCCAGGCCACGCGCCAGTCCAGCTCCGGCTTGGGGTCGAGCGCCAGATGGCAGGAGGCGCAGGTCCATTGCTGCGGATAACCCGCCTCCGGCCCCTTGGCGACGCTGGTGTGGCACATGCGGCAGCCGATGCCGATCTCCCCCGCGTGCAGCCGGTGGCTGAAGTCCGAAGGCTGCGGCACCGCCGCCTGCGCGCCGGTGGCGGCCCCCGTCAGCCTTGCCGGATCGATCACCCCGCGCGCCACCAGCCCCGCCAGCACCAGCGCCAGCACGGCCAGTGCCACCGCCGCGCGCAGGATCGTGTCGGCCCGTCTTGGGAAGAGCTGGGGCATCGGCAGGCTCCCGGCGGCGGCCCCGCGAAGGCCACTCCGGCCCGGTCGGCATCCCTCCGGCAACGCCGGGGCCGTGCGCCGGTTCCCCGCCCCGTCTGCAACCATGCGCTCCGGACCGGGTTTCATCACCGGGCGACGCGGACGGGGCGGGAGGGGTCGGCATGAGGGGAAGGAACCGGCACGCCGCCTTGGCACTGATGGCCCTGGCCCTGCTCGCCGGCTGCAAGGAGCCGCATGCCGAGCGGTCCCGCGACGGGGAGGCGAAGGAGACGGCGGCCAACGACCGGCCCTACTTCCCCGACCTTCCCAAGGTTCAGGGGGCCGGCGACCTGCCACCAGAGGGCGACGCGGTCCAGCGCGGCCAGTACGTGATGACCAGCGGCGGCGGGGGCGGGGTTCGCAACGCCTGCCTGCTCTGCCACGGGGTGGACGGGTCGGGGGACGCGGCGGGCGGAGTTCCCCGCATCGGCGGCATGCCGGCGGGCGGAGTTCCCCGCATCGGCGGCATGCCCGCCCCCTACCTGTGGGGCGCCATGCGGGCCTATGCCTACGACCTGCGTCCGCATCCGGTGATGACGCCCATCGCCAAGGCGCTGGCCGAGGATGACTGGTGGACCGTGTCCGCCTACTACGCCTCCCGGCGGACCGCTCCCGGCATCACCCCGCCCGCGCCGGAGCGCGACCTCCTCACACGGGGCGCCATCCTGCACGCCCAGGGGGACAAGGCGGCCGGGTTGCAACCTTGCGCCGCCTGCCACGGGCCGACCGCGATGGGGAAAAGTCCGATCATTCCCCCGCTCGCCGGCCAGCACGCCGCCTACACCGCCGACCAGCTCCGCCGCTGGAGGGAGGGGCTGCGCAAGGACGACCCGCTGGCCAGCATGCGGGCCGTGGCCGTCCGCCTGTCCGACCGCGACATCGACGCCGTCGCCGCCTACTATGCCAGCCTGACGGCGGAGTGGACGGGTGCGGAAGGCGCCGACCATCACAATGGCAAGGCTCACGACTGAAGGGTGGCGTGGCGCGTATTCCGACCGGGGCTTCACGATCCTTCCGGCGGTCGTCGAGCTCGCGACGGTGAGAGCGGCGGTCGCCGCGATCGAGCGGTTCCAGCAGGTCGTCCAGACTTTGCCGCCCGAGCGTTCCAGCCCGCACGTCTTCGAACGTGATCTGCCCGATCACCGTCGCGGCGGCATCCCCGCCGCCGCCGTGGGCGACGCCCTGTTCATCATCGGCGATCTTGGGCGGACCCTGCCGGAACTGATCCCCCTGATCGCGCAGCCTGCCCTGGTCTCCCTGGCGCGGGCGTTGCTGGAGACCGACGACATCCGCTGCCACTTCGCCAACGTGACCATGAAGGCGCCCCGGGTCGGCAGCGGCATCGCCTGGCACCGCGACTTCCCCAACCGCTACCTCTGCCCGCGCGGGTCGACCTTCCTGCGCATGATGATCTGCCTGGACGGCATGGACGCGGAAAGCGGCGCGACCCGCTTCGCGGTCGGTTCGCACCGTCTTTCCGACGACGCGGCGGAAGGCCGCTTCGGCAAAGGGCATCCGTCGCCTCCGTTGGAGCCTTTGGAAACGGCCGTGTGTCCCGCCGGCTCGGTCGTCGTCATCCACCCCAAGGTCATCCATGGGGGGCCGCCCAATATCAGCGGCCGTCCCCGCCGCAACATCGTCGTCCAATGGGGCCGGGCCGACGACCCGATCCGCCCGGATCTGTCGATGAACGCCGAGACGCTGACCGGGCTCACGCCGGAGGCGATGATCACCCTCTGCTCACCCTGATCACCCGAACCACGCCCCCAGATCGGCCAGCATGTGGGTCCAGCCGGACCGGTGGTTGGCGGCGATGTCGGGTGTGGGCTGGTTGCTGTGCCGCACGCGCACCCGGGTGCCGCCGCCCTCCGGCGTGAAGGTCACGGTCACCAGCGTGTCGCGCACCGCACCGTTGTCCCAGCTCCAGGTGAAGACCAGCCGCTCGCCCGGTGCCACCTCCCGGTAGGTGCCGTGGCAGGCCTCCACCGGGCCGGCCGGGTCGGCGGCGGGCCGCATGGCGTAACGGTAGGTGCCGCCCGGCCGCACATCCATCTCGCAGCGGAACAGGGTCAAGCCCTCCAACTTGCCCCACCAGCGCGTCATCACCGCCGGGTCCGTCCAGGCGCGCCAGACCTCGGCCACCGGTGCCGGGATCAGCCGGTCGACGGTGACGATCGCATGGGCCGGGGCGGACATCGTCGCGGCTTGGTCCGTGATCATCGCTCACCTCCCGTGTCGTCCTCTAACAGTGCGGCCAGCTCATCCAGCCGCGTGGACCAGAACCGCCGCGTCTCCTCCATCCAGGCTTCGGCGGCGGCCAGCGCTTCAGGTTCCAGCCGGCACAGGCGAACCCGGCCCCGCCGCTCCTGCCGCAGCAGGCCCGCCCCCTCCAGCACCCGCAGATGCTTGGACAGGGCGGGGGCGGTGATGCCCGGCGCGGCCTCGGCCTGGAGCGCGCCCACGCTGGCCGGGCCGCGCGACAGCCGCCCCAGAACGGCCCGGCGGGTCGGGTCCGCCAAGGCGTGGAATACGCGGTCCAGGCCCGCCGTGTCGACCTGATGATTAACCATATGGTTAATTATTAGTGGGCCCCGTCCCGGTGTCAAGCGGGTTGCGCGCGGCGCATTTGCCAGCCCGCCCGTCCGGCCCTATGGTCCCGCCCGGTTTCGGCCCGCCAGCGACAGAGCCCGCCCATGATCCCGCGCTATTCCCGCCCCGAGATGACCCGCATCTGGGAGCCGGAGAACCGGTTCCGCATCTGGTTCGAGATCGAGGCCCACGCCATGGACGCCATGGCCGACCTCGGCATCGTCCCGCGCGAGGCGGCCAAGGCCGTGTGGGAGCGGGGCAAGTGGGACATCGCCCGCATCGACGAGATCGAGCGGGAGACCAAGCACGACGTCATCGCCTTCCTGACCAATCTGGCCGAACATGTCGGGCCGGAGGCGCGCTTCGTCCACCAGGGCATGACCAGCTCGGACGTGCTGGACACCTGCCTCGCCGTCCAGCTGACCCAGGCCGCCGACCTGCTGCTGGCCGATCTGGATGCCCTGCTGGCCGCGCTGAAGCGCCGCGCGCTGGAGCACAGGCACACCCCCACCATCGGCCGCAGCCACGGCATCCATGCGGAGCCGACGACCTTCGGCGTCAAACTGGCCGGCCACTACGCCGCCTTCGCCCGTAACAAGGTGCGGCTCCAGGCCGCCCGGGCGGAGGTGGCCACCTGCGCCATCTCGGGCGCCGTCGGCACCTTCGCCAACATCGACCCGCGCGTGGAGGAGCATGTGGCCGCAAGGCTCGGCCTCGCGGTGGAGCCGGTCAGCACCCAGATCATCCCGCGCGACCGTCACGCCATGTTCTTCGGCGTGCTGGGCGTCATCGCCGCCAGCATCGAGAATCTGGCGACCGAGATCCGGCACCTCCAGCGGTCGGAGGTGCGGGAGGCGGAGGAGTATTTCAGCCCCGGCCAGAAGGGCAGCAGCGCCATGCCGCACAAGCGGAACCCGGTGCTGACGGAGAACCTCACCGGCCTCGCCCGCATGGTCCGCGCCTACGTCACACCGGCGCTGGAGAACGTCACCCTCTGGCACGAGCGGGACATCAGCCATTCCAGCGTGGAGCGCATGATCGGCCCCGACGCCACGGTGACGCTGGACTTCGCGCTCGCCCGCCTCACCGGCGTGATCGACAAGCTGGTGGTCTATCCGGAGAACATGAAGGCCAACCTCGACCAGCTCGGCGGGCTGCACAATTCGCAGCGCGTGCTGCTGGCCCTGACCCAGGCCGGGATGAGCCGGGAGGACGCCTACCGCGCGGTCCAGCGCAACGCCATGCCCGTCTGGCTGGAGGGCAAGGATTTCCGCACCCTCCTGAAGGCCGACGAGGAGGTGATGCGGCACCTGACTCCGGCGACGATCGACGAGGCCTTCGACCTCGGCTACCACACCAAGCACGTGGACACGATCTTCGCCCGGGTGTTCGGCCAGTAAGTTCCGGGAGAGGGGTGATGGACGTCGGCGCCTATCTCGCCCGCATCGGCCTGTCCGGCCCGGTGCGCGTGGACGGGGACGGGCTGGCGGCGATCCACGTGGCCCACGCCGGCGCCATCCCGTTCGAGAACATGGACATCCAGGCCGACCCACAGCACCCGATCCGGCTGGAGCCTGAGGCCGTGTTCGCCAAGCTGGTGACGGCCCGTCGCGGCGGCTACTGCTTCGAGCAGAACACGCTGATGGCGGCGATGCTGGAACGGCAGGGCTTCCGCGTGCGCCGCATGCTGGCCCGGGTCATGTGGCGCACCGGCGTGCCGCATGGGCGGACGCATCTGGTGCTGCGGTGGAGGTGGGCGGCCATGTCTTCCTGGCCGATAACGGGTTTGGCGGGTTCGGCCTGCTGGCCCCGCTCCCCTGGGAGCCCGGGGTGGAGCGGGACGTTTACGGCGAACGCTGGCGCTTGATGCCGTCCGCCTGGGCGCCGGGCCTGGAGACGCAGGTGTTCCTGGATGGGGAGTGGCGGCCGCTCTACTGGATGTCGCCCGACGACCCGGTGGCGGACGCGGATCTGGAGATCGCGAACCACTACACCGCGACCTTCCCGACATCCCGGTTCGTGCAGAACCGCATCGCCGCCCGGAACCGGCCGGGAGATCGGCGCAGTATCCTGAACGGGGAGCTGAAGATCCGGCGCGGGGAAACGGTGGAGACGATCCGCATCGCCGACGAGGCCGCGTTCCGCAGCGCCCTCGCAGAGCACTTCGCGTTGGACCTGCCGGCCGACCTCAAACTCCGGCCGCACCCCGAGATCGCGCCCTGAAACGAACCGCTCACCCCGCCTGGATCTGCTCCCGCGCGACCTCGAGCAGGCGCTCCATCTCCTTCTCGATCTTGTGCTCGGAGATGCCGACGTTCTTGGCGTCCAGGTCGGCCTTGACCTTGCGCAGGATGTCCTTGTGGCCGGCCTCCTCGAAATCGACCGCCACGATGTGCTTGGCGTAGGCGTCGGCCTCGTCGCCGGTCAGGCCCAGATGCTCCGCCGCCCACAGCCCGACCAGTTTCGCCCGCCGGGCATAGATGCGGAACAGCATCTCCTGGTCGTGCTTGAACTTGTTCTCGAAGGCCTGTTCGCGCTCGTCGAAGGTGGTCATCGTTTCCTCTGGCCGGCTCGGGCGTGTCGGTCGTCCGGGGTGGTCATGCCCGCGTTCGGGTGCCCTTATAGACCGGGTCCCGTTCGCGCGCCACGCCCTTCGAACACGGGTTTAAGGCTATCCCGGCGCGCCCGGATTGCGCTAGGTCAAGCCATGGATGCGAAAGGGGAATCCGTTCGATGTGCAGTGTCGTCATCCTGCGCCGTCCGGGCCACGCCTGGCCGCTGATCCTGGCCGCCAACCGGGACGAGATGGCGGGCCGCCCATGGAAGCCGCCGGCCCGCCATTGGCCCGACCGGCCGGACGTGACGGCGGGGCTGGACGAGACGGCGGGGGGAAGCTGGCTCGGCCTCAACGACACGGGCGTGGTCGCCGCCGTGCTCAACGGGGAGAAGTCGCTGGGCCCGGCCCCCGGCAAGCGCTCGCGCGGGGAACTGGTGCTGGAGGCGCTGGACCATGCGGACGCCGCCGCGGCGGCCGAGGCGCTGGCAGACCTGGACCCGGATGCCTACCGCCCCTTCAACCTTCTGGTGGCCGACAACCGGGACGCAATGGTGTTGACCAACCGGCGGGCGGGCCTGCGCGGCGGGCGCCGCCGGTTGCGGGTCCAGGCCGTGCCGACGGGAGTCTCCATGGTCACGGCGTCCGACCTGAACGACACGAAGGCCAGCCCGCGCCAGCGCATGTACCTGCCCCTGTTCCGCGCCGCCGACCCGCCCGATCCCGATGCTCCCGGTACCGATGGGGGCGACTGGTCCCGCTGGGCGGAGCTGATGGGCAGCCGCATCTGGTCCGGCGACGCCGGCCCGCGCGGCGCTATGTGCGTCGTCACCGACACGGGCTTCGAAACCGGCAGCGCGAGCCTGATCGCCCTGCCGTCGGTGGAGCGGCTGGGGACGAAGCCCCTTTGGCTGTTCGCCCCCGGCCGCCCGGACGTGACGCCCTATGCCCCGGTTGAGGTGTGAGGCTTTCCGCTGTATGTTACGCGTAACGCTTGCCGAGGAGGCCGCCATGGGCACCGGTGCAGCACGGGTACGACAGTATCGCGAACGCCTGAAGGCCGCGGGCCTGCGTGAGGTGCGGATCGTGCTGCCGGACGCCCGGTCGCCTGAGGTTCGGGCCAGGATCGCGGCCCAGATGGCCAATCTCGATCCCGAGGAGGAGGCCGAGGCGCTCCGCTGGATCGAGGCCGTGAGCATGTTCGACAACGAGGATTTGGATGAAACGCGGTGACGTGGTGACGGTCGCCACGTCCGGCGACTACGGCAAGCCGCGTCCCGCCGTCATCATTCAGACCGATACGTTCCCCCCGACCCATCCCTCCATCGTGATCGTCCAGTTCACATCCGTGCTGGAAACCGCCGACGTGCGCGTGACGGTTGAGCCCACTCCCGGAAACGGTTTGCGCACGGTCTCGCAAGCAATGGCGGACAAGCCCACGACCGTGACCCGGAACCGTGTCGGCGCCGTCATCGGGCGCCTGTCGGACTCCGACCTGTCGCGCATCGTCGCCGCCGTGGCCCTGACGATCGGCCTCGCGGGCTGACCGGCCCGGGGCCGCCCCTGTGACAGTCCCCGGCCCGGCCCCGTCCGCTGTCTGCCATGCGGGTGGCTCCGTTGTGTCGGGGGGCCCGGCCTGCTATACCGCACCGACCGACCCGCATGGCCCCGCCTGCGGGTCAAAACCGCTTGTATGGCCCGCCTGGCCTGTTGTCGGTCGCGGCGGGCCACGCTTCTTGGACGGATTGCAGATGACACGACGCCGGCGGATCTATGAGGGCAAGGCCAAGATCCTGTTCGAAGGGCCGGAGCCCGGCACCCTCGTCCAGTACTTCAAGGACGACGCCACCGCCTTCAACGCCCAGAAGAAGGGCACGATCACCGGCAAGGGCGTGCTGAACAACCGCATCTCCGAATATCTGATGATGAAGCTGGGGGAGATCGGCATCCCAACCCACTTCGTCCGCCGCCTCAACATGCGCGAGCAGCTGATCCGCGAGGTGGAGATCATCCCGATCGAGGTGGTGGTCCGCAACGTGGCGGCCGGGTCCCTGACCAAGCGCTTCGGCATCCCGGAGGGCACCCAGCTCCCCCGCTCCATCGTCGAGTACTATTACAAGTCCGACGAGCTGGGCGACCCCATGGTATCTGAGGAGCACATCACCGCCTTCGGCTGGGCCGCTCCGCAGGACCTGGACGACATGCTGGCCCTGGCGCTGCGCGTGAACGACTATCTGTCGGGCCTGTTCCTGGGCATCGGCCTGCGCCTCGTCGACTTCAAGGTGGAGTTCGGCCGCCTGTGGGAGAACGAGGAGATGCGCATCGTCCTGGCCGACGAGATCAGCCCGGACAATTGCCGCCTGTGGGACGTGAAGACCAACGAGAAGCTGGACAAGGACCGCTTCCGCCAGGATCTCGGCAACGTGGCGGAGGCCTACCAGGAGGTGGCCCGCCGCCTCGGCATCCTGCCCGAGGCCGGCCCCGGCGACCACGCCGCGCCGAAGCTGGTGCAGTGAACCCCTCCCTCCATGCCCGTGCGAGAAAGACCATGAAGGCCAAGGTCACCGTCACCCTGAAGAACGGCGTGCTCGATCCCCAGGGCAAGGCCATCGGCCACGCGCTGCACACGCTGGGCTTCCTCTCCGTCGGCGAGGTGCGCCAGGGCAAGCTGATCGAGCTCGACCTGGAGGAGACCGATCCCGAGGCCGCCCGCGCCACCGTGGACGCCATGTGCCGCAAGCTGCTGGCCAACACGGTGATCGAGAACTACGCCATCGAGCTGGTGCCCTGAGGTCCCCGCCCATGCGCGCGATCCTCTTCGCCCCCGCGCTGGCCGCCACCCTGGCCGCCACCCTCGTCTCAGCCCTCCTGCTGACGGCGGCCCCGGCACTGGCCGACGCCAACGCCAATGTCGGCGCCGTGCTGAAATGCCGGGACATCGCCGACCCGGCCGAGCGCCTCGCCTGCTACGACCGCACGGTGCCGGCGCTCGGGCTCCCTGCGGCCCCCGCGGCGGCGCCCGCCGCCCCCGGCCCGACGCCGCTGGAGCGCTTCGGGGCGGAGCGGCTGCCCCAGGAGGTGCAGGAGCAGGCGCGCAGGGAATCGGGCGAGCTCGACTACATCGCCGCCCGCGTCACCGCCGTCCGCCAGGGCTCGCCCGGCCGCTTCACCCTGGCGCTCGACAACGGGCAGACCTGGACGACGCTGGAGGCCATGCGCGCCCCGCCCAAGACGGGGGAGGCCGTGGTGATCGAGCGCGGGCTGATCGGCAGCTACAACCTGCTGGTCGCCGGCCGCAACGCCATCACCAAGGTCCGCCGCGTCCAGTGACGGACACGAACGCACCCACGCGCGAGGAGCTGCTGGCCCGCGTGGTGGAGCTGGAAATCCGCCTGACGCACCAGGAGCGCATGGCCGACGAGCTCTCCGCCGTCGTCGCCGACCAGGGCCGCCTGATCGACCGCCTGACCGAGCGACTGCGCGGCCTCGCCGACCGCCTCGCCGACGCCGAATCCGGCTGGCGCCCCAGCCCCCAGGACGAAAAACCCCCGCCGCATTGGTGAGGGGGCGCGGGTTGGGCCCTGCGGCCTTGCCCCGGGCCAGTATATAGGACATAATGCCCATAAATCGCGGCGGGGTCCGTGCCGCCTCCGTGTTACGTTACACCCCAAACCGCCCAAAAACGTAACACGGCGTAACACAGCGTATCACAGGGCCTGGATCGGGGTGCCTCACAGGGCGGGTTCGCCGGTCCTGGCGTGTTGGATCGCCAGCCGACGCATGGTGCGCTTTTCGTCGGCATCGAGGTCGCGACCAAGCAGCTTGCCGCAGGTTCCAAGCAGCCGACAGTCGATATCCCGTGGGACGACCGGCGATGGGCCGTCCAAGGCCGCAATCCTGGCGCGATCCTCCGGCGTGAGGGATTCCACGAAGTCCGCCACGATAGCGGGGAGCGGCCGGGCGGCGACGGGCGCCGTGGCGGCGACGGGGGGAGGCAGGGCGGACATTGTTTCCGGGGGCCGGAATGACAGGATTCGGGTCACAACCTCCCGGCCCCATTCGGCCGTCGTGTCCGCCTCGTCGAGCAGCTGGGGCGACTGTGACGCCCTGCTGGGCTCGATGCCGAGAAGATGGACGCGCACACCGAACGACTGGGCGATGACCAGACCGGGCAGAAGATCGCCATCGCCTGAAAGCAGTAGCGCGTCCGCCATGGCCTTGTTTCGGGCGAGGTCGATCATGTCGGTGACGATAAGGGAGTCCACACCCTTCTGCTCGCCAGCGCTATTAACGATCCCCAGCCGCAACTTGACGTCTGGCACCTGGGCTATGCGGTTGTGTTCCTCCGTTCGGCCCCGGTAGGCGGAGGCGCCATCGTACCAGTAGACGCGCAGGAGCGGGAGGCCGCTGACCCGATCGGCGGTGGCCCTGAGTTCCGCGACCGTGGTCGCGATGTCCAAATCCACGAGCCGGCGCGGCTGCCTGCTCCCCATGATCGCGGCCGATCCCTGGGCGAACAGATATCCGGCATCGACGAAGATCGCTACACGATCCATGGTTGCGTCACTGGACAATAAAAAGGGGTCCCCGCAGGGACCCCCTACATAGGCCGCCACGTCTCACCAACACATACGAGACGCGAGGGACCCGCCCTATATCGCCATTTCCGGCGGTGCGGGCAAGGGAAATCCGCAGCGCCCGACTGAGGGCGCTGCGGCTGTCTGCCAGTGTTACTCCGCCGCCACCTTCGGCGCCGCCAGCCCGCGCAGCACGTACTGCAGGATGCCGCCGTGCTTGTAGTAGTCGACCTCGTCCAGGGTGTCGATGCGGCAGAGCAGGTCCACCGTGTCCTTCCGCCCGTCGGCGCGGGTGATCGTCATGGTCAGCGTCATGCGCGGCTTCAGCCCCGCCTCCACGCCGCCGATGTCGTAGGTCTCCGTGCCGTCCAGCTTCAGGGTCTGGCGGTTCACGCCGGCCGGGAACTGGAGCGGCAGCACGCCCATGCCGACCAGGTTGGAGCGGTGGATGCGCTCGAAGCTCTCCGCCACCACGGCCTTCACGCCCAAGAGGCGGGTACCCTTGGCCGCCCAGTCGCGGCTGGAGCCGGTGCCGTACTCCTGCCCCGCGATCACGACCAGCGGCGTGCCGTCGGCCTGGTACCGCATGGCGGCGTCGTAGATCGGCATGGTCTCGCCAGTGGGGATGTACTTGGTCACCCCGCCTTCGACACCCGGCACCATCTCGTTCTTGATGCGGATGTTGGCGAAGGTGCCCCGCATCATGACCTCATGGTTGCCGCGCCGCGCCCCGTAGCTGTTGAAGTCCTCCGGGCGCACCTGATAGCCCAGCAGGTACTCGCCGGCCGGGCTCGCCTTCTTGATGTTGCCGGCCGGGCTGATGTGGTCGGTGGTGATGCTGTCGCCGAGGATGGCGAGCGCCCGGGCGCCGCGCACGTCGCTGACCGCGTCCGGCGTCATGGTGATGCCGTCGAACAGGGGCGGCAGCTTCACGTATGTCGAATTGTCCTGCCAGCGGTAGGTCTGGCCCTCCGCCGTGGCGATGCCCTGCCACTGGGTCGGGCCCTGGAAGACGTTGGCGTAGCGGGACTTGAACATCTCCGGCGTCAGGTACTGCCGGATGGTGTCCTCGATCTCCTTGTTGGACGGCCAGATGTCCTTCAGATACACGGGCTGGCCGTTGCTGCCGGTGCCGATCGGGTCGCGGGTCAGGTCCAGGTGCATGGTGCCCGCGATGGCGTAGGCCACCACCAGGGGCGGGGACGCCAGGTAGTTCGCCCGCACCTGCGGGTTCACGCGGCCCTCGAAGTTCCGGTTGCCGGACAGGACTGACGCCACGGTCAGCTTGCCCTCGTCCACCGCCTGGGCGATCGGGTCGGGCAGGGGGCCCGAATTGCCGATGCAGGTGGTGCAGCCGTAGCCGACGAGGTTGAAGCCGAGCTTGTCCAGATCCGCCTGGAGGCCGGAGGCCACCAGATAGTCGGTCACGACCTGGGAGCCGGGGGCGAGCGAGGTCTTCACCCACGGCTTGCGGGTCAGGCCCAGGGCCGCCGCCTTGCGGGCGACGAGGCCTGCCGCGACCAGCACCGACGGGTTGGAGGTGTTGGTGCAGCTGGTGATCGCCGCGATCACCACATGGCCGTGGTCGACGCTGTAGTCCGTTCCCTTGACCGCCACGGGCTGGCTGGTCGGGCGGCCGGCCACATCCGTGGCCAGGAACTTGGCGAAGTCGCCGGCGGCGTTGGAGAGCTGCACCCGGTCCTGCGGGCGCTTCGGCCCGGCGAGCGAGCTTTCAACGGTGCCGAGGTCGAGTTCGAGCGTGTCGGTGAAGACCGGATCGGCCGCACCCGGCTCCAGCCACATGCCCTGGGCCTTGGCGTAGGCCTCAACCAGGGCGCAACGCTCCTTGTCGCGGCCGGTGAACTCCAGGAAGCGGATCGTCTCGGCGTCCACCGGGAAGATGCCGCAGGTGGCACCGTATTCGGGCGCCATGTTGGCGATGGTGGCGCGGTCGGCCAGCGTCAGGTTCTGCACGCCGGGGCCATAGAACTCCACGAACTTGCCGACCACCTTCTTGGCGCGCAGCATCTGCGTCACGGTCAGCACCAGGTCGGTGGCGGTCGCCCCCTCCTTCAGCTTGCCGGTCAGCTTGAAGCCCACGACCTCCGGGATCAGCATGGAGATGGGCTGGCCCAGCATGGCCGCCTCGGCCTCGATGCCGCCGACACCCCAGCCCAGCACCGCGAGACCGTTCACCATGGTGGTGTGGCTGTCGGTGCCGACCAGCGTGTCGGGGTAGGCGACGGTCTTCCCGGACTGGTCCTGGTCGGTCCAGACGGTCTGGGCCAAGTATTCCAGGTTCACCTGGTGGCAGATGCCGGTACCCGGCGGCACCACGCGGAAGTTCCGGAAGGCCTTCTGGCCCCAGCGCAGGAAGGCGTAGCGCTCGCCGTTGCGCTGGAACTCCAGCTCCACGTTCTCCTCGAAGGCCTTCGGGCTGCCGAAGGCGTCGACCATCACGGAGTGGTCGATGACGAGGTCGCAGGGCGTCAGCGGATTGATCTTCTGCGGGTCGCCCTTCAGGTCGGCCATCGCCTCGCGCATGGCGGCCAGATCGCAGACGGCGGGGACGCCGGTGAAGTCCTGCATCAGCACGCGCGCCGGGCGGTAGGCGATCTCGCGGTCGGAGCGCTTGTCCCGCAGCCACTGGGCGACGGCCTTGACGTCGTCCACGGTCACCGTGCGCCCATCCTCGAAGCGCAGCAAGTTCTCCAGCAGCACCTTCATGGAGAAGGGCAGGCGGGACACGTCGCCGAGGGTCTTCTCCGCCTCGGGGATGCTGAAATAGTCGTAGCTCTTGCCGCCGACCGTCAGGGTCTTGCGGGTCTTCAGGCTGTCTTGACCGGTGGTCGTGGACACTGCGGGGACTCCTCCAACGGGGTCGTTCTCTGTGCCCCGCCGCCGTGCGGCCTGGTCCCGGCTCCAGCGTCCGGGGGCACGCGCGGGCGGGGCCGGTTGTGCGGAAGCCGGTTTAGCGCAGATTCCATGCCCGATCAAATGCATGCGGCAGGCATTCCGGGCCTTTCCCATGCGCCGCCGTCGCCCCTGCCACGCCCCGTTCGAAGGGGTGGGTCCGGCGGGGCGCTCCGGCGTCCCCCCACCCTGGCAGATGCGGGATGCCGGACCGCATCGGTCCGATACCCCTTGCTGCGGAATCACAAAGTTGCGGACGGGGCGGTCCCGCCAGACTCCGCTTGCTCTGGAAGGGGTCCCGGCGCAACTATCTCTCCATAACGTCGCGCGGTTGACAGGCGCCGATTTTTCACAGAAACGTCATCGCGCCCGCCCGGACTGCATCCGGTGCATGGCAGAGGCGCGCGGGCGAAAGGGTTCCCCGAAGATGTTGTCCTATGCAGTCCGGCGGCTGCTGGAAGCGATCCCCACGCTTTTGGTCATCGTCGCCCTTTCCTTCTTCCTGATGCATTCGGCGCCGGGCGGTCCGTTCGACAGCGAACGCGTGCTGCCGCCGGAGATCGAGGCCAACCTCAAGGCCGCGTACAATCTGGACAAACCGGTCTGGCAGCAGTTCCTGATCTATCTGGGCAACGCGCTGCAGGGCGATTTCGGGCCCTCCTTCACCTACAAGGATTTCACGGTCAGCGAGCTGATCGGCACCGGCTTCCCGGTCTCCATCCGCCTCGGCCTCACCGCCATCATCCTGGCCGTCTGCATCGGCTGCACGCTGGGCGTGATCGCCGCCATGCGCCAGAACACCTCGACCGACTACACGGTCATGGGCTTCTCCATGGTCGGCATCACCATCCCGAACTTCGTGATGGCGCCGCTGCTGACGCTCGTGTTCGGGATTTATCTCGGCTGGCTGCCGGTGGCCGGCTGGGGCGGGGGGGCGATCAACCACATGATCCTGCCGGTGGTGGCGCTGGCCCTGCCGCAGATCGCCATCATCAGCCGCCTGACCCGCGGCGGCATGGTGGAGGTGTTGCGCTCCAACTTCGTGCGCACCGCCCATGCCAAGGGCCTGCCGGAACGGCTGATCATCTGGCGCCACACGCTGCGCGCGGCATTGCTGCCGGTGGTCTCGTACCTCGGGCCCGCCATCGCCGGCCTCGTCACCGGCTCGGTCGTGATCGAGCAGATCTTCGGCCTGCCGGGCATCGGCCGCTACTTCATCCAGGGTGCGATCAACCGCGACTACACACTGGTGATGGGCACCGTGATCACCTACGGCACGCTGATCGTCATGATGAACCTTCTTGTGGACCTCGTTTACGGTCTGCTCGATCCACGGGTGCGCTATGACTGAGCGGCGATGAATGCCGACGCTGAAGCGCTTCGGCAAATGGCAGGTGAAGGTCTACGGTCCGGGGGACCACAACCCGCCACATTTCCACATCGTCGGCCCGGACGAGGACATGCTGGTGGACGCGGCGTCGCTGCGGGTGATCAAGGGTGACAGCCGCGCTGTTCCGCCGGAGGTGATGGAGTGGGCCAGGGACAATCGCGATGCTATCGTGGCGATGTTCCAGGCGCTGAACGGATTGAGGGGGTGAGGGGAGTGCGCACACCACGGATCAAGGCCGTGACGACGATGCCGGGGTTCCGCGTCAAGGTGGCGTGGGACGTCGGTGGCACGTCCGTCATCGACCTGTCCGACATCGTGTCGCGCTTCGACATCTTCGCGCCGCTGCGCGAGGAGCCGTCCCGGTTCGACGCCGTGACCATCGGCGAGTACGGGTACGACCTGCACTGGTCGGATCTGATGGAAATTCCCTGCACCGTCCTTTGGGAACGGTCGCAGGCGCAGGCTGCCGAGTAGGAGCGAACTGACCCATGGTGCAGGACATCACAGGCGGCCGGGCACGGTCCGAGCTGATCGCCAAGGCGGGGGAGGAGGTCCAGGGCCGGTCCCTGTGGGACGACGCCCGCCGCCGCCTGTTCGCCAACAAGATGGCCGTGGCCAGCATGATCGTGCTGGGCTTCATCGCCCTGCTGGCGCTGTTCGCCCCCTGGCTCAGCCCGCACGACTACGACGCCGTCTACTGGGAGGCGATCGGCATCCCGCCGACGCTGGAAAACAGCCACTGGTTCGGCACCGACGCCAACGGCCGCGACCTGTTCGTGCGCACGCTCTACGGTGCGCGGGTGTCGCTGATGGTCGGCATCGTCACCACGCTGGTGGCCCTGATCATCGGCGTCACCTACGGCGCCATCGCCGGCTATTTCGGCGGCCGGGTGGACGCGGTGATGATGCGCATCGTCGACGTGCTCTACTCCATGCCGACGATGTTCTTCATCATCATCCTGGTGGTGGTGTTCGGCCGCCACATCGTGCTGGTCTTCATCGCCATCGGCTGTGTGGAATGGCTGACCATGGCCCGCATCGTGCGCGGCCAGACCCTGTCGGTGAAGCGCAAGGAATACATCGAGGCGGCGCGCGCCGCCGGTGTGGGCATCGGCGCCATCATCCGCCGCCACATCATCCCGAACGTGATCGGCCCGGTCATCGTGTTCATGACCCTGCTGGTCCCGGCGGTGATCCTGCTGGAAAGCTTCCTGTCCTTCCTGGGCCTGGGCGTGCAGGAGCCGATGACGAGCTGGGGCGTGCTGATCTCCGAAGGGGCGCAGCAGATGGAAAACGCGCCCTGGATGCTCATCTTCCCGGCCATCTTCCTGGCCGTCACCCTGTTCTGCTTCAACTTCATCGGTGACGGCCTGCGCGACGCGCTGGACCCGAAGGATCGCTGATAAATCATGACCGCTGTTCTCGAAGTCCGCGACCTCAAGGTCCGCTTCTCCACGCCTGACGGCGAGGTCTCCGCCGTCAACGGCGTCTCCTTCGACATCAACGAGGGGGAATGCCTCGGCATCGTGGGCGAGTCCGGCTCCGGCAAGAGCCAGCTGTTCATGGCGGTGATGGGTCTGCTGGCCCGCAACGGCCGGACGGAGGGGTCCGCCAAGTACCGGGGGACCGAACTGGTCGGCATGCCGGTGAAGGAGCTGAACACCTATCGCGGCAGCAAGCTCGCGATGATCTTCCAGGACAGCATGACGTCGCTGACGCCGCATCTGCGCATCGGCAAGCAGATGACGGAGGTGCTGATCCAGCACAAGGGCATGAGCGAGGCGGACGCCCGCGGCAAGGCGCTGGACATCCTGGAGCTGGTCCGCATCCCGGAGGCGGCGCGGCGCCTGAACCAGTACCCGCACGAACTGTCGGGCGGCATGCGCCAGCGCGTGATGATCGCCATGTCCCTGCTGTGCGAGCCGGACCTGCTGATCGCGGACGAGCCGACCACCGCGCTGGACGTGACGGTGCAGGCCCAGATCCTGGAGCTGATGGCGGATCTGAAGCGTGTCACCCGGGCCGCCATCGTGCTGATCACCCACGAACTCGGAACCGTGGCCGGCCTGTGCGACCGGGTGCAGGTGATGTATGGCGGCCGCTTCATGGAGACGGGCGACGTCCGCCAGATCTTCTACAATCCGCAGCATCCCTACACGAACGGCCTGCTCTCCTCCATGCCGCGCCTGACGGAGGACCGGCGGGAGAAGCTTTACGCCATCCCCGGCCAGCCGCCGAACCTGCAGCGCCTGCCGGCCGGCTGCCCGTTCCAGGAGCGCTGCGATTTCGTTCATGAGCGCTGCGTGGCCGAACTGCCCCTGCTCCGCCCGGTGACGAACGCGGCGGGTACCGGCCAGATGAAGGCCTGCCACCTGGAAAGCCTGCAGCACCCCGTGGACGACCCGAGCCGCGCCTCCATCCCGGCCGACGCCGCCCCGCCGGTGATCCGCACCAGCGACGCGAGGACCGCCTGATGACGACCGAACTTCTCCGCGTCGAGGACCTGCGGGTCCACTTCCCCATCCGCACCGGCGGCCTCGTCTTCGGCAAGTACCAGCCGCTGAAGGCGGTGGACGGCGTCTCGTTCGAACTGAAGCAGGGTGAGACGCTGGGGATCGTGGGCGAGTCCGGCTGCGGCAAGTCCACGCTGGGCCGGGCCATCCTGCGCCTGATCGAGCCGACGGACGGCAAGGTCGTCTGGCTTGGCAAGGAGGAGATCACCGGCCTGAAGGGCGAGGCGCTGCGCGCCAAGCGGGCCGACATGCAGATCGTGTTCCAGGACCCGCTGGCCAGCCTCAACCCGCGCATGACCGTGGGCGACATCATCGGCGAGCCGCTGACCGTGTTCCAGCCCAACATGCCCAAGGACGCGCGCAAGGCGCTGGTCAAGGACATGATGGCCAAGGTCGGCCTGCTGCCGCAGATGATCAACCGCTACCCGCACGAGTTCTCCGGCGGGCAGTGCCAGCGCATCGGCATCGCCCGCGCGATGATCCTGAAGCCGAAGATGGTGGTCTGCGACGAGCCTGTTTCGGCGCTCGACGTTTCGATCCAGGCGCAGATCGTCAACCTGCTGATGGACCTCCAGGCCGACATGGGCCTGTCGCTGCTGTTCATCAGCCACGACCTGTCGGTGGTCCGCCACGTCAGCCACCGGGTGATGGTGCTGTATCTGGGCAAGGTGATGGAGATCGCGGACCGCGACGCCATCTACGTGGCCCCGCTGCATCCCTACACCCAGGCCCTGATCTCCGCCGTGCCGGTGCCGGACCCGGACGTGGAGAAGAGCAAGGCGCGCATCGTGCTGGGCGGCGACCTGCCCAGCCCGATGAATCCGCCGTCGGGCTGCGTCTTCCGCACCCGTTGCCCGCGCGCCACCGATCTGTGCGCCCGTGAGGCGCCGACCCTTGAGGAGAAGGCCCCCGGCCACCGGGTCGCCTGCCACCATTGGGGCGTGCCCGGCAAGGGCCACGGGCTGGAGAACGACCCGGTCCAGCCCGGCATGCTGCCGACCCTGGGCTGAGGCGGGACAAGCGCCGTCCCTTCAGGATCCGTTAACCGGTCGGGGTCAGGGTGCGCGGGCCATTCACCGCGCACCGGGGCCCCGTCATGCCGTTTCCCCTGCCCGGCGCCGACCGCATCGAGGTCGGCCCCCTGTTCGCCCTGATCTTCCTGCCCGGCGCCATGGGGCTGGCGGCGGCGGCCGGCATCGTGCTCACGGCGCCGGAGACGCTGGACGGCCTGTCCGGCCCGGCCTTCGCGGCGACCCTGGTGAAACTCTGCTACCTCGGCACGGCGGCGGCCCATGTCGGCCGCTTCATCGTGGAGGGGACGGACGGCGGGCCCGGTCACCCGGCATGGTGGACGGGCGACCATGACGATCTGCCGGTCGCCCGGCCCGACGCCGATCCGATGGCCCGCTGGCGCCTGTTCCCCAACGCGCTCGACGGCGCGTTGCTGGCCTTCGGGCTCACGGCTCTGGTCAATGGTGTGGCGCGCCTGCTCGGCTGAGCCGGATATGCGCAACGACAAGTCTTCGAATGCGAACGATGCTACTTGATTTCTCCGGCCGGCCCCTTAGGTACAGGCGCTGGGTCCGGGCCCCTCTGGCAGCCGAGGCGTCGGCTGCGATGTCGGACTAACCACCTGACTTCGCCGACGCAGGCATTGAAACGCCGGAGGATTCTCCGTTGGAAGCGTTGCTCGCGATATTGACCACGCCGTTCCTGGGCAAAGCGGCGTGGCTCTGGATCCTGTTCATCAGCATCGTGATCGTCCTCCTGGTCTTCGACCTGGGCGTCCTCAACAAGAAGGACGAGGAGATCGGGGTGAAGAAGAGCCTCTGGCTCTCCGCCTTCTACATCGCCATCGCCTGCCTGTTCGGGGCCTGGGTGTGGTGGTACATCGGCCCGACCCAGGGCATGCAGTACTTCACCGGCTTCGCGCTGGAGAAGGCGTTGGCGATGGACAACGTCTTCGTCATCTCGCTCATCTTCACGTACTTCGCCATCCCGCGCATGTACCAGCACCGGGTGCTGTTCTGGGGCATCCTGGGCGTCATCGTGCTGCGCGGCATCATGATCGGCCTGGGTGCCGCCCTCGTCACCCAATGGTCCTGGATCCTCTACTTCTTCGGCGCCTTCCTGATCTTCACCGGGGTGAAGATGCTGACCATGAGCGGCGACGATGAACACAACATCGAGGACAACCCGATCCTCAAGTTCCTGAAGAAGCGGATCCGGGTGACCGACCACCTGCACGGCCACGCCTTCTTCGTTAAGGAGCAGGACCCCAAGACGGGCAAGATGGTGCGCGTGGCGACGCCGCTGTTCATCGCCCTGCTGATGGTGGAGTTCGCGGACGTGATCTTCGCGGTCGACAGCGTGCCGGCGATCTTCGCCATCACGACCGACCCCTTCATCGTCTACACCAGCAACATCTTCGCCATCCTGGGCCTGCGCGCGCTCTATTTCGCGCTGGCCGCCATGGTGCACCGCTTCAAGTACCTGAAGTACGCGCTCTCGGTGGTGCTGGTGTTCATCGGGGCGAAGATCTTCTGGAACCAGCTCGTCGGCAAGATGGACCCGGCGATCTCGCTGTCCGTCACCTTCGGCCTTCTCACGGCCGGCGTCCTCTTCTCCCTGTGGAAGACCAGCCGGGAGGATAAGCGGGCGGCGGTTCCGGCCGAGTAAGCCCTCTTTTCGATGCCACGAAGAACCCCGCCCGGAGCGATCCGGGCGGGGTTTCCTTTTTGCCGCGCTATCGGATCAGTGGATCGAATGCCCGGCCTCCACGCAGGCCTGCTCGCAGCGGCGGCAGGTCTCCGCACAGATGGCGCAGTGCTCGTGCATCTCGGCGTGGCGCTCGCACTCCTCGCCGCACAGGCGGCAGGCCGTGGCGCAGGCTTCCAGCATCTGGCGGATCACCTCCTCGTTGCTGCCGGTCCGCCGGCTGGCGACCGCCCCGGTCGCCAGGCAGACATCCGCGCAGTCCAGGTTCAGCCGGATGCACTGCTTCAGCTCGGCCACGGTCTGTTCGGCCAGACAGGCGTCGGCGCAGGACAGGCAGGACTGGGCGCAGTCGTAGGCCGCCTCGATGGCGCGGATCAGGGCGTCGTTGACGTTGCCGCGCACGTCCGCGTGGGTGGAGATCATCTGGCGCGCATGCATGGTGTCGTTCCTTCCGTTGCGGTGCGGGTCCCCCATCAACCGCCGGGACGGGGGCGTGTCGCGCCTGACCTGAATCAACGACGCGGCGGCCGGCCTGGAGCATTCATCGCGGCGTACCCGCCCCTCGTCCCAGGCTCCCCCGGCGCCCCTCGATGTCCTCCATCGCCGCCATCCTGACCGGCAGTCTGTTCGGCACGCCCGTATGGCTGTGGGCGTGCTTCGCCCTGGTCGTCGTCGCCCTGCTGGCCTTCGACCTGGGTCTGATGCAGCGCCGGGCCCCCCTGCCGACCCTGCGGCAGGCGGTTGGCCTCTCGATCTTCTACGTGGCGGTGGCGGTCGCCTTCGGCGCCTGGGTCTGGCTGCAGCTCGGGGCGGAGGCCGGGCAGCGTTACTTCGCGGGCTATGTGCTGGAGAAGTCGCTGGCGCTGGACAACATCTTCGTCATCTCGCTGATCCTGTCGCATTTCGCCGTCCCGCCCCACCAGCAGCGCCGGGTGCTGGTCTGGGGCATCCTGGGGGCGATCGTCATGCGCGGCGTGCTGATCGCGCTGGGGGCCGCCCTGCTCGCCCGGTTCGAATGGATCCTGCTGCTGTTCGGCGGCCTGCTGCTCGCCACGGGCCTGCGCCTGCTGCTGAACGGTGCCCGCGAACCGGCGGTGCACGACAACCCGCTGCTGCGCTTCATGCGCAAGCGCTTCCGGGTCGTGGAGGGCGTGACCGACGACGGCTTCCTCCAGCGCCTGCCGCCGGCCCCCGGCGCCAAGCCGGTGCTGCACGTGACGCCGCTGTTCCTGGCCCTGGTGGTGGTGGAGGCGAGCGACCTCGTCTTCGCCATGGACAGCCTGCCGGCCATCTTCGCCATCACCACCGACCCGTTCCTGGTCTACACCGGCAACATCTTCGCGATCCTGGGTCTCAGGGCGCTCTATTCCGTCTTGGCGGAGGTCATCCACCGCTTCGCCTACATGAAGTACGCGATGGCGGCCCTGTTGGTGCTGATCGGCGGCAAGGTCTTCTGGGCGGAGCTGTTCGGCAAGCCCGATCCGGCCGTCTCGCTCGTCATGGTGGTCGTGGTGATGGCCGCCGGGATCGGCGCCTCGCTGTGGAGGACGCGCCCCGCGAGGCACGGGCGCGCCGGCAAGAACCCCGCTCAGTGCGCCGGTGCCGGGTCCGTGACCCCGATGACGCCCAGCACCTCGAACCCGCCCGTGTAGATCATCTGGACCGCGACATAGAGGATCACGGCCAGGCCGACATAGGCGATCCAGTGGTGCTTCTCCAGCAGCTTGGCGATCAGCGTGGCCGCCACGCCCATCAGCACGACGGAGATGGCGAGGCCGACCACCAGCACCCACTCGTGGTCCTTCGACGCGCCCGCAACCGCCAGCACATTGTCCAGCGACATGGACACGTCCGCCAGGATGATCTGCCGGATGGCGGCCCCCATGGGCTTCGTGCCCTCGGGCGGCAGGGATTCCGCCAGGGGGTTGGACTGGGACTCGTCGGCGGCCTCCGCCACCACCTCGGCGCCGACATCCTCGGCCCGCTGGTTCATGATCTCGCGCCACAGCTTCCAGCAGACCCAGAGCAGCAGCACGCCGCCCGCAAGGGTGATGCCGATGATGGCCAGAAGCTGCGTCGTCAGCAGGGCGAACACGATGCGCAGGATCGCGGCCGCCGCGATGCCCCAGAAGATCACCGTGCGCCGATGCTCCTTGGCGACGCCGGCGGCGGCCATGCCGACCACGATGGCGTTGTCGCCCGCCAGCACGACGTCGATGAACAGCACCTGCATCAGGGCCGTGAACTCGGACATTTCCATGGGGACTGCGGCCTCGGGCGCGGGGCGGGGTGGTCGAAAGGTGTCGTAAAACCCGTAAGGGCTTTCCGGTCTTTCCGTCAACAGCCAGAATTGCCGGACCTCCTGCGCGATCCCCGCTGCACGGTTGAAAGCGTGCGGGGCGGCTGTATGATGCGGCGCATCCTTCACCCGTAGCCGCCGAGGGGCGTTCAGGGCCATGCAGCCGCTAGAGACGATCTATGTCGACGAGGATGTCGTCGGGTGCGATGGCGGCGGCGGTGCTCTGGGCCATCCCCTGGTCTACCTGACCATGACGCCGGAAGGGCGGGTGGACTGCCCCTACTGCGGCCGCCGCTATCTCCAGACCGAGGCCGGCAAGGCCGCCGGCGGCCACGGCCACTGACACACTGAGACCCCGAAGCGGTCCCGGCGCGCGGTTCACACCACGATCACGGCGGGTCCGGGCAGGACGTCGAACTCCACCCTGTTCCCGTCCACGGACCGGCGCCGGGCATAGCGGCTGACCGCCACGCCGGTCGCGCGCGGCGCCACCGCTTCCCGCAGCGGCCGGAAGTCCGCCCCGTTCACCGGGGCGTCAGGCGCCGTCACCGCCAGCCGGTCCGCACCGCCCGCCACGAAGCGCGTGAAGGCCGGCGGCAGTGGGCTGCCGGCCCGCACCTCCAGCGGCGCGTCCTCTGCCAGCAGGGCGCCGCGAAGCCCGAACAGCTGCACCAGGTGGAACATCTCCCCGTCGGCGACGGCGCCGATCGCGGCATGGGTCCATTGGCGCGACAGGATGTTCTCCCGGTGGCCCGGGCTTTCCATCAGGCTGTCGACGGCGAAGCGGCCGGCCCGGCCCTGGGCGGAACCGGTGAAGATGTCGGACTTGAAGATGTTCTCCCCAACGATCCCGACGAAGCGCCGGTGCAGGATGGAGACGCGGTCGCCAGGCCCCCGCCCGGCCGGATCGGTGTGGGCGAACGGGGCGCCGCCCGCCATTCTTGCCGCATAGTGCCGCGCCACCCGGCGCAGGCCGTCCTCCGGCTCCAGGGCGGCAAGCCCGGCCTCCTCGCGCCGCGCGTTGGTGGCGGCGAAGGCCGCGTCCTCCAGGGCCGGCAGATGTGTGGCCCGCGTCTCCTGCGCCTCACGCCAGTCCGCGTAGTCCTCCAGCAGGCCGCGCGGGTCCTTCGGCGCCTCGGCGAAGGCCGGCCCGCCCAGGCCGGCGCCCGTCGCGGCCAGCGCCAGCAGGGCGACCCCGCCCGTGACCACCGTCCGCCTGCGCATGCGTCCCACCTTCCACCGCCCGAGTCATGTGCCACGAACAGATCGGGGCGGCGCTCGTTTCCGCAAGCCCGGCCGGAACGCGCCCCTGCGCGGCGGCGTTGTGCCCCGGCGGATCGAGAGTCCGGTTCCCGACAGGTGCCACGTGGCAGAGCGCATTGAAGAGATCATGGCCGCCGACATCCATTTCCTGGCGCCCGACATGTCGGTGCGGGAGGCGGCCCAGCTGATGGCGGAGGTGGACGCCGGCGCTCTGCCCGTGGGCGGGCCGGAGGCGCTGTGCGGCATGCTGACCGACCGCGACGTGCTGATCCGCGTGGTCGCGCGCGGCCGCGACCCGGAGGCGACCCGAGTGGAGGAGGTGATGTCCTCCGACGTGCTGACCTGCCGGGCCGACGACGGCATCGCCGACATCGTCGTCGTCATGCGCACGCGCCAGGTGCGCAGGCTTCCTGTCCGGGACGCGGATGGACGGGTGGTCGGGCTGGTCGCCATGCGCATGCTGCTCGCGGCTTTGGCCGAGCCCGATTCCGACGAGCCGGGGCCGTTGCGGTGATGCCGGCGGGCGTCACGGCGGACCAGCTCACCGTCTTCGCCATCCTCGGCGTCACCCTCGCCCTCTTCATCTGGGACCGCTGGCGGTACGACGTGGTGGCCGTGCTGGCGCTGGTCGCCTCCGTGGCGGTCGGGGTGGTTCCCGGTGACGAGGCGTTCAAGGGCTTCGCCGATCCCGCCGTGATCACCGTCGCCGCCGTCCTGGTCCTCAGCACGGCCATCCGCCAGTCGGGCTTCCTGGAGGCCATGCTGCGGCCGGTGACACCCTGGCTGAAGGGCGAGATGGTCCAAATCGTGGCGCTCTCCAGCCTGGTCGCCTTCTTCTCCGCCTTCATGAACAATGTCGGGGCGCTCGCCATCTTCCTGCCGGTGGCGATCCGCATCGCCCAGCGCAGCGGCCGGCCGGCCGCCGCGCTGCTGATGCCGCTGTCTTTCGCCTCGCTGCTCGGCGGCCTCATCACGCTGGTCGGCACACCGCCCAACCTGCTGATCAGCGCCGTCCGCCGGGACATCATGGGCGAGGGCTTCGCCATGTTCGACTTCGCGCCGGTCGGACTTGGCGTGACGGCGGCGGGGCTGGTGGTGATCGCGCTCGGCTGGCGGCTGATCCCCCGCGACAGGCGGGGCCAGACCGCACCGGAGGACCGCTTCCGGATCGAGGACTACACGACCGAGGTCAGGGTGCCGGAGGACAGCCCCTTCGTTGGCCGCACCGTCGCCGACCTGGAGGAGGAGGGGGAGGGCGACGTCACCGTGGCGGCCGTCATCCGCGAGGGTTTCCGCCGCTATGTCCCGCACGGGCACTGGACCCTGCTGAAGGACGACATCCTGCTGCTGGAGGGTGACACCACCATCGTCAAGCGGGTGTCCGACGCCGCCCGGATGCCGGTGATCGGGGAGGACGAGCTGCCGCCCGAGCCCGGCGACGGGGAGTACGGCATCGTCGAGGCTGTGGTGACCGCCAACGCGCCGGTGGTCGGCTGCACGCCGGCGCAGCTCCATCTGCGGCGTCGTCACGGCATCAACCTGCTCGCGATCGGGCGGCGCGACCGGCAGGAGATCACGCGTCTGCGCCGGGTGCGGCTTAAACCGGGCGACGTGCTGGTGCTGCAGGGCCCGGTGGACACCATGCCGGACATCCTGTCGGAACTGGGCTGCCTGCCGCTGGAACAGCGCAATCTCCAGATCGGTCGGCCGCGGCGCCTGCTGTTGCCCATCGGGCTGATGGCCGGGGCCGTGGCGCTGGCGAGCCTGAACGTGCTGCCCGTTGCGGTCGCCTTCGCGGGCGCCATCCTGCTGCTGGTGCTGCTGGACGTGATCCCCCCGCGCGAGGTCTACAACGGCGTTGAATGGCCGGTGATCGTGCTGCTGGGCGCGCTGCTGCCGGTCAGCGACGCGCTCCGCGCCACCGGCGGGACGGAGCTGATCGCCGGCTGGCTCTCCGTGGCGGTGCAGGACATCCCGCCCCACGCGGCGCTGGCGATCATCCTGGTCTCCACCATGCTGGTCACGCCGGTGCTGAACAACGCCGCGACCGTGCTGGTGATGGCGCCCATCGGGGCGGGACTGGCCGCCCGGCTGGGCCTGTCGCCGGACCCGTTCCTGATGGCCGTGGCGGTGGGGGCGAGCTGCGATTTTCTGACGCCGATCGGGCACCAGTCGAACACGCTTGTCATGGGGCCGGCGGGCTATCGCTTCGGCGATTACTGGCGTCTGGGGTTACCGCTCTCGCTCACAGTCCTCGCGGTCGCCGTACCGTTGATCGCCGTTGTCTGGCCATTCCGCTGAAGGTTGGCGGGGATGAGCCGAAATGTTCATCAAGCCCCTTGCGGCGATTCGGCCAGTCTTCTATATTTGGGTTCGCAAAACGTTCCGCCCGACTACATGTTGTAAACGCGGCGTGAACGAAGTGGTGGCTCGCGAATGTTGCCCGTTCCAGGACCTTACGGTGTGTGCCATGCCCCGTGACGCCAATCCGGAACGTGATCCGCCCAAGCCGGGCGTGCGTGCTCCGGGTGTCCGCCTGCCGGTCGGGAAGCTGCCGTTCGTCGGCGTGCGGCGCGATGGCCAGCTTGGATTCTGGGTGATCCCCCCGCAGGACGAGGGTGTCGATCTCCGCCACATGGGCCGGACATACGCGGCTTGGTTCATCCTCTATGCGGAGGCGAACGGCGCGTCGGCGGCCCGCGACCTGATGGACCGCATAGAGCGTGAGATGCCGTCCCGCTATCCGGCCCTCGACCGCGCCTTTCTCGACGCCGTCACCGGTGCCGGGCTGATGGCCCGTCTGGCCGCCGCCTGAGCCTGCGCCAAGGCTGAAAGGGGGGCGGCCCATCCGGGGGGCTCGGACGGGCCGCCAGGGCCTTCGCGCGACCGTGGGAGCTCCGGCGCCGGCCCATGGGAATGCGGGGCGTCCAGGGATGCATGAACGGTGCGGCTGTCGAACCGTCAACGCCCAAGGACACGCGCGCAACGGCCCCCGTCGATGGCCGGTTCCCCTGAGCCCGGAAGAGTTGGTCCGCCTCACCACCGGCGGGGGCGCGGCTTACCGCCACGGGCATCGGCTCCACGATCGTGTGTGGAAGCGGGCCGTGTGACATCCACGGGCGGCGGGCCCGTGGCAAGGCCGCGTTAATGTTCGCCGCCCGATCCTTCCGGCTGCTTGGAACCCGCTTGCGAAGGATGATCCGCTTATGACCTGCATCGTCGGCCTTGTTGATGGCGCACATGTCTGGATGGGGGGCGACAGCGCCGGGGTGGCCGGTCTCGACATCAGCCTCCGCGCCGACGCCAAGGTGTTCCACAACGGGCCCTACCTGATCGGCTTCACCAGCTCCTTCCGCATGGGGCAACTGCTCCGTTTCCGCCTTCGGCCGCCGGTGCGCCGGCCGGACCAGGATCTGTTCCAGTTCATGGTCTGCGAGTTCGTGGAGAGCGTGCGGGTCTGCCTGAAGGAGGGCGGCTTCGCCCATCGCTCCAATGACGTGGAGACGGGCGGATTCTTCCTGGTGGGGACCGAGGGGCGGCTGTTCTCGATCCAGGACGATTATCAAGTGAGCGAGTTCCGGCGCGGGTTCCACGCCATCGGCTGCGGCTCCGCCTACGCGCTCGGCAGCCTCTACGCCAACCGCGAACTTCCAGCGGAGCAGCGAGTGCGGCGCGCGCTGGAGACGGCGGAGCACTTCTCCGGCGGCGTGCGGGCGCCCTTCCTGATCGAACACACGCCCGCGGTGGACGCCGGGATCATCCGCGCGGCCTGAGCCTGGCGCGCCCGTGCGGGATTGTTGCCGCTCTGTAACAATCCCGGCGGCGCAATCGATCCGTAACATCCAGGCTGTGGCATCCTGGACGGGACGCCTGTACCACTTCGGCGCAGGCCGGGAACGCCAATGGAAACAGGGGCATGCTGCGCCGCCGAATGCGTCGGCGGCAGGCGGCCCATGTCCGAAGGTGGGTTGAAGGTCCGGGCCCGAACACTAATGTTCTGCGGGCGGTGGTCGATGTCGCGCGCCCGCCGACCGTACCTTTTGGCTCAACGGACCGGGTCACCTCATGCGCCTTGTCGGGCAGATCGCCATCGTCGCCGCGCTTGGACTGGGCGGGGTCGGCCTCTGGTACGTCACCTCCGGGGACGCCGGCGGATCGGCCGCGCAGCAGCAGGCCGGCGGACAGGTGCGCCCGGTCGCCGTGGTCGGCGCGCAGGCGAAGCGGGGCGACGTCGCCATCACCTTCGACGCGGTCGGAACCCTGCGCGCGAACGAGGCGGTGACCATCACCTCCAAGCTGGCGGGCATCGTGCGCAGCATCGGCTTCACCGAAGGTCAGCCGGTCGAGGCCGGGCAGACCCTGTTGGAGCTGGACGATACCGAGGCGCGCGCCGAGCTCGCCGTGGCCGAGTCGCAGCGCCGCACGGTGGTGCAGGAGCTTGAGCGCGCCACCCAGCTGCTCGGCCGTCAGGCCGTCGCCCAGGCGCGTGTGGACGATCTGAAGATTCAGCTCCAGGGGGCCGAGGCGCGGGCCAACGCCGCCCGTTCCCGTCTGCAGGACCTGACCATCCGCGCCCCCTTCGCCGGTGTGACCGGCCTGCGCCAGGTGAGCCCCGGCGCCCTGGTCCGCCCGGCGGACGAGGTTACGACGCTGGACGATGTGCGGGTGATGAAGCTGGAGTTCCGGATGCCGGAGACGGCGCTCGGCAGCCTGCGGCCCGGCAGCACGGTCGAGGCCGTCTCCACCGCCTTCAAGGGTGAACGCTTCCGTGGCGAGGTCGATGTGATCGACGCGCGCGTCGATCCGGTGACACGGACCGTCGCGGTCGTTGCCAACCTGCCCAACCCGGATCTGCGCCTGCGGCCCGGCATGTTCATGACGGTGCAGCTGACGCTGGACCGCCGCGACAACGTGGTCATGATCCCGGAGGAGGCGTTGATCCCGGTGGGCGACCGCCAGTTCGCCTTCATGGTCGTCGACGGCAAGGCGCAGCGGCGTCAGGTCCGGATCGGCGCCCGCCAGGGCGGCTGGGTCGAGGTGGCCGACGGTGTCAAGGAAGGCGATGTCGTGATCACGCGCGGCATCCAGAAGGTTCGCGACGGGCAGCCGGTCAAGGCGGAGATCGCCGGTGCCGGCACCCAGTCCGCGCAGCGTCCGAATCCGAGCTGATGCGGGCACCGGGTCCAAACCCGATGCCTTATGGGGTGAGGTGACCGTCCATGGTGCTTTCCGACGTCTCGATCCAGCGTCCGGTGCTCGCCTTCGTGGTCAGCGCCATGCTCGTCGTTTTCGGCGTTCTGGGCTACCAGTCGCTGCCGGTCCGCGAGCTGCCGAAGATCGATTATCCCATCGTGTCGGTGGACACGAGCTATCCCGGCGCCAGCGCCGAGGTGGTGGATAACGAGATCACCGAGCGGATCGAGGGCGTCGTCAACGGCATCGAGGGCATCAAGACCATCCGCTCCCGCTCGCGGGAGGGTGGCTCCTCCGTTTCGATCGAGTTCGAAATCGACCGCGACATCGACGCCGCCTCCAACGACGTGCGCGACCGCGTCGGCCGCGTCATCCAGAACCTGCCCGACGAGGCGGAGACGCCGGAAATCTCGAAGGTCGACGCCGACAGCCAGCCGATGATGTGGATCACGGTCACCAGCGACCGGATGGACGCGCTGGAGCTGACCGACTACATCCGCCGCTATTACGTGGACACGCTGGCCACGGTGCCCGGCGTGGCGTCCGTCCGGATCGGCGGTCAGCGCCAGTTCGCCATGCGCATCTGGCTGGACCGGCAGGCCATGGCCGCGCGCGGCATCACGGTGCAGGACGTGCAGGCGGCGATCCGGCGCGAGAACGCCGAGCTTCCGGCGGGGCGCGTCGAATCCTCCCAGCGCGAGATGACGGTTCGCACCGACACGCGCCTGTCCTCGCCCGACCAGTTCTCCCGCATCGTCGTCCGCAACGATCGCGAGGGCGGCGGCCTGATCCGGATCGGCGACATCGCGCGGGTCGAGGTCGCGGCCCGCGACGAGCGTGGCGGTTTCCGCATCAACGGCGACACCTCCGTCAGCATGGGCATCATCCGACAGTCCACCGCCAACACGGTGGAGGTGTCGGACGCCGTGCGGTCCACCCTTGCCGGCTTCCAGCAGTCGCTGCCGCCGGGCATGAATCTGACGGTCCGCCACGACGACGCGGTGTTCATCAGCCAGTCCATCTACGAGGTCTTCCACGCCATCGGCGTGGCGATCCTGCTCGTCGTCCTGGTCATCTGGGTCTTCCTGCGCACGCTCAGGGCCACGGTGATCCCCGTCGTGGCCATCCCGATCTCCATCGTGGCCGCCTTCGGCGTGATGTCGTTGCTGGGCTACTCCATCAACGTGCTGACGCTGCTCGCCTTCGTGCTGGCCGTCGGTCTGGTGGTGGATGACGCCATCATCGTGGTTGAGAACATCTCCCGCCGGATCGAGGATGGCGAGCCGCCGCTGCTGGCCGCCTTCCGCGGGGCGCGGCAGATCGGCTTCGCCGTCATCGCCACCACGCTGGTGCTGGTCGCCGTGATCAGCCCGCTGGCGATGCTGAGCGGCGACCAGGGTCGCCTGTTCCGGGAGTTCGCCATCGCGCTGGTGGCGGCCATCGGCTTCTCCAGCATCGTGGCGCTGTCGCTATCGCCGATGCTCTGCTCCAAGCTGCTGCGGGAGCAAGGGCGGCAGAACGCCTTCTACAAGGCCAGCGAGCGCGTGTTCGACGCAATCACCGCCGGCTATTCCCGGATGCTGCGCTGGGCGCTGAGGGCGCCGCTCGTGATCTTCGCGATGGTCGTGCTCATGGTGGCCGGGACCGTCGGAATCCTGCGCGGCCTGCCGAACGAGCTGGCGCCGACGGAGGATCGCGGCGTCTTCCGCATCGCCATCACCGCGCCGGAGGGCGCGTCGATCGACTACACCATGCGGGAACTGCTGGCGGTGGAGGCCGTGCTCCAGCCCTATGTCGACAGCGGCGAGCTCGGCGGCGTGCTCAGCTTCCTCAATCCGGGCTTCGGCGGCAACGCGGGCGTCAACCGCGCCTTCGTGGTCGCCCGCACACCGCCCTGGGGCGAGCGCACCAGCGAGCGCAAGGTGCAGGAGATCGTGGCCGAGGTGCGGCCCAAGCTGATGGCCATCCCCGGTGCCCGCATCGTCCCCATCATGCCGTCCGGCCTCGGCCGGGGCGGCGGCGGTTCGAACCAGATCCAGGTCGTGCTCGGCGGCAACACCTTCGAGGAGCTGGCCGAGTGGCGCGACGTCCTGATCGAGCGTCTCCAGGACCACCCGCAGCTCACCGGCTTCTCCGCCGACTATGACGAGACCAAGCCGCAGTTCAAGGTGACGGTCGACCGCGACCGCGCCTCGGATCTGGGCATCTCCATCACCGACATCGGCACGACGCTGGAGACGATGTTCGGCGAACGGGTGGTGACGCGCTATCTCGACCGGGGCGAGGAGTACGACGTCGTCCTCCAGGCCGAGGCCGGCGACCGCGCCAATCCGCGCGACCTCACCAACATCTTCGTGCGCGGCTCCGGCGCGCAGGCTGGGGCGCTGATCCCGCTTGCCAATCTGATCAGCGTGCAGGATACGGCCGGGGCGACGGAGCTGAACCGCTACAACCGCCTGCGCGCCATCACCATCACCGCCAACCTGACCGAAGGCGTGTCGATGGGCGAGGCGATCGACATCGTCCAGGCGGCCGCCCTCGACGTGCTGCCGCCGGAGGCGCGGGTCAGCTTCGAGGGGGCGGCGAAGCTCCAGCTCGAAGCGTCGCAGAGCATCTTCTTCGCCTTCGGCATGGCCCTGCTGATCGCGTTCCTGGTGCTGGCGGCGCAGTTCGAGAACTTCCGCCTGCCCGCCATGATCCTGGTGTCGGTGCTGCCGGCCGGCTTCGGCGGCGTGCTGGCGATCCAGCTCACCGGCATGACGTTCAACACCTACACCCAGATCGGCCTGATCATGCTGATCGGCCTGATCGCGAAGAACGCGATCATGATCGTGGAGTTCGCCAACCAGCTCCGGGAGGAGGGGCTGGAACTGCTGGCGGCGGTGGAGGAGGCGTCGCGTCTGCGTCTGCGCCCGATCCTGATGACCTCCATCGCCACCGTGTTCGGCGCCATGCCGCTGGCGCTGGCCGTGGGTGCCGGGGCGGAGGCCCGCATGGCGATCGGCTGGGTCATCGTCGGCGGCGTCACGGTGGGCACGCTGGTGTCGCTGTTCGTGACGCCGGTGCTCTACCGCATGTTCGCCCACGGCGTGCAGCCCATCGGCACGGTGCGCCGCCGGTTGCAGGAGCTGGACCGCCGCCATGGCCGGCCCGATCCCGAAGCGGCGCAGATGCCGGCGGAGTGACGCTTCATCGCGACGGATACGGAAAGGGCGGCCGATGGCCGCCCTTCCCATTTCAGGGTGCCGGCATCCGGTTCACTGCCGCCGGCCGTAGCGGTAGTAGGCCGCCGCCGCGAGCGGGACCGCCAGGGCCAACGCCCCGGCATAAGCACCCTTGTGGCCGCCCGATTCCCGCCGCTGCCGCTCGCGCCAGCCGGCGCTGGCGCCGGTGTATTCCGGCATCGGGCGCAGCAGGGCGCCGTCGGTGCGCGGGCGGGTGCGGTCCTGGAACAGACCGTCGCGGGTCATCCGGCCGAAGCGGCGCTCGACCAGCCCGGGAGCGATCGCCATGGCGATCTCGGCGAGATGCGCCGGGACGCCCACGCCCACCTCCCGTTTGGGATTGGTCGCCAGGGAAACGAAGGCGCTCGCGACCTTCTCCGGCGTGACGGCGCCGGACAGGGCCTGCACGTCGCGACCGGAGTAGTTGGCCGCATGCTGCCAGAACGGCGTGTCGACCGGGCCGGGCAGGACGTTGCATACTTGGATGTCGGCGAAGCCGTCCAGATCCAGTTCCTGCCGCACCGTCTCGGTGAAGCCCATCACCGCGTGCTTGGCCGCGTTGTAGGCGGATTGGTAGGGGGCCGGGATGCGGCCGACGATGCTGGCGGTGGTCAGGACCATGCCGCCGCGCCGCTCGCGGAAGTGCGGCAGGATGGCCCGGAAGCCGTTCACCACCCCGGTGAACGTCGTGTCCAGCACCGCCTGGAACGCCTCGGTCGGCGTCTCCTCGAACTTGCCGAAGCTGGCGATGCCCGCGTTGTTGATCCAGATGTCGACCCTGCCAAAGGCGTCGATGGCCCGGTCGGCGAGGCGCTTCATCGCCACTGGGTCGCGCACGTCGGTCGGGATGGCCATGGCGCGCCCGCCGGCGGCGATCACCTCCTCCGCCACCTCGTGAAGTGCGGTCTCCCGGCGCGCCGCCAGCACCAGCGCCGCGCCCTGGCGGGCGAAGGCGACGGCCGTCGCGCGGCCGATCCCGCTGGACGCGCCCGTTATGACGACGACCTTACCCGCAAGCTTCTGGGCCATTGCCCTCTCCTCCATGCGTGTGTGCATTGTGTCCGGCCGCCTCAACAGCGGGTGCGCCGGGATGGTCACGCGCGAAAGAATCTAGCCGTCGCCAGAGCGCTCTCTTTCGAATAGGATCGGGTCTTCGCCCAAGTCGAACGCGACCGGCACATGGCCGCGTATCCGACATGACTGGAACAGTGCTGGGGTCGGATACGACCGGGACGTCGACGCTACGTGTTGTTGGAAGAGTTCAACCTCAACCTGTTCATCTTCACCATCCTGGCGGCGATCGGGATGGTCGCGGTGGCGCTCGTCCGCCAGGTCCGTCTGGTCATGGGCCGCAACGCCGCGGCTTCGTTGGAGGCGCGCAACGAGAAGCTGAAGCGTCGGTACGACCAGCTGACCAAGGAGCATGACGCCCTGCAGGAGAAGATCCGCGGGGCGGAGGACGAGAAGCGGATGGTCCTCGGCCAGATCCAGGAGTTCCGCCGCCGGGCGAAGCTCGCGGCGCAGGACAACTTCGAAATCATCCATGAGGTGGGTGAACCGAACCCCGGCCTGCGCCTCTTCACTGGAACGCTGGGCCTCGGCTTCACGCTGACCATCGCCAAGACCGTCAGCACGGAAAGCAAGCTGCGCGGCGTGCGCCATACGTTGGAGGTCTGGGCGGACAATCAACCCGACGCGCTGCGCGCGGCCAAGCTGGCCTTCCCGCCCGACAACGGCTTCATCGTCAACGCCGTCCAGCCGGCCGGGCAGCCGAAGCCCGCGCCGCAGGTCGCGGCCCAGTGATGTCCGGCGGAACGGCGCGCCAGCGATGACCGTCAACATCGTCCTCCTCCTGGTCCTCATCCTCTCGCTGGTCCAGTTCGCCGTCCTTCTCCGCAAGATGGAGGCGGACCGGGTGGAACGGACCCGTACCCTCTCCCGCCTTGAGGAGGACCACACCCGCATGAAGGCGGTGTGCGACGGAATGGGCACGGTCATGAAGCAGGCGGAGGAGACGCTGGCCGAGGCTAACAAGGAGCTGGACAAGCTTAAGGAGCTGCGCGAGGTCGCGGAGCTGGAGCTGAAGGCCCTGGAGGAACAGCCCAAGCAGCGTCTGTTCGTCTTCGACAAGAACACGATCGTCCATGCCAAGCTTTGGGAAGTGACCGTCTCCAACGATCAGCTTATCAAGGCGCCGAAACCCGGCCCGACCGCGCAGGAATGGGCCGCCGGCCGCATCTGCGTGGTGGGTGCCGCCACGGACCGTGACGCCCGGCAACGGGTGGAATCCCGGTTCGCCACCTCGCTGGGGTATCGCGTCGTCGGCGTGAAGCGTTTCCGCAAGCCCTGAGCCGCCGGAAGAGGCCGCAGCCATCCCGGCCGCACACTTGCCCGCGATCCTGCCGGGGCTTATCTGTTGGGCTTGGCGCGGGTACCGCCGGCCGAGACGTCGTCCGGTCCGCACGCTGGGCCTTGCGCCGGGGAGAACCCGGTGCCGGAGGAGGATGAGCGATGACCGACGCCGTGATCGAATTCCCCCTCAAGGACACGCGGGACCGCGCGCCCGACCGGCGCCTTTCCGAAACGCTCGCCCAGATGCGTCAGGCCTGGCTCGAGCGGGGGCCGCTTCCCTATGAACGGCGCATGGAGGCGATGGCCCAGCTCGCCGGTGTCCTGCTGAAGTACCAGGAGGCGCTGGTCGACGCGGTGCGCCAGGATTTCGGCCACCGCTCCGCGCACGAGACCAAGATGGCCGACATCTTTCCGGTGCTTGCAGGCCTGCGCCACGCGCGCAGGCATCTGCGGCGCTGGATGAAGCCGCGCCGACGGCCGATCGATCTCGTCTTCTGGCCCGGCAAGGGCGAGGTGATGTGGCAGCCGCTGGGCGTGGTCGGCATCGTCAGCCCTTGGAACTACCCGATCCAGCTCACCCTCGGGCCGCTGACCGCCGCCATCGCCGCCGGCAACAGGGCGATGGTGAAGCCATCGGAGTTCACGCC
The DNA here is from genome assembly GCA_029267445.1 of Rhodospirillaceae bacterium. Classification (GTDB taxonomy): domain Bacteria; phylum Pseudomonadota; class Alphaproteobacteria; order Azospirillales; family Azospirillaceae; genus JAJUIU01. The sequence continues at coordinate 60,542 of JAJUIU010000009.1, forward strand.
CCGCACCGGGGCGCTGATCGAGCGGATGCTTGCGGAGGTGTTCGACGCGGCGGAGGTGACCGTCGTGCAAGGCGGGGCCGATGTGGCGCAGGCCTTCACCCGCCTGAAGTTCGACCACCTGATGTTCACCGGCTCCACCCCCGTCGGCCGGCATGTCATGCGCGCCGCGGCGGAGAACCTGGTTCCGGTGACGCTGGAACTGGGCGGCAAGTCGCCGGCCATCGTCGCCCCGGACTATCCGCTGGCGAAGGCGGCGGAGACCATCGCCGCTGGCAAGCTGTTCAACGCGGGCCAGACCTGCATCGCGCCCGACTATGTCATGCTGCCGCGCGGCGCCGAGGCGGGGTTCGTCGCCGCCTACCGGGACGCCGTGGCGCGCCTCTATCCCCGGATCGAGGCCAACCCCGACTACACCGCCATCGTGAACGACCGCCATTTCGCCCGCCTCACGGGGCTGGTGGAGGATGCGCGGCGGCGCGGGGCGACGGTGGTGGAGGTCAATCCGGCGGACGAGCGGCCGGACCCGGCGCGGCGCAAGATGCTGCCCACCATGCTGCTGTCCGTCCCTGACGACGCCGACGTGATGGCGGAGGAGATTTTCGGCCCCGTCCTGCCGCTGGTGCCCTATGACAGCCTGTCCGCCGCGTACGCCCAGGTGAATGCGAAGCCCCGGCCGCTGGCGCTCTATCTGTTCAGCGACGACGGCGGCACGGTCCGTGACGCGCTGGACCGGACCATCTCTGGCGGCGTCACCGTCAACGACACGCTGCTCCACTGCGTGCAGGAGGAGCTGCCCTTCGGCGGTGTGGGCGACAGCGGCATGGGCGCCTATCACGGGGAGGCGGGGTTCCGCACCTTCAGCCACGCCAAGGCGGTGTTCCGGCAGGCGCGGGTGAACGGGTCCTTCATGACACGCCCGCCCTTCGGGCCGCGCGTGGACCGCCTGCTCAAGTTCCTGCTGCGGCGCTGAGGCTTCACCCGAACCGCAGTTTCAGGATCAGGATGAGCCCGGCCAGGGCGAGCGTGACCACGTTCGCCGCGATGATGGGCCATGCCGTCAGCATCACGCCATAGACCAGCCACAGCGCCACGCCGATCGTGAACAGCACGAAGGTCGGCAGCGACACGTCCCGCGCGCTGCGCGTCCGCCAGATGCGGATCACCTGGGGCAGGAAGGCGATGGTGGTGAGGCTTGCGGCGACATAACCGACGAGTTCGCTGAGCGGGGGCATGGCGATCCGAAAGCGGTACCGGGGCGGTGGATGTTTACGCGCGCCGCAGGCCCGGCACAACGGCCAGTGCCCGATGGCGCGACGGCCCACCCTTGACTCCGGAACCAGTGTCGTTCACGGTATGTACTTGTTTTGCCGGGTCAAGGTCATGCCGCTCGAAGCGCCAGCGTTGCCGCGTCCGCAGTCGGACGCCGCCGCCCTGATCACCCGGGGCGTGCGCCGCATGCTGGCGGACCGCGCGATCCGCACCCTGGTGGAGGTTCCGCTCGCCAACGGCCGCCGCGCCGACGTGCTGGGCCTGGCGGAGGACGGCTCCATCCTGATCGTCGAGGTGAAGAGCTCGGTCGCCGATTTCCAGTCGGACCATAAGTGGCCGGATTATCTGGAGTTCTGCGACAGCTTCCATTTCGCCGTCGCGGCCGACTTCCCGCAGGAGCTGATCCCGGCGGAGTGCGGCCTTATCGTCGCCGACGCCTTCGGGGCGGAGATCCTGCGCGAAGCCCCCCTGGTGAAGCTGGCGCCCGCCCGGCGCAAGGCTCTGACCCTGCGGGTGGCGCTGATGGGGATGCAGCGACTGCACCGGATCGAGGATCCGGGGCGGGAGCTTTAGCGTCTCTTCAGCTTGACTGAAGCGGCGAAGGGGCGCGACCGCGCCCCCGCGCCTTGGGCGCGTAAGCCAAGCCGCCGGAGGCGGCACCGGCGCTTGAGGCGCGCGATCAGCCCGGGGTGTTTCCAGTCTCACTGGAAATGCCCCAGACCACCCGCCCCGGAAGAACCGGCTCCGGTCAGTTCTCGTAGTACCGCGGCCCCAGATGGTACTGGCCGCTGTCGGCGAAGCTGTAGTCGGCGTGACGTTTCGTGTTCACCATGGTCAGCAGGGTGCCGCCGATGCTGCCGCCCGCCTCGATGATCTGCTTCATCGCGTGCAGGGCGTGCTCGCGCCGGGTCCGCGCCCAGCGGACGACGAACACCGTCTCGTCGACATAGCGCGACAGCAGGCGCGGATCGGACACGACCATCACCGGCGAGCTGTCGATCACCACGAAGTCGTAGTATTTCGACAGGCCCTGGATGAAGGCGCGGGTCTTGTCCGCCGCCAGGAAATGCAGCGGATTGGCGACATGGCCGCCGGCGGCGATGAAGTCGACGCCGCTCTTGGGATCGCGCTGCACGATCTCCTCGAAGGTGGCCTTGTCCTGGAGATACTCGACAAGGCCCGGCTGCAGTTCCCGCCCCATCAGCTTGTTCAGCGACGGACGGCGCAGGTCGGCGTCGATCAGCAGGGTCCGCATGCCGGTGTGGCTGACGGCCCGCGCCATGTTGATGGAGACGGTGCTCTTGCCCTCGTTCGGCAGGGCGGACGTCACCATCACCGTGCGCGGCCGCCGCTCGCCGCTGGTCAGGAATAGGCTCGCCACGGCGCTGGACATCGCCTCGCCGAAGGCCGAGCGCGGCTTCCGCAGGAAGTAGTCCTGGGGCGAGATGCCCCGCCGCACACGGCGGGAGATGGCCGGCACCATCCCCAGCGAGGGCAGCCCGGTGACCTGGCCAACCTGCTCGGTCGAGCGGAAGCCCTGGTCCATGTGCTCCAGCATCAGTGCGATGACCACGCCGAGGCCGGCCGACAGGATCAGTGCCAGCGCCACCAGCAACGTCTTGTTCGGCTCCGAGGGCACCTGCGGGACCGGGGCCGGGGAGATGATGCGGGCGTCCGCCTCGAGCAGGTCGCGCTGGAGGGTCGTCTCGTTCGTGCGGGTCAGCAGCGTGTTCAGCAGGAGGCGGTTCGCCGCCGCGTCCTCCTCGAGCGAGCGCAGCTCCACCAGCGCTTCGCCTCGGCCGCCGGCGGCCGTCTTGAGCTGATCGAGATCCGCGCGCAGCGCCTCCTCGCGCTGCCGCGCGATCGACACCTCGTTGCGCAGGCCGCCGACGATCTTGTTGACCTCCTCGCGGATTCGGGTGCCCAGCTCGGCCAACTCGGCCCGCTTGTTGATGATCTGCGGGTGCCGCTCGCCGAAGGTCTCGGACAGGTCGGCCAGTTCCCGGGTCAGCGTGATCTGCTGCGTCTGCAGGTTCTGGATCAGCGGGCTCTGCAGCACGGCCATGGGCAGCGAGGCGGCGTTGGTGCTGCCCCGCGCCCCTTCGGCGGCCCGCAGCCGAGCTTCGGCCTCGCTCGTCGCCGACCGGGCGATGATCAGTTCCGCGTTGATGCGTGACAGCTCCTGGGTGGCGAGCGTGGTGTTCTCCTCGCCCTGGAGCAGCCCGGCCTTGGCGCGGTACTCCTCCACGGCGCGCTCGGAAACCTCGGTACGGGCACGCAGTTCCGCCAGCCGGTCGTTCAGCCAGCGCGTGGCCCGCTCGGTCGCCTCGTACTTCGCCTCGAGCTGTTCGACGATGTAAAGCTCGGCCAAGGTGTTGGCGATCCGCGCCGCCAGCTCCGGATCGGCGGCGGTGTAGGAGATCTGGATCACCCGCGACCGCCCCTGCGGCTGGGTCTGCAGGCCGTAGAGGAAGTTGTTCACGATCTGGGTGCGCAGGCTCTGGTCGGAATCGCCGACCGGGCCGGTGGAGCCGGACGCGAACAGCGACTTCACCCAGTGCACGGCGCCACCCACGGCGTCGGCGAGGGCCCCGATCGGGTCGAAGGGCTGATCCTGCATCGCGGCGATTTCCGGATTGAAGTCCGGCAGTCGGTGCAGCTCCAGCCGGTCGATCACCTTCTGGGCGAGGCCGCGCGACTGGATGATCGCCATCTCGCCCTGGATCGCCTCCAGGTCGGCGGGCAGCCCCGATACCACAGCCTCCACCGCCGTCAGCGTCTGCTGCTGGCGCGGCTGGATCATCACGGTGGTCGTCGCCGTGAACAGCGGGGTCATCCGCCCGACGAGATAAAGGGTGAGCAGTGTCACGACGACGATCGTGCCGATGATCACCCACTTCCGCCGCTTCAGCTTCAGCAGCTGGTCGCGCAGACTTACGGGCGGCTGTTCGGCAAGGATGCGCGAGATCCGCTGGGCGCGCGCGTCGCGGAACGGGATCACTTCTTCAGAGCTCATGGGCGTCGCTCGGGACTCGTCTCGGGAAGCCGGACGGACGGACACCGGCCGGGGGCCGCTGGGCCGGGCCGGTCGCCCGTCGTCCAGGCACAACGGCGAAGATGCGCGAACGGCTCCCCACGATCTCGGGTGCTTGCGGCGAGCGCGGAACGGAACCGGATTACTTCCTGCAACGCCGCCGCCCCTCGCGCTGTTCCAGCCGGACCCAGCGCGTTCGAACGGGGTAGCCGCCCGGCGCGCGGGAGCAAGTGGACGCCGGGCGCGTTCACCACCGGTCCGGCGCCCGCGCGGTCAGCGCGGCGGCGGACCCTGTCGCCCGTATCAGACCCGAAGCGGAGATCCCGTCCTTGTCAGCGCATCCCGACCGGCCCCCGCCCGCGGGCGAGGTGGGCGCCCGGACCTCCGGGCGGCCCCGGGCCGTCCTGTTCTCCGGCCACTACTACGCCAGCAAGCGGCGGGCGAACTTCCACTTCCTGGCCGACGCGCTGGCCCGCCAGGGCTATGACGTCACCTTCGTCACCGTCCAGATCAGTCCGATCTCCCGCCTGCGCGGCGACCCCCGCTTCGACTATCCCGTGCGGGAGGAGGCCAATCGGCTGGTGCCCAAGGCCCCGCACGTCGCCAGCTATGTCTGGTTCACGCCGTTCCATCTGTTCCATCTCCGCGCCGCCATTGCCGACCGGATCACGGCACCGCTCGGCCGCCTTTACGCCGCCCTCCCGATGCCGGGGCTGGAGCCGGTGATCGCCACGGCGAAGCTGATCCTGGTGGAAAGCACGGGCGCTCTGCTCCTGGTCGAACGGCTGCGGCGCCTGAACCCGTCGGCACGGCTCGTCTACCGCGTGTCCGACGATCTTCGGAACCTCGGGCTGCATCAGGCGGTGATCGATGCGGAGGACCGGGTCGCCCCGCTGTTCGACCTGATCAGCGCCCCGTCGCGGTACAGCGTGCGCCGCTTCGGCTATCTGCCGAACGTCCGGCTGCACCCCCACGGCATCGACTCCACGATGTTCGACCGTCCATGGCCCAATCCCTATGCCGGACCCCGCAACGCCGTCTCCGTGGGGCATTCCTTCTACGACCCCGATCTGGTGGGCCATGCGGCGGAGCTGTTTCCGGACTGGACCTTCCATGTGATCGGTCGTGTGCCGCGCGGGGCCGACCGGCCGAACATCCGCTGGTACGGCGAGATCCCGTTCGCCGAGACCGTGCCTTATGTCGTCCATGCCGACATCGGGCTGGCCCCCTACCAGTTCCGGCCGGGGGCTGAGACCCTCGCCGACAGCTCGCTGAAGATGATGCAGTACAGCTGGTGCCGGCTGCCCATCGTGGCGCCCGACTTCGCCACGCGCCCCGATCGCCCGCATGTCGTCGGCTATCGTCCCGGCGACCGGGACAGCATCCGCCGCGCCTTCGCCGCCGCCGTCGGCATGGACCGCGCCGCCATCGACCGGGGGACCATCCGAAGCTGGGACGAGGTGGCGCACGCCGTCGCCGACCCGGAGCGCCAGGACCTCGTTACCGAAACCGTGGTCCCGTTCGAGCGCAAGCGATGACCCTGGTCATGGGTGGCACATCGGCCGCGACCGCGCATCCCCGCCGCCTCGTGGTTAACGGGCGGTTCCTGTCCCAGCGGGTGACCGGCGTCCAGCGCTACGCGCGAGAGCTGGTGCGGGCGCTGGACGCCCGGTTGGCCGCCCGCGCCGCCGCCGGCGATCCCTGGCCGGCGGAAATCCACGCGCCTCCGGGATCCGAACCGCTGCCGGGGCTGCGGCACATGGTCGTCCGGACCGTGGGGCGGCGGAGCGGCCACGCCTGGGAGCAGCTGGACCTGCCACGCTCGGCGGCGGGCGCCATCCTGCTGAACCTCGGCAACACGGGTCCGCTGCTGCATCCTCGCCAGCTCCTCTGCATCCACGACGCCGGCGTCTACACGGTGCCGGAGAGCTATTCCCCGGCCTTCCGGGGCTGGTATCGGCTGCTCTGGGCCGTGCTGGGGCGGCGGGCGCTGCGGGTGCTGACGGTCAGCGGCTTTTCCGCCGGCGAGCTCGGCCGCCATGTCGGCATTCCGGCGGACCGGCTCGCCGTGGTGCCGAACGCGGCCGACCATGTGGCGGCGCTGGACCCGGCGCCCGACGCGCTACACCGCCTGGGGCTGGAGCCCGGCGGCTACGTCTTCGCCCTTGGCAGCCGGGCCAAGGCGAAGAATCTCGCCGGGTTGGCGGCGGCGATGGCGCTGCTGCCCGACCCGAAGCCGCCGCTGGTCACGGCCGGCGGTCGCAACGAGCGCATCTTCGCCGACGCCGGCGGACTGGCTGGGGTCCGGGAGCTGGGGCCGGTCGACGACGCCACCCTGAAGTCCCTTTACCAGGGTGCGATCTGCCTCGTTTTCCCGTCCTTCTACGAGGGGTTCGGCCTGCCCCCGCTGGAGGCCATGATCGCGGGCTGCCCGGTTGTCGCCTCCCGGGCGGCATCGATGCCGGAGGTGTGCGGCGACGCGGCGCTGTATGTCGATCCGCACGACCCGGCGGACATCGCCGCCGCCATCGCCCGGCTGGTCGGTGACCCCACCCTGCGGGCCGACTTCGTGGATCGGGGCCGCCGTCGCGCCACCCGTTTTGGCTGGGACATCAGTGCCGAACGGCTGCTGGCGGTATTGGACGCGGTGGAGCCTCGGGGCGCCGCGCGAACCGCCTGACACTGCGCGCTCGCCTATGTCCTGCCGGGCAGTTCCTCGGCCACGGCCCGGCTTGGCGTCTGGCGGCTGATGAGTGAGACCAGCAGCAGCACGCCCAGGAACAAGAGGAACGGGAACAGCGCCCGCGACAGGTAGAGATACACGAAGCGGGGCATTTCCAGCATCGTCAGGAACAGGATCGGGTAGCAGGCCAGCGCGATCATCCCGCCCCTGAGCGCCCGCCAGTGCGCGGCGAACAGCACCAGCACGAACACGCCGAACACCACCAGCCCGGCCCAGCCGAAGTCCGACAGCATCACCGCGAGCCCGCCGGGATTGGTCATCTCCTCGGCACCGTAGCTGAAGGCGCTCACCAGCGGGTCCAGCACCGTGTCGGTCGGCCGTTCCGCCAGCCCCAGCCGGGACAGCATCTTCAGCGTGCCCTCCGCGTAGAACTGGGTGATGTGGAAGAACTGGTACTTCATCTGGAAATAGAACTTGTTCAACGTGTCGACGTAGTAGAGCGCCAGCCGCTCCAGGTTCCATTGCAGGATGAAGCCGAGCTCCAGCTGGTTCCAGCCGCTCTCGCGCACGAACTTGGCGTAGAAGCTGCGGAAGATCTCCCCCAGCACGAACAGCGCCGGCACGCCCAGCCCGATCATGATCAGATGCGTCAGCCGGATGATCACCAGCCGCAGCAGCGACAGCACGACCAGCGCCGGGATCGCGAATTCGAGCAGCGCCAACCGCTCCGCCATGATGAAGCCGCGCACGAACAGCAAACCGCCCAGCAGGGCCAGCAGGAGCTTCCAGGGCCGTTTGAGCCCCACCGCGAGATAGAGGAAGGGACCGAGGGCGAACAGGTAGGACTGGCTGAGGATGTTGACGCCTTCGAAGTCCGCCAGCGCCCGCTTCATCGCGAACACGCCGCCCGGCAGCTCGCGCAGCGCCCAGCCGACGATCGCCACGTTGGCCAGGATGGCCAGGATGATCATCCCCCGCGTGGCCGTGTACATCATGTTCGGAAAGTCGTCGTCGGCGCGCAGCGACATCGGCGCCAGGCGCGGCTGGAACAGCCCGGCATAGAGGGCGTAGGCGGTGAGCAGCACTCCGGCCAGGATGGCGGAGATGAACAGGTGCATGCCCGGGCCATACACCTTGATGATGGCCATGTACTCCAGCGGCACGAAGTAAGGCAGGATCGTCAGCACCAGGAAGCCCGCGACCGCATAGAGCGGGTTGCTGACATTGGCCATCAGACCCCGGCCCGGGATGAGCATCAGCACCCCTGCCGGGTGTGACCTGGTGATGTCGCTGGCGTTCATGCGTGTCGGCTCCGGACTGGCCCTCCTCTATAGACGCTCGATCCGGCCGCCCGTTCCGGCGCATGCGGCGACCGCCCGTCCGGACGGGGCCACCCGGTCGGGGCAACGCCACGGGCGTCCACCCCGATCGAGGTGGGGCCCGAACGGAAACGGGCGGGCCCGTGAAGGCCCGCCCGTGCACGCTCCCGATCCGATCGTGGAGGCCGTCAGGCCAGGAGCGGACCCACGTTGAAGCTGTGCGACGCGTTCTGCGTGAACAGGCCCCCGGCACCCGGCGCATCAAGCGCCGTGCCCGCAAGTTCGATGCGGTCGACGTAAAGGTTCCGATCCTTGCCCACCCCGCCATAAAGGTCGTTGGTGAACTGGACCGCCAGGGTGTTCGGGCGGGCGCCCGCCGGCAGGTTGAAGCGGAACTCCTGCCAGCCGGTGCCGCGCTGCACCGAGACGGTCTGGTGCGTGCCGATCTGCACACCGTCCATCAGCAGGCGGAACTGGGCGTCGCCGTTGTAGCTGGTGCTGGCGGCGAAGACCTTCACCTCCGGCCCGAGGATGTTGAACAGCCCCTGGCTGGCGCTGGTGTCGACCGTGCGGGTGCCGTTGCTGAACAGGTTGATGTCCGTGTCCGTCAGCAGCTTGCCGTTAACCAGGATCTTGTCGACATACAGGTTCCGGTCCTTGCCGACGCCCTCGTACAGGTCGTTGACGAACTGGACGCCCAGGCTGCTCGGCGCCTTGGTCAGGTTCACCGCGAAGTCGATCCTCTGCCAGCCGGTCCCCCGGTCCTGCGTCACGGTCGCGGTGGAGCCCACCTTCTGCCCGTCGATCAGCAGGTTGAACTGCGCGTCGCCCTTGTAGTTGGTCGCGTTGGCGAAAAGCGAGATGACCGTGTTGCCGGCCGCCGGGGTCGGCTTCGGCGCGACATCCACCGTCTCGCCGGAGGTGGTCTCCCCGCCCGTCGGGCTGGTCGGGGCGATGATCGCCGTGTCCGTCGCCGTGGACGTGCCGGTGGTGGTCGTGGTGGTTGCGCCCGCACCGACGGCGCTGGGGGCGCCCAGCCCGGTCAGCTTGGTCCAGCCGGTCCAACTGTGCGTCGTCCCGGTCTGCACGAGGTCGGTGACCTTGCCGTCCACGTAGAAGTGGCGATCCCCGGACCCGGTGATCAGGTTCCGGTCGAACGTGATGTCGTCCATCGGCTGGCCCCGCAGGAACACGCCGAACTTGTTGCTGTCCACGATCTCGTTGCGGCGGAAGACGACATCCTCGACCGGGTATTTGGTGCTCGAGTAGACCATCACGCCGCCCTGGCCGGACTTGTAGCCGCCGGTGTCGCGGACATGATTGTCCTGCACCAGGACGTTCTTCACGCCCCAGGTCACGTAGCTCCATTCCGAGGCGATGTAGATGCCGGCGCGCTCCGCCTGATTGCCCTGGACGTAGTTCTTCTCGATCGTGACGTTCTGGCCGCCGACCACCGCGATGTTGCGGCCCCACTGGTTGTTCAGGACCGTGTTGTTGCGGATCGTGATGTTGTTCACGGCCGTGTGATAGCTCGCGTAGCTCACCACGGCGATGCCGTCGTCGTGGGCGTTCTCGATCCGGTTCCCGAGAACCTGGATGTTGTTCGACCCATGGGTCATGTGGATGCTGTCGGCGTTCGTGCTCCTGACCAGATTGTTCTGGATCACGCCGCGTGATGAGCGCAGGACGATCATGCCCGCACCCATGGAGTTCAGGATCGTCACGTTCCTGATCCCGAAGTCCGTGGCGTCGCGCACCTGGATTTTCGCGCTGTTGCCGGTATAGCCCCGTGTCGTCGCGTCGCTGTCCAGGGTCAGGTTGCTGACCGAAGCGCCCGTCCCGGTGAGGATCAGCGACTGCATGTCGCTGCTGGAGGCGCCGATCGCCTTCAGGACGGCTTTGGAACCGGCGCCGATCATGTCCACGCCATTGAGGGTCAATGTGCCCCGATGGAGGAACACGCCCTCGGGGACATAGACCGGTTTGCCCTGGGCCCGGGCGGTGTCGATGGCTTTCTGGATCGCGGCGCGGTTATCCGTGCGGCCGTCGCCTTTCGCACCGAACGCGGTGATCGAAATGTAGGAGGTCGCCATAGCGTCTGTCGTCCTGTCGTCTGGTCTGCGGGGGTCCGCATAGCGATTGCCTGTGCGGGTCTTGCAGCCGAACGGGGAGCCTCGATCTTTCGAGGTAACCCGTCCAACGAGGGACAACGTCGGCGAATAATACTAACGGTGGGTTAATACAAAATCGGGCGGTAAAACTAAATTGCCACAGACAAGCTGGATTTCTCCGCATGTCGTGATCAAAACAGGCGCAATATTGAAGCAAAATTGATTTGGCCGCGCCGCGCCCTGATTTTATCACAGGCGGCGGACCATAATCGGAGTTGCTTGAATATGCTTCTACTCTGGATGGGTGGCGGCGGGCGGGTCGTAATGACCATACATTGTGTGTGGTTGTGGCGTCCGGCCCGCGTCGCCGGCAGACGAGGTCGCCCTTGGACGAGGTCGCCCTTGGACGAGGCCGCGCTTAGACGAGGGCGCGGTAAGCCGCCGCCGTCGCCCGGCCGATCTCGTCCCACGACAGCGCGTCGAGCGGTGCCCGCGCCGGTCGGGGGCGGTCGAGGAAGCCGTCCAGGGCGTCCGCCAGCGTGGCGGGGTCCAGCTCGCCCCGGAACAGGCGCACCCAGTCCTCCCCGACCTGCTCCTGAAGTTCCCGAAGGCTGCCGAGGTCGGGCACCAGCACCGGCCGGTCGAAGCTGAGGGCCAGGATGGCCGAGCCGGAGTTGAGGATCTTCCGGAACGGCAGCACGACGAGGTCGGCGGCGTTCAGGTAGAGCTGCATGTCGGCGGTGTCGACGAAGGCGTCGATAAGGCGGATGCGCGGGTCGCGGGCCGCGACCTCCATGATCTCAGCCTTCAGGGCCGGCGTGTGCACATGCCCGGCGATGAGCAGACGCAGGTTGTCGCCGGGCAGTTCGGCGAAGGTGCGGGCCAGATGCCCCGCATTCTTGTACGCCCGGACATTGCCGACGAACGTCAGCACCCGGTGTTCCGGACCATAGCCGAGGCGCCGCCGCGCGGCCTCCCGGTCGATCTCGTTGGGATAAGCGCCCCGGAAATCGCCGTGGGGGATGACGAAGCTGGGCAGCCGTGACAGGCGCGGCCGTTCGCGCGCCAGATGCCCGCGGGAGCTTTCGGACAGGTACACCACCCCGTCCAGCGCCGGAAGGAACAGCCGCCAGTAGAGCCTTTCCAGCAGCGGATGCCCCGGCTCATGCGGGCCCTCGTTGTGCGCGGTCCAGACGATGCGGGCCCCCTTCGCCTTCTGGGTCCAGAGGGCGGTGAAGAAACCCGCGAACCGCAGGGCGTCGCGCGGCCCCAGGCGCTGGCTGACGAACTTTTCCGGATGGTGCACATGCACCACGTCGTAGCGGTCCGTCAGGCAGCGTTTGGCGCTGAACTCCTCCAGGACCGCCTCGCCACGCTCCTCGACGCTGTCCGACAGCAGGGCGTGGAAGGGCTGCGTGTCCTTGAACCGGTCCTTCGGAAAGGCGCAGACGCGCAGGGGCCGGCGCGTCCGGGCCGCCTCAGCGCCGGCCATCGCCCTGTCCGGCATGGTGGCATCCGGCATCGCGCCCTCGTGCAGTGTGTGTTCGGTCATCCTGGAGTCCATGCCTTTCGTCCCCGACTACCCGATAGAACGGTACGAACGTGCCGCTCCTGCCAACCCAGGCGGTGGGGCTAACCCGTGATCCCCAAGCCGTTCCGCCAACGGCGCCATGCGCGGGACGGCGCCCATGCGCGTTAATTCCCATCAACGGCCGTGTGCGGAGACCGCCCCCATGTCCCATGTCGACCTGCCTTGCCCCGTCGTCGCCTCGACGCCGGAAACCGCGGCGCATTTCGTGGGGTTCCACGATGTCTGTCCCTGGGCTCCGGCTGGCGACGCGCTGGCGGTCCTGCGCATTCCCAAGCTGTTCGAACGCACGCCCGGGCCCGACGACGTGGCGGAAATCTGCCTCTGGCACCCGACCTCCGGCCGGGTGGACCTCGTCGGAACCACCACCGCCTGGAACCTGCAGCAGGGCACCCGCCTGCAATGGCGCCCGGGTGCCGAGCGCACCCTGCTTTGGAATGCCCGGCGGGGCGACCGGTTCCACGGCATGATGCTGGACCTCTCGGGCGGGGGGACGGAGGTGCTGGAGCTGCCGTGCCCGATCTACGCCCTGCACCCGAGCGGCCGCTGGTCGCTGGCCCCCGGCTTCGCCCGCCTGAACCGCTATTATGAAAGCTACGGCTATGCCGGCGGGATGGAGGCGGGGCTCGACTGCACCGCCCCTGCGGAGGACGGCATCTGGAAGCTGGACCTGGAAAAGGGGGAAAGTGCGCTGGTCGTGCCGGTGGCGCGCGTGGCCGCCTTCGGCGATCGCGTGATGGACCCGCCGGTGCCGCAGTTCCTGACCCATCCCGCCTGGAACCCGTCCGGCACCCGGTTCTGCTTCATCCACCGCTGGTTCACGGCACAGGGTGATATGCTGTCCCGCCTGTTCGTCTGCGCGCCCGACGGCAGCGACCTGCACCTCGTCTCCGACGACCGCGTGTCCCATTTCGACTGGTACGACGACGACACGATCTGCGTGTGGGCACGCATCGGCATGAAGCAGCTGGGCCAGCTCCGCAGCAGGGGCCTGCTGCAGAGCCCGCTGGTCCGGCCGCTGGTGAAGGTCGCGAAAAGCCTGCGGCCGGACCTGAAGCGGCGGCTGAACAACGCCGGGTATTGGAAGTTCGACGTGCTGGGCCGCCGTCCGCCGGAACTGGTGGGCGAGCGCATCGAGGACGGCCACCAGATGTTCAGCCGCGACCGCCGCTGGATGCTGACCGACACCTACCCGGACGCCACGCGGCACCAGACGCTGATGCTGTTCGACCTCGCCGGCGACCGCATCTACGACATCGCGCGGTTGCCGGCACCGGAGCACACGCACCACGATTTCCGCTGCGACCTGCACCCGCGATGGAACCGGGACTCCACGCTCATCGCCGTTGACAGCGACGGCGCCGGTTTCCGCCAGGTGCTCATCATCGACCCGTCCCCGGTCTTCGCCGCCGCGGCGGAACGCAAGGTGGCGTGAGCGCTTGGGACCGCCACGGCAATTAAAGTGAAGCAGGTGCGCGAAGTAAACCGAGGCAGCGGACAGGTGAACCCTCTCCCCTTGCGGGAGACGGTGGTGAGCGCCAGCGAACCGGGTGAGGGGTGGTGGGCGCCCGGTCAGCCGGCGACGGCTTCGAGCTTGGCGTCGGGGGCTTCGATGCGGATGCCGTCGCGGCGGATGCGGCGCAGGCGGTTGCCGGCCCCGGCGACCCCGCGCGCATGGGGCGAGACGTAAAGCCCGTCGTGCCCCGATCCGTCCAGCAGGTTGCCGGACAGGATCACGTCCTCCACCACGTTGGCCACCACCTTGCCATCGGACAGCCGGGTGCCGCCCTCGGCACCGCCGATATAGATGCCGGCGTGGCGCACCTCCCGGCTGACATCCTCCAGCACGTTGCCGACCAGGGCGACGCGGGAGGGGGCATAGGTCACGTAGCGTGTCTCCTGGTGCAGGTAGAGGCCGGCGGCGCGGGTGCGATGGATCGTGTTGCCGTGCACGGCGACGAAGCGGGCGCCCAGGATGGCGATGCCACGGGCGTTCCCGTTGCGCCCCACGTTGCCGGTGATGGTGATGTGCTCCACCAGCGCCCCATCCTTCTCGTACCCGACCAGCGCGTAGAGATCGTCGCCGTTGTCGTAGGACTGGCAGCCGATGATCTGGCCGTACCGGCTGCCCGCCGTGACGTGGAAGCCGTCGGCGAAGCAGTCGTGGATGGTGCAGCCGGAAATGCGGAAATGCTCGCTGCGCTGGATGAAGAAGCCTGCGGCGGCGGTCTTGCGCACCCGGACCCGGTCGACCTCGGCCCCTTTGCTGCGCAGCAGGCGGATCCCGGTGGCGTCGCCGGCGGAATCCCGACGTTCCGCCGTTCCGTCCAGCAGCACCTCCCGAATGGCCGGGAACTCGCCGCGCAGATGGATGGCGCTACGCTTCGGATCGCGCGGGATCAGCCGGGACCCACCGGTGCCGCGCAGGGTGGTGCGATCCTTCACGATGAGGATGCCGTTATAGGGCCAGTCGCCGGGCGGCAGGATCACCTCGCCCCCACCCGCCGCCGCGACATCGTCCAGGGCCTTCTGAAGGGCCGGGCGCACATCGTCGCCCATACCGGGCTGCATCACGCGCAGTTGGGGCATGAGGCACCCGATCCACCGGTTCCGTTCACGTCGCGATCCGCAAACGCAACGCGGGCGCGGCGATCTGGTTCACGGCGGCGGCGGTGTTACCCCTCCCGCGCGCGCCCTTTCGGACGGGTTCAGGCGCGCGGCGCGTGCTTGTTCAGGATGCGCTGCAGCGTGCGGCGGTGCATCTTCAGCCGGCGCGCCGTCTCGCTCACGGTCCGCTCGCACTGCTCGAAGACCCGCTGGATATGCTCCCAGCGCACCCGGTCG
>JAJUIU010000171.1 GCA_029267445.1 Rhodospirillaceae bacterium
CAGCCACGCCCGCGGGGTGGAGCAGCCCGGTAGCTCGTCAGGCTCATAACCTGAAGGCCGCAGGTTCAAATCCTGCCCCCGCAACCAAACACAAAAGCCGCCGCAGGCCGACAGCCCGCGGCGGCTTTCGCTTTTGCGGCCCCCGTCCAGGCGCGCTTCATGGCTATCTATCGGACCGTGATATCGGATCGCCATCGGACATCCTGGTTACGTCCTCAAGGCAGGGCGGACTTCCCGATACGCGCTCCCACCTTGCCGTATCGCCCGTCGCCGTAGCACGGACCCGTCCGGCCCCTTGTGCCTGATGGGGCGTCCCTGCGCCGGGAATGCCAAGGAAGCCAAGGAGCAAGGAGTCAGGACCCGTGGAACAGTCGACCCATCGCGCCCGCGGGGCGCATCCGCCGACCAGTCGCGCCCGCAGGGCGCATCTGTCGGCCCTGGTGTTCGCGACGCTGCTGGCGGGCGTGCCGGTGTCGGCCGCCGCGCAACGCATGGACGGGCCGGTCGCCCCCGGCACCTTCGCGCTCGGACTGAAGGGCGGCGGCGAGATCGTCGTCGAGGGCGAACTGCATGGCGGCACCAGCGCGCCCGTCCCGGATCTGGGGGCCCTCAACCCGGCGCTGGCCGGGGTGGGCGCCACACTGCAGGTGCAGCCGCGCAGCTGGGACGACGTCTATGGCGATCTCTGGAGCGTGGCCGGCGAAGTGGGCTACGGCCTGGACGCCAACGCCGAGACCTTCGCCGCCATCAGCTACACCAAAGGCAGCGGCGACCGGCTGGAGGTGGGTGGGGCCAACGTGCCGGCGCTGGCCACCACGCTGCCGCTGTTCGGCGACTTCGGCGACTTCGAGGCCTGGGGCCTGGAGCTCGGCTATCGTCGCTGGTTCGACGCCGACGGGCCGGTCCGCCCCTATGCCGCCGTCCGCGGAATGGCGCAGTGGGTCGATTCGATCGAAGCGACCTTCACCATCCCGGCCGCGGACATCGCCCTGAACAATGTCGCCTTCTACGACAGCGGCGTGGTCTGGGGCGTGGGGCTGGATGTCGGTGTGGCCTGGGTGGTCTCCCCCGCCGTGAGCGTCGGACTGGAAACCGGCCTGCAGTACACGGGCGACCTTTCGGACGACGACTCCGACATCGGCGGGCTGGGGCTGGGCGTCATCAACGACACCGGCTCGCGCCTGTCGCTGCCGTTCCGGGCGACGGTGCGCGCCCGCTTCTGAGAGGCCGTCGCGGGAATGGACGGGCCGCGCCGCCCGTCCATTCCCGCAGATCGCGCTTGTCGCCGCGCCCGACCCGTACGAGGCTGCCCGCCTGGGTAATCCGGAGGTGGTGCGATGGCGGGGCGGGCGGTTCGGCGGATGGCGGGGTGTGCGGTCGCGTTGCTGACGGTGGCCGGTTGCAGCCCGTTCCAGGATGGCGGCGTGTCGGCCGACCATCCGCTGTTCCGGCCGGCACCGGTGGCCGCGATGGCGCCCTTGACGGGGCCAACGACGGCGCCAACGACGGAAACGGCAGCGCCGATGCCGGTCGCGGCCCCGCCGTCCGCCACGCCGATGCATGAGCCGGCGGTGGAGCCGTCCTTCGCGGAGGGCTGGCAGGGGCTGTTGTGGGGCATGGGGCGGGCCGACATCCGGCAGGTCATGCCGGCGGCCACGGACCTGAAGGAACGGATCGGCAAGACGGAGCGGGCGGTCTTCGGCCTGGACAGCTACGACCTGTCGGGCTGCAAGGCCCGCGCGCTGATGGATTTCGCACCCACGGGCGGGCTGCAGGCGGTCCGGGTGGTGGCGAAGGGTGCCGTCGACGCCGCCTGCGTGCGGTCCGTGCGGCAGGGGCTGGCGGAGAAGTACGGCACGCCCGCCCATGAGGAGAAGCCCAAGGGCGGGCTGGACATCCACAACGCCGTCTGGCGCCTGACCGGCGTGGTGGTGAGCCTCACCTCCTCCATCGACGGGCAGGGCCGGGGCCTGTTTCAGATCGCCTACGCCAATCCCGCCGGCCCCCAGGCGGCGCCGGCCCCGGCCCAGCCCCC
>JAJUIU010000115.1 GCA_029267445.1 Rhodospirillaceae bacterium
CCGTCAGGCGCGCGCGCCGCCGGAGGTGTGGGCCGGGCCGGCTGGGTGGGCGAAAGGCCGATGGCCGGTGCCACCTGGCGGCTCCGCTGCTGGGGCGCCGGTGACGTCATGGTCGGCGGCGCCGTCTGCGTCTGGGCGGGCGCGGCGTTCCCCGACCCCGGCAGCGGTGCCAGTTCCTGCGATTCCACCGTCGGGCTGCGCGACGGGCGCGGCGCCTCCACCGTGCGGGCCGGGGGGGCCTGCTGCGACCGGGCCTGCGCCGTTTCCGCCACCTGGGTGCGGGCCACCTGGGTGCGCGGTGTCCCGCCCGCGCGTCCCGCCGGCAGGCGCAGGCTCTGGCCGATCCGGATCATGTAGGGGGGCTGGATGCCGTTGATCCGGACCAGCTCCGCGAGGTCCAGATTGTACTGGCGGGAGATGCCGTACAGCGTGTCGCCCGCCTTGACCATGTAGGTCTGCGGCACCGGCAGGACCAGCCGCTGGCCGGGCTCAAGCCTGTAGGGCGGGGACAGCCTGTTCTCCTCGATCAGGTCACGCACCGTCACGCCATAGCGCTGGGCGATGGTGTAGACCGTCTCCCCCTGCGACACGAAAATCGTGTTCGCCGGGGCCGCTGGAAGGGCCGTGCGGGACGCCGTGCGTTCCTGCAGCGGCGCGCAGCCGGCCGCCAATGCCAGCAGCGTCAAAGGGGCGATCAGGCGCCAGGACCGCATGCGTGCCATCGGTCCGCTCACGCCGTTTCCGAGCGCAGCGGCGCGCCATCGTCCATGGCGGGCACGCCTTCCGGCACCACCTCCGGCAGCAGGGGCACGAAGCGCACGGGCCACAGCTCCTCGCGCGACAGGCCCTCATGCGTCCGCCGCAGCCGGACCACCTTCAGGTCGCGCCGGTCGGCGCCCAGAGGGATGACCATGACGCCGTTCGGCGCCAGCTGGGCCACCAGGTCGGCGGGCGGCTCCGCCCCGCCCCCGGCCGTCACCAGGATGCGCTCGAACGGCGCGGCCTCGGGCCAGCCTCGCATGCCGTCGCCGTGCCGGGAGGTGATGTTGTGCAGGCGAAGATTCTGGAACCGCGCTTCCGCCTCACGCAGCAGCGGCCGGTGCCGCTCGACCGTGTAGACCCGGCGGACGATCTTCGACAGCACGGCGGCCTGATAGCCGCTGCCGGTACCGATCTCCAGCACCTTCATCCGGTCGTCCAGCTCCAGCGCCTGGGTCATCAGCCCCACCACCAGGGGCTGGCTGATGGTCTGCCCGTGCCCGATGGGCAGGGCCGTGTCCTCGTAAGCCTGATCATGGAAAGTTGGCGGAACGAAGGCCTCGCGGGGGATCGTCTCCAGCGCGCGCAGCACGGCCGTGTCCGCCACGCCGTTCCGGCGCAGCAGCATCAGCAGCCTGATCTTGCGCGCGGCGGTGCTCACGCGAACGCCCCCTTCAGTTCCTCCAGGCAGGCATAATGCGTCAGGTCCAGGTAGATGGGCGTGACCGAAATGCCCCCATGCGTCACGACATGGATGTCCGTGTCCTCCGGGACATCCTTTTCGCCACGCACCGGCCCGACCCAGAAGTAGGGCCGCCCGCGCGGGTCGATCCGGCGGACCAGCTCGTCGCCGATCTTGCGGTTGCCGTGGCGGACGACCTGCATGCCGGTCACCGACTCGGGCGGCCGGTCGGGATAGTTCACGTTCACCAGAACGTGCCGGGGCCATTCCATGCTCACCGCCCGGCGCACCACCTCCGGGCCGAACCGCTCCGCCGTGTCCCAGCGCACCGGCATGTCGCGTTCCATCCGCTGGCTCATGGCGATGGCGCGCACGCCCAGCAGCGTGGCCTCCATGGCCGCCGCGATGGTGCCGGAGTAGGTCACGTCCTCGCCCATGTTGCTGCCATGGTTGACGCCCGACAGCACAAGGTCGGGCCGGTGATCCGCCAGCAGGTGGTTGAGCGCCAGCAGCACGCAGTCGGTGGGCGTGCCGTCCACCATGTAGCGGCGCTCGCCCAGCTCCTTCAGCCGCAACGGCCGGTGCATGGTCAGGCTGTGGCTGGCCCCCGACTGCTCGACCTCGGGCGCCACGACCCAGACGTCGTCGGACAGGCTGCGGGCGATCCGTTCCAGCACGGCGAGGCCCGGTGCGCCCACCCCGTCGTCATTGGTGACGAGGATGCGGGCCTTCGAGAGATCGATCGATGACATGGGGCGCTTTCATTCAGTACATGGTGCGGGCCTGACGGGCCCTCAGGTCGGCGTCGTAGGCCGCACCGTCCTCCGTGCCGCAGGACGCCTCGCTCAGCATGCGGCCCGGTGTCGGCATATCCGAAATATCGGGCCAGCGGTCCCGGTTCCAGAGATCGCTGCGGACCAACGCTCTTGCGCATTGCCAGTAGACCGATCGGATACGGATGACGATCACGCTGCGGGGCAGCTTGCCGTCCACCGGGAACTCCGCGCACAGGCCCCCGTCCCGCGTCACGATCGCCGTGCCGTTCACCCGCAGTGTCTCGGTGATTCCGGGGATGATGAACAGCAGCGCCACCCGCGGGTCCCGCACGATGTTGCGCAAGCTGTCGATCCGGTTGTTGCCGCGCCGGTCCGGCAGCAGCAGCGTGCGGTCGTCCAGCACCCGCACCACCGGTTCGCGGTCGCCGCGCGGGCTGCAGTCCAGCCCCTCCGGCCCGACCG
This sequence comes from Rhodospirillaceae bacterium, assembly GCA_029267445.1. GTDB lineage: Bacteria > Pseudomonadota > Alphaproteobacteria > Azospirillales > Azospirillaceae > JAJUIU01. The sequence continues at coordinate 2,680 of JAJUIU010000115.1, forward strand.
TCGCCAGCACGCAGAAGCGCGACGCCTCCACCATCGCCCTGTAGGCGGGCGTCAGCGCCGGCACCTCCTTCTTCAGTGCCGCCGCGCCGGGTTCGCCATAGAGGGCGGCCAGCGCCTCCTCGTCCGCGATCGGTTCCCAGGGGGGCTGGCCGGTCATCCCGCCTCCTCAGCCGCGCGCGGCCGTGGGTGCGACGATCCTGTCCACGCCGCCCATGTAGGGCTTAAGCGCGTCCGGGATGGCGATGCTGCCGTCCGGCTGCTGGTAGTTCTCCATCACCGCGATCAGGCAGCGGCCCACGGCGACGCCCGACCCGTTCAGGGTGTGCACGAACTGCGTGCCCTTCTCCCCCTTCACGCGCCAGCGGGCCTTCATCCGCCGGGCCTGGAACTCCCCGCAGTTGGAGCAGCTGGAAATCTCGCGGTAGGCACCCTGCCCCGGCAGCCAGACCTCGATGTCGTAGGTCTTGCGGCTGGCGAAGCCCATGTCGCCGGTGCACAGGACCACGGTCCGGAACGGCAGGCCCAGGCGCTTCAGCACCGTCTCCGCCGCCTCGGTCATCCGCTCGTGCTCGGCCTCCGACTGGTCGGGCCGGGTGATGCTGACCAGCTCCACCTTGGTGAACTGGTGCTGGCGGATCATCCCGCGCGTGTCGCGCCCCGCCGCCCCCGCCTCCGCCCGGAAGCAGGGCGTGCGCGCGGTCATCCGCAACGGCAGCTCGTCGGCGTCGACGATGGCGTCCATCAGCAGGTTGGTCAGCGGCACCTCGGCCGTGGGGATCAGCCAGTGGCCCGTGGTGGTGCCGAACTGGTCCTCGCGGAACTTCGGCAGCTGGGCCGTGCCGAACATGGCCTCGTCCCGCACCAGCAGCGGCGGCGACATCTCGGTGTAGCCGAACTCGCGCGTGTGCAGGTCCAGCATGAAGTCGCCCAGCGCCCGCTCCAGCCGGGCGAGCCCGCCCTTCAGCACCGTGAACCGCGCGCCGGACAGCTTGGCCGCCCCCTCGAAATCCATCAGCCCCAGCGACTCGCCCAGTTCGAAATGCTGGCGCGGCGCCTGGATCGCGGGCGGCGTGCCGACGCGGCGGACCTCGACATTGTCGTGCTCGTCCTTGCCGTCCGGCACGTCGGCGGCGGGGATGTTGGGGATGCCGGCCAGGAGCGCGTCCAGCTCCTCGCCAAGGCGCCTGTCCTCCTCCTCCGCCGCCGGGATGCGCTCCTTAAGCGCCGCCACCTCGTCCAGGATCGGCTGGGCGTCCCGGCCCTCCTTCTTGTAGGCGCCGATCAGCTTGGACGCCTCGTTCCGCCGCGCCTGCATCTCCTGCAGGGAGGTCTGGATGGCGCGCCGCCTCTGGTCCAGGTCCAGGATGGCCGGGCTCAGCGGCGACAGGCCGCGGCGGGCCAGTCCGGCGTCGAAGACCTCGGGATTGTCGCGGATGGCGCGGAGATCGTGCATGGGAACGGGGTCAAATCGTTGCGGACGGGCCCCGGCTAGATCGGGGTCACGTCTTATACGGGCTGCCCCCTCCCCGGTCCAGTGACGCCCGTGAACGTCAGGCTTCCGCGTCCTCCGCCTCCTCCGCCTCCGCCCGGCGCTTCTCGATCCGCCGCGCCATGAAGACGGACAGCTCGTACAACGCCAGCAGGGGTACCGCGAGGCCCACCTGGCTGATCACGTCGGGTGGCGTGATCACGGCGGCGAAGATGAAGATGCCGACGATGGCGTAGCGCCGCTTGGCGGCCAGGCTGTCGGCGGTCACGATCCCCGCACGGGCCATCAGCGTCAGCAGCACCGGAAGCTGGAAGGCGATGCCGAACGCGAAGATCAGCGTCATCACCAGCGACAGGTATTCCGCCACCCGCGTCTCCGCGACGATCGGCAGGCTGTTGGGGCCCCCATCCGTCTCGAAGCTGACGAAGAAGCCCAGCGCCAGCGGCATGATGAAGAAATAGACCATGCAGCCGCCGATGGTGAACAGCACCGGTGTCGCCACCAGGAACGGCAGGAAGGCCTTCTTCTCGTGCTTGTAGAGCCCGGGGGCCACGAACTTCCAGACCTGGTTCGCGATCACCGGGAAGGCGATCAGCGCCCCCGCCCAGAAGGCCACCTTCATGTAGGTGAAGAACGCCTCCTGCGGGGCGGTGAAGATCATCCGCCGGTTCTCCAGGTTCTCCCCGTAGGCCTGGACGAGCGGCCACATCAGCGCCTGATAGATCTGCTCGGCGAAGAAGTAGCACCCCAGGAACGCCACGAAGAGGGCGGCGACGGAATGGATCAGGCGGTCCCGCAGCTCGATCAGGTGATCGAGCAGGGGCATCTTGCCCTCTTCCAGTTCGGTGTCCTCGTCGCTGCGGTCGGGCATCGCCATGGCCGCCTCAGCTCCGCTTCTCGGCGACGGCGGCGGGCTCGGGCGCCGGGGCCGTCTGGGTCGGGGCCGGGACTGTCGGGGTCATGTCCGCCCTCTGCGCCGCGGGGTCGGGCGGCGGCACGGCGGCGGTGGCCGGCTTGGCGGGCTGCGGGGCGGGCCGCGCGACCTCGACATCCTCCAGGCTGTCCTCGATGGTGAAGGCGTCCTTCAGGCCACCGTCGGGGTCCACCGCCTCGGTCAGCTGGTCCTTCAGGTTGAAGCCGCGGGCCTGCTCGACCTGCTTCTTCAGGTCCTCCAGCTCGGCCTGGCGGACCATCTCGTCGACATTCCCCTGGAACTCGCGCGCCAGCATGCGCGCCTTGCGCACCCATTTGCCCACCGTGTGCAGCGCGCGCGGAAGGTCCTTCGGCCCGATGACGATCAGGGCCACGACCAGGATGACCGCGAATTCAGGCCAGCCGATGTCGAACATGGATCAGGCGCCCGGCGGAGTGACGGCGAACGGGCCGGCGGACCTGCCGCCGGCGACGGGGACGAAGGCCATGGGCCGTCAGCCCTTGACCGCCTCGTCCTTCTTCACGGTGGCGGTGGTGGTGTCGTTGGCCACCGGCTGCTCCGCGCGCAGCACCTTCGTGTCCGCCTCGTCGGCCTGGGCGTCGCCCTCGTCCTTGAGCCCGGCCTTGAAGTTCTTCACGCCCTTGGCGACGTCACCCATGACCTTCGGCAGCTTGCCGGCGCCGAAGATGATCAGGACGATCAGGAGGATGAGGACGACCTGCCAAATCCCGATGGACATTTGACTTTCTCCACATTGCCGAGGGGGTCCCGGCGGTCGGGGCGCGATAATGGCAGAAAGGATTCAGCCCCGCAACGACGCCGGCCGGGTCGCTCCGAACCCGTCTTCCGTCCCCCTCAGGTGGGGTCTCCGGCGGGGAAGACAAAGGCCTGACGCGCATCGAGCGTGACGGAAACGTGGCTGTCCTCCGGGGGGAGGAACTGTCCCGGCATGCGGGCGTGCAGATGGACGGTGCCGCCGCGCCCGTCCGGCATGCGCAGGTGGACAAGGCTGGTGCGCCCCAGCAGACGCGCCGCCTCCACCTTGGCGAGGTTGGGCAGTTCGCCCGTCATGGCGCCGGCCGGGTCCATGGACAGGCGCAGGCCCTCCGGCCGGATCAGCACGGCGACGGGCTCCCCGTCCGGGCGGCCGGCCACCGGGATCTGCCCGACCGGCGTCCCCACCTCCCCCCGCCGGACCACGCCGGACAGTTGGTTGACCTCGCCGAAGAAGCTGGCGGCGAAGCTGTCGACCGGCCGGGTGTAGAGCTCGACCGGGGCGCCCACCTGCACCAGCCGCCCGTCCCGCATCAGCGCGATCCGGTCGGCCAGGAACATCGCCTCCTCCGGATCGTGGGTGACCAGCATGGTTGCCGCCCCGCTCTCCTTCAGCACGTGCAGCGTCTCGTCGCGCACGGTCTCGCGCAGCCGGGCGTCCAGCCCGCTGAACGGCTCGTCCAGCAGCAGCACCGCCGGGTTCGGCGCCAGGGCGCGGGCCAGCGCCACGCGCTGCTGCTGCCCGCCGGACAGGGCGTGCGGGAAGCTGTCAGCGTAGCCGGCCATGCCCACCTGGGCGAGCGAGGTCAGCGCGCGCTGCCGCCGCTCCTCCTTGGACAGGCGGCGCAGCCCGAAGCCGACATTGTCCAGCACCGACAGGTGCGGGAACAGGGCGTAATCCTGGAAGACGAGGCCGACCCCGCGCCGCTCCGGCGCAAGGCTGTAGCCCGCGTCGGCGATGGTGGTGCCGTTGATGGCGACCGCCCCCGTCTGCAGCTCCTCCAGCCCGGCGGCCAGCCGCAGCAGCGTGGATTTCCCGCAGCCCGACGGGCCCACGAGGCAGACGATCTCCCCCGGCGCGATCGACAGGCTGACATCGTCCACGGCCAGCGTGGCGCCGAAGCGGTGGCTGACGCGCTCAAGCGCCAGGGCGGACCGGGCGGCACCGGCGCGGATGGGGTTTCCGGCTGCGTCCAGCGGCGCCGCGGCCTCCCCGTTCAGGCTGGTGACGCCATCCGCCCGGCGGTCGGACAGGCTGCGCCACAGGCCGGTGCCGGTCCTGCCGCCATAGGCGTCCGCGGCACTGCGATCGGGGGTGATGACGCTCATCGAACCTGTCCGCCGTCGTCGTCGCCGGGTCCCGGCCACCCACTATTAGGGCATGCCGACCCGCGAATGCAAATGGCTCTTAATAACAAGGTTCGGTCACCGCATCATTGCGCTGGATCAAGGCCCTGGCCGAATGGGATCGCCGGGCCCTCACTCCACCGGCTCGTCCTCATGGGCGGGGTTCAGGGCCGGCGCCCCCGGCAGGGAGCCCAGCGCTGGCCGGGGATCGAGCAGCCCGGCCGCCTTCAGATCGTCCACGCCCGGCAGGTCGCGCAGGGATTCCAGGCCGAAATGGTCCAGGAACTGCGGCGTCGTGACCCAGGTCAGGGGGCGGCCCGGCGTCTCCCGCCGGCGGCCCGGTCGGATCCACCCGGCCTCCATCAGGATGTCCAGCGTGCCCTTGGATGTCGCCACACCCCGGATGCCCTCGATCTCCGCCCGTGTCACCGGCTGGTGGTAGGCGATGATCGCCAGCGTCTCGATCGCGGCGCGCGACAGCTTGGCCTGGACTTCCGTCTCGGTGCGCAGATGGGCCCCCAGATCCGGTGCGGTCCGGAAGGCCCAGCGCCCGCCCGCCGCCACCAGGTTCACGCCCCGGTTGGCGTACAGCTCCGCAAGTTCCGTCAGCAGGCCGGCGACGTCCACCTCCGGGCCGAAGCGGGCCTGGAGTGCCGCCTGGTCCACCGGCTCGGCGGAGGCGAACAGCACGGCCTCGAGAAGCCGCAGGCGCTGGATATGGTCTTCGGGGATGCTCATGGGGCCCGTGGTCTACGTCAGCTCGCCGGACGGCGCAAATAGATCGGCGCGAAGGCCCGCTCCTGGCGGAGCTCCAGCTTGCCGTCCTTCGCCAGCTCGAGCGAGGCCAGGAAGGTGCTGGCCAGGGCCGAGCGCGCCTTCAGCCCCCCGCCCCTGAAGCCCGGCGGCAGGAAGCTCTGAAGGCGGGTCCAGTCCGGCAGCCGGCCCAGCATCTCGGCCATCCGTCCCAGCGCCTCCTCGATGGAGTAGAGTTCGGTGGCGGCGATGTGGAACGGCTCCTGCTTCTCCTGCCGCCGCTTGTGCTCGCCATAAGCCTTCAGCAGGTCGTAGAGGCTGACCTCCACCACCCGCTTCTGCAGGATCGGCATGTCCTCCGGGGCACCCCGGGCGAACACGTCGCGGCCAAGCCGCGGCCGCGCCAAAAGCCGGGCGGCCGCCCCCTGCATCGCCTCCAGCCGCTGGAGCTGGAAGGCCAGTGCCGCCGCCAGCTCCTCGCCCGACGGCTCCTCCTCCTGCGGCTCCGGCAGCAGCAGGCGCGATTTCAGATAGGCGAGCCACGCCGCCATCACGAGATAGTCGGCCGCCAGCTCCAGCCGGAGCTGCCGCGCCTGCTCGACGAACGCAAGGTACTGCTCGGCGAGCTGCAGGATGGAGATGCGCGTCAAATCGACCTTCTGGTCCCGCGCCAGGGTCAGCAGCAGGTCGATCGGGCCTTCGAACCCGTCGATGTCGAGGACCAGCCGCTCCCCTTCCAGCTCCGGCGGGACCCGTTCCGGCTGATCGAAATCGTCGTTGGCGGGGGCGCTGGGCTGGGCCATCCGGGCGGGGCGCCGTGTCAGAGGAGCCCGGTCAGCCGGGCGATCAGATCGACAATGTAGTCCACCGGCGGCCCCAGAAGCCACCCGATGATATTGATCGGGTATCCAAGCTGCCCGGCCACGAAGGGCAGCAGGAAGATCACCCCGATCAGGATGAACAGGCCGTACCGCTCCAGCCCCGCCAGTGGCCGCGCCACCACGTCCGGCAGCAGCCCGACGGCCACCCTGCCCCCGTCCAGCGGCGGCAGCGGGATCATGTTGAAGACGGCCAGGATGACGTTGATCAGGATGGAGAACTGGAGGTTCCGGGCGAACCACTCGGCGAAGAACTCCGGCATCAGGCTGGCCGTGTGCAGCAGCAGGGCGGAGAAGACGGCCAGCGCGATGTTCACGCCCGGCCCGGCCAGCGCCACCCATACCATGTCCCTGCGCGGATTGTTCAGCCGCATGAAGTTGACCGGCACCGGCTTCGCCCAGCCGAACACGAACCCCGTGGTCAGCGCCAGCACCGCCGGCAGCAGGATGGTTCCGAACGGGTCGATGTGCTTCAGCGGGTTGAAGGTCACCCGCCCCTGCATGTAGGCCGTGTCGTCGCCCAGCCGCAGGGCGACATAGCCATGCGCCGCCTCGTGGAAGGTGATGGCGACGATGGCGGGGATCGCCACCACGGAGAGGATCTGCAGGAACTGGGCGATGTCCGGCATGGCTCAGGCGACTCCGGGGGCGAGCATCCCATCCAGTTCGGCCGCCAGGGCCGCCGGATCAAGGGGCTCGGCCTTCCGCTTGAGCGCCGCCGCGCGGTTCCACCGGGCCATCGCGTCGGCGGTCAGGCGCGGCGTCACCATGGCCACCGAGTCGATCTCCGCCAGCACGCCGGAGCAGTGCAGCGCCACGTCGCAGCCGCCCTTCAGCACCGCCAGCGCCCGGTCGGCGGGCGCCCCGCTCAGGGCCTCCATGCCGATATCGTCGCTGAACAGAAGCCCGTCGAAGCCCATCCAGCCGCGCACCACGTCCCGGATCACGGTCGGGCTGGTGCTGGCCGGGCGATCCGCGTCCACGGATTCGTAGACGACATGCGCCACCATCCCCAGCGGCAGGTCCCGCAGGGCGCGGAACGGGGCGAAGTCGCGCGTCTCCAGCGCCGGCCGCGCGGCGGCGACCCGGGGCAGC
>JAJUIU010000022.1 GCA_029267445.1 Rhodospirillaceae bacterium
CCTTCGCGGGCACGGCGGGCCACCTCCTCCGGCGTGAGCTGGATCGGCGGGGCGGCGGCCTGGGTCGGCGCGGACTGGTTCTGCGTGGCGGCGGGCGCCGTGGAATCGGCGGCGGGCCCGCCGGCCGACGTGGCCGCCTGCGTCGCTTGCTGGGGGGCCGCCTGCTGGGGGGCGGCCTGTTGGTTGGCCTGCTGGCGCGGCGGCTGGGCCTGCTGCGCCGGCGGCTGCTGCGATGGAGGCTGCTGCGATGGAGGCTGCTGCGCCGGGGCGGCCTGCGCCTGCCGCGGCTGCAGCACGTCCACCACCACCCGTGTACCGGCCTTGAAATGCCGCAGCGTGGCTTCCGGCGTGACGACGAAGCTGACCTTCATGCCGCCATCGTCCGGCACTTGGTCCAGGGCCGTAACGCCGCGCGGGTTGGTCCGCCGCGCCTGCGTCAGGTCGGCCTGCGCCGGGCGGGAGAACCGCAGCGTGACCAGCGGGCCGGAGCGGTCAACGACATAGTCCACGCCCTGCTGCCAGTCGAACACCAGCCGCACGTAATCCTCGTGCACACCCGCGCGCACGGCCACGGTCGGCAGGCCGCTCGCGGCGGCTGCGGGTGCCGCCGGCGTCGGCGGCTGCTGGGCGAACGCCGCCTGCCCCAGCGCGATCGTCGCCGCACCGGCCAGCAGCAGGATGCGCAGCCGCCCCTTCATCGCCCGCCCCCGAAGGCGCGGATCACCACGTCGACCCGGCGGGCGAGGCGCATCCGCTCCTCTTCCGGCCGCCACGGCGCGACTTCGGCGAAGCGCCCGTCCGCCTGACCGCGCACGGTGACGTCGCGCAGATATCCCGCCCGGCGCAGGCTGGCCGCGACCGCCTGCGCCCTGGCCAGCGACAGTTCCCAGTTGGACGGATAGGCCGCCGTGATCGGCGTCGGGTCGGTATGCCCCACCACCTCCAGCGCGTTGCCGATGTTCCGCGCCACGCCGCCCAGTACGAAAAGCGCCTGCTCTCCCGCCTGCGACAGCGCTGCGGAACCGGGTTCGAACAAAAGGTCCGACGGCAGCGCGAGGACGAGGTCGTCGTCCCGCCGGGTGATCACGGCTTCCGCCAGCATGGGGCTGGTCCGCATCTGGGCCTCGAACACGCGGCCGAGATAGCCGAGGTCGATCGCCTTCTCCTGGTCCAGCCCCTCGGCCGTGAAGGCCGTGAGCGGCTGCTCCCGTCCGTCCTCCCGGGCCGGGGCGCTGCCCGACAGGCCCGAGGCCAGCGCCTGGAAGGTGCGCGGGTCGGGCTCCGACATGGCGTACAGCAGCACGAAGAAGGTCAGCATCAGGCAGACCAGATCCGTGAAGGTCACCAGCCACGCCCGCCCGGCGGGGCTGGCGCCGCCCGGAACGACCGCCATGATCATGCGGCCCGGCGTCATCGGCCCGCCTCCGCCGAAAGCCGGACGGCACCCGTTTCCGGATCATGGATGCCGAACAGCAGCCGCACGGTCCCCGCCGTTCCGCCGGGCTCCAGCCCGATGGTGAGGGCTCCCGCCGGGGCGCCGGTATGGACGAGACCGCGCGCGAGGGCGCCGGCCCTGGCCACGGCCTCGGCCGGGTCGCCGCCGGTGCCGGCGCTCATCAGCGCCTCCAAGCGCACCTGGATACCCACCTGCCGGGGGGCCAGCACGTCCGCGACCCGGTGCAGCAGCCCGGTGCGGTCGCCCCGCAGGTCTCGACCCTGGAACAGCTCGGTCTCCGGCACGGTCAGGACGAAACGGTCGCCGTCGGGCGTCTCTCGCGTCTCCAGTTTGGCCAGGGGGATTTCCGCCAGCACCTGATCGCCGATGCGTCGGATCGCGGTGGCCGCCTCGGCGATCAGGCCGGGCCGGTCGATGTCGCCCGCCGTCCCGCCCATCTCGGCCGTGCGGGAGAAGGCCTTGTCCACGCTCTCCAGCACCACGCCGACCTTGTCGTCCTTAAGCGACGACAGCGCGTTCAGCAGGATGAAGAAGGCCAGCAGCAGGATGAACAGCGCCAGATGCAGCACCATGCCGGTGCCGCTGTCGGCGTCCGTCGCGCGGGCTGAGGTGCGGAGGGCCGGGACGTCCATGGCGCCTCAGTCGAACAGCGAATCGATGAAGGCCTGGTCGACGCTGTTCCCCGGAAGCTGCGGCCCGTTCAGCAGCAGCCTCTCGTCGTCGTCCTTGCGCGCCGCCTCGTCCGCGTCGGGGGACCGGCGCCCGCCATCCTCCCCGAAAGCGGCCAGCAGCGCCTCGACCTTGCCCTCGATATGCTTGAGCGCCCGCACGACCTTGGTGATGCGCTGGCCGGTGATGTCCTGGAAGTTGCAGGCCTCGTAGATGCCGGTGGTGATGCCCGTCAGCTTGGCGGCGACCTCGGGCGTCACCTCGCCGGTCAGCGCCGTGATCTGGTCGCAGGCGTCCATGATTCGGTTGGTCGCGTCCTCTGTGGCGCCGACCACGGCGTCCAGTTCGTCGGTGGCGCGCGGAATGTGCTCCTGGCGGATGTCGGCCGGCTGGATCGCCGCGATCTCCCGCTTCGCCTGGGTGATGTAGCGGGCCAGCGCCTCCAGCTCGGCATAGATTCGCAGGTCGTGGCCGGTCATCTCGCCCCCCATGGAGGCGACGACGGAGGCGACGATCTCCGCCACCTCCTCCCGCGACAAGGGCTGGCGCGCCTGCTCGCGCGCCGCCGTCAGGCGATCCTGCAGAACCGTGTCGGCGGGCGGGCGGATCATCCCGGTCACTCCGGCAGCGTCGGGAGGTTCTTGCGGTCGGCCAGCAGGATGGTGACCTCGTTCGCCCGCTTCGGATCCATGGAGGCCAGGATCGGCGCCGCCTTCGATTCCTTCATCCGCGAGATGACGTTCAGCAGCACCTTGTTGTCCATCGTCTCGAAGATGCGGGCGGCCTCCTTCGGCTTCATCGTCTCGTAGATCTTCACGAGGCTGTCGAGCTGGGCCGCCTGTTCGGCGCTCACCTGGCTCAGCAGGGCCTGGATCTCGCCGCGCAGGTTCTGCAGCTCGGCGATCTTCTGCTCCACCCGCTGCTCGGCGACCTGAAGCAGGGCCTCGCGCTGGTCCAGCGCGCGGCCCCGGTCGTCAAGCTGCTGCCGCCGTTCCGACAGGCGCTGCAGCAGCTCCAGCTCGGACGGGCTGAAGGTCTGCCCCGGCGCGCCGGAGGGCTGCGCCGACGGCTCGGGCGCCGCCTGCGGGGCGGGCTCGACCGGTGCCGGCTGGGGGTCGGCGGCGACCTGGACCGGGCGGGCTGGTGCGTCAGCTTGGACGGGCGCCGTGTTGGCACTTTCGGCGGTGGTCTCGGTCCCCGGGGCCAGCCCGGTGGTCACGCCCTGCTGGGCGATCGTGGGTCGGCCGACCTCGATGGCGCCGCCGCCGGTGAACGCGAGCCAGACATCGCCGACGCGCACGCCCAGCAGCAGCACCGCCGCGAAGATCATCAGCGGCAGCAGGCGCGGCCGGGGCCAGCGGAAGGGCTGCTTCGGGGGCTTCGGGGCGGGCGCCTTCCGCTTGGCCGTCGCGGCCGGGCGCGCGCCGGCGCCCGGGCGGGCGGCTGCGGTCGGGACCGGCGTCCTCGGCGGCATGGGCGGGCTGGCGGTCATCGGCGCATGTTCTCCAGCGCTTCAAGCAGTTCCTTCTCCGCGCGCGACCGCGGCTCCGCCCCACCCTGGGCGGCGGGCGGCGATGGCGCGACAGGCGGTGCTGCGGCGGCGGTGGGCGCCGGGCGCGGCGCCGGTGCCGTCGGGGCCGCGGGCGGCATGGAGGACGCTGTCGGGGCGATGGCCTGACGGGCGCGGCCCGAGGCGGCCTCGAGCCGGCTGGCCAGCGCGTCCGCCGCTTGCACCACCAGCTCCAGCTCCTCCTTCATCGCGGTGCCGCGCTGGACCAGGGACTGGAGCTGTTCGCCCGATTCCGCGGCGGCCTTGCGCATGCCTTTGACGCTGGCGTCGGCCTGGGCCGTCGCCTCGGCGAAGCCCTTCACCAGCGCCTCCAGTTCCGCCCGGCTGTCCTTGACGGCGGCGAGCTGGCGGTTGAGGCGGACGGCATAGACGATGGTGGCGGCCAAGAGGCCGATCACCACCACGTCCAGGATCGTGGACAGGATGGCGCCGGTCATGGCGTGGCCTCCGGCGGGGGCGTCTCGCGCTCGATCCGCACGGCGATGTTGCCGCCCTTGCGGCCCATCCGGCCGAGGAACATCGGCACGTCGCCGCAGCGCAGCTCGATCTGGTCCTCCGGCGCCACGTTCAGCAGGACGCGGCTGCCGATGCGCCAGTTCAGCACGTCGTGCAGGGGCACCGTGATCTCGTCCAGCACGGCGGACAGGTGGATGTCAGTGTTCCAGAGCTCCGAGGCGAGGTGGGTTTCCCAGATGCTGTCGCGGCCGAACTTCTCACCCATGAACATCTGGAGCAGCAGCTCGCGCACCGGCTCCAGCGTGGCGTAGGGGATCAGCAGCTCCAACCGGCCGCCGCGATCCTCCATGTCGATGCGCAGCTTGACCAGCACGGCCGCGTTGGCCTGCCGGGCGATGGTGGCGAAGCGCGGGTTCGTCTCCAGCCGGTCGAAACGGAAGGTGACGGGCGACAGCGGGTCGAAGGCGGCGGACAGGTCCGACAGGACCACGTGCACCATGCGCTCCACCAGATTGCGCTCGATGGTGGTGTAGGGCCGGCCTTCGATGCGCATCGCCGCCGTGCCGCGCCGGCCGCCCAGCAGCACGTCGACGATGGAGTAGATCAGCGCCGAGTCGATGACCATCAGGCCGTAGTTGTCCCACTCCTCCGCCTTGAACACGGCCAGCATGGCCGGCAGCGGGATGGAGTTGAGGTAGTCGCCGAAGCGCACCGAGCTGATCTGGTCGAGGCTGACCTCGACGTTGTCGCTGGTGAAGTTGCGCAGGCTCGTCGACATCATGCGGACGAGGCGGTCGAAGACCACCTCCAGCATGGGCAGGCGCTCGTAGTTGACGAGGGCCGAGTTCACCAGCGCCATGACGCCGGTGTTGTCGCCGTCGCCCGACCCGTCCTTGTCGAAGCCGAGCAGGCTGTCGATCTCGTCCTGGTTCAGGACGCGCGTGGCGCCACCGCCGCCGACATCGCCGAAGCCGTCGCCGCCCCCGCCCTCATCGGCGAGTGCGGCCCATTCGGCGGCCATCCGTTCTTCTTCGCTGAGCTCGTCCGGGCCGGCCATGGTCCAGTCCCCTACCCCTTCCGCGTGGCTACTGTACCAGGAATTCCTTGATCAGCACGTCCTTGACCTTGATCGGGTGCGAGGCCGTGTTGATCCGCATCAGCAGCTCCTCCCGCAGCCGGTAGATGCCGGCGGAGCCGCGCAGATCGTCCGTCTTCAGCTCGCGCAGATAGACCTGGAAGGCGTCCAGCACGCGCGGCATCACGGCCGTCAGCGCGGGGATGTCCTCCAGCCGGCAGACCTCCAGCGACAGGTTCAGCTTCAGGAAGGCCGGTCGCCGCTCGCCCGTGTTCAGGTTCACCAGGATTTCCGGGAACTCGGTGAAGAAGACGGGCGTGGGGGAGCAGTTGACCGGCCCCTCGTCCACCGGCTCGGCCTTCTCCTCCTCCGCGTGCTCCTCCTTCTTGCCGAGCAGGCCGTCCAGAATGCCGCTGAAGTAGAGACCGGCGCCGCCGCCGATCACCAGCAGGAGCGGCAGGACGATGAAGAGGACGATCTTCTTTCCGCTGAGTTTCTTGCGTGGGAGTTCCTCACCGGACTCGCCGCCGCCATCCGTGTCGATGGCCGTCATGACGCGCTCGCCCCTCACCCTCGTGTTAGCCCCGACGTGCGCCGAAGTCGTATGCACGATCCGGGCCAGTCGGCGGCCCGCCGTTGGCGGCGCGGAACCGGGACCGTGCTTCCGGACCGGCTACCCCGCCCGCGCAGGCCCCGATGCGGTAACCCTTGTAATCATGGGACGGTTAACGAGGGCTTTCAACAGTTTCACCCCCGATCCTGAAAAGATGTGTGAAATGTGAGTCTTCCGAACGGTGTGGCGGTCCGTCACGGGCGGCTGCGCCCTCGTACGGCTCCGGAATCGGCCTTCCGAGTCGCCCCACGCGCCGTCGCGTGGCCGTCATTGTGCGGTGCGGCTTACGGGTCTCCGCCGAAGGTGTTACGCTCCCACCGCGGCGCGGGACGCCCGCGCCGCCGAGGCCGCCTGGGAGGGGTTGTGGATGGGCATCCATGTCGCGCTGAATCACCGCACGACCTACCGCTACGACCGACCCGTCACCCTCGGCCCCCAGATCGTCCGGCTGCGGCCGGCCCCGCACACGCGCACGCCGATCCTGTCCTATTCCCTGAAGGTCACGCCCAAGTCCCACTTCCTGAACTGGCAGCAGGACCCCCAGTCCAACTGGCTCGCCCGCTTCGTCTTCCCGGAGAAGACGACCGAGTTCACGCTGGAGGTGGACCTCGTCGCAGACATGGCGGCGATCAACCCGTTCGACTTCTTCCTGGAACCGCAGGCGGAGAAGTGGCCCTTCGCCTACGACCCCTGGCTCGCCCATGAACTGAAGCCCTTCCTGGAGGTGCGGGAGGACGGGCCGCTGCTGCGCGCGCTGGCGGCGGGCGTGGACCGCGCGCCGACCCACACCGTGGACTTCCTGGTCGGGCTGAACCGGACCCTCCAGCAGCGGATCGCCTACGTCATCCGGATGGAGCCCGGCGTCCAGACCTGCGAGGAGACGCTGGAGATGGGCACCGGGAGCTGCCGCGACAGCGGCTGGCTGCTGGTCCAGCTCCTGCGCCATCTCGGCCTCGCCGCCCGTTTCGTCTCCGGCTACCTGATCCAGCTGACCCCGGACGTGAAGCCGCTGGAAGGGCCGGAGGGGCCGAGTGCGGACTTCACCGACCTGCACGCCTGGGCGGAGGTGTACCTGCCCGGTGCGGGCTGGATCGGCCTCGACCCCACCTCCGGCCTGATGGCGGGCGAAGGGCACATCCCGCTCGCCGCCACGCCCGATCCCGGCAGTGCCGCCCCCGTGACCGGGGCGCTGGAGATGTGCGAGGTCACGTTCGAGCACCACATGCGGGTGACCCGCATCCGGGAGGAGCCCAGGGTCACCAAGCCCTACGTCCCGGAACAGTGGGCCGCCATCGAGGCGCTGGGCCACGCGGTCGACCGGGAGCTGGAGGCGGGCGACGTCCGCCTGACCATGGGCGGGGAGCCGACCTTCGTCAGCATCGACGACATGGACGGCGCCGAATGGAACACGGAGGCGCTGGGTCCCGCCAAGCGCCTGCTGGCGGGCGACCTTGTCCGCCGCCTGAAGCAGCGCTTCGCCCCCGGCGGCCTGCTGCATTACGGCCAGGGCAAATGGTATCCGGGGGAAAGCCTGCCGCGCTGGGCGTTGCAGCTCTACTGGCGCCGGGACGGCGACGCCCTCTGGGCCAACGCGGACTATCTGGCGGACGAGCGGCGCAACTACGGCTTCGGCCTCGACCATGCCGAGCGCTTCATGCGCCGTCTGGCGGAGCGGCTGGGCATCGACCCGGACTACGCCCGCGCCGCCTTCGAGGACCCCTGGCACTATATCCGCAAGGAACGGACCCTCCCGGTCAACGTGGACCCGTTCGAGAGCCGCCTGGACGACGCGGAGGAGCGCGCCCGCCTCGCCCGCGTGTTCGAACGGGGCCTCGACACGCCCATCGGCTGGGCGCTGCCGCTGAACCGCCGGCACGAGGCCACGGGCCCGGTCTGGCTTTCCAGCCCCTGGCATCTCAGGACGGACCGGCTGGTGCTGGTGCCGGGCGACAGCCCCATCGGCTACCGGCTGCCGCTGGGCAGCCTGCCCTGGGTGTCCAAGACCGACTACCCCTACGCCTTCGAGCAGGACCCGCTGGAGCCGCGCGCACCCCTGCCCCCCGGCCCGCGACCGCGCCAGCCCTCAATCAGCAAGGGCTGGACGGAGCCGGTGCAGCCGATCCAGACCATGGCCGACGTCCGCGCCGATATCGGCGCCGACATCCGGCGCGACTATCCGGCCAAGGGCGAAAGCGCCTGGTGGGTCGTGCGCACGGCGCTGTGCATCCAGCCGCGCGACGGGCGCCTCTACGTCTTCATGCCGCCGACCAGCTATCTGGAGGACTGGCTCGACCTCGTCTCCGCCATCGAAACGACTGCGGTCGATCTGGACATGCCGGTGGTGTTCGAAGGCTACCCGCCGCCGAAGGACTGGCGCCTCGACTCCGTCGCCGTGACGCCGGACCCCGGCGTGATCGAGGTGAACATCCATCCCGCCCGGTCATGGGACGAGCTGGTGCGCAACACCACAGACCTCTACGAGGACGCACGCCAGTGCCGCCTGGGCACCGAGAAGTTCATGCTGGACGGGCGCCATGTCGGCACCGGCGGCGGCAACCATGTGGTGGTCGGCGGCGCCAGCCCCGCCGACAGCCCGTTCCTGCGCCGGCCGGACCTGCTGCGCTCGCTGCTGACATACTGGCAGCATCATCCGTCCCTCTCCTACCTCTTCTCCGGCATGTTCATCGGCCCGACCAGCCAGCATCCCCGCGTGGACGAGGCGCGGCACGACGCCCTCTATGAGCTCGAGATCGCCTTCCAGGTGCTGGATCGGGCGGGACCGAACCCGCCGCCCTGGCTGATCGACCGGGCGCTGCGGCACCTGCTGGTGGACGTCACCGGCAACACCCACCGGACCGAGTTCTGCATCGACAAGCTCTACAGCCCCGACAGCGCCAGCGGCCGCCTCGGCCTCGTGGAGCTGCGCAGCTTCGAGATGCCGCCACATGCGCAGATGAGCCTCGTCCAGCAGCTCCTGATCCGCGCCCTCATCGCCCGCTTCTGGCGGGAGCCCTACAAGGGCCGCCTCGTGCGCTGGGGGACGGAGCTGAACGACCGCTTCATGCTGCCCCACTTCGTCATCCAGGACGTGGCCGACGTGGTCGCGGACCTGCGGGCCGCCGGGTACGCCTTCGACGAATCCTGGTTCGCGCCGCACATCGCCTTCCGCTTCCCCGTCTACGGCCACGTCACGCAGCGGGGCCTGACGCTGGAGCTGCGCGCGGCGCTCGAGCCCTGGCACGTGCTGGGGGAGGAGCCGGGGGGCGGCGGCACCGTCCGCTTCGTCGACAGCTCGGTGGAGCGCATGCAGGTGCGGGTGACGGGGGCCAGCGGCGACCGCTTCGTCATCCTTTGCAACGGCCGCCGCGTGCCACTGACCCCGACGGGCACGGAGGGGGAGTTCGTGGCCGGCGTGCGCTACCGCGCGTGGCAACCGCCGAGCGCCCTGCACCCGACGATTCCCGTGCACGCCCCGCTGGTGTTCGATATCGTGGACACATGGTCCGGCCGGTCGTTGGGCGGCTGCACCTATCACGTGGCCCATCCGGGCGGGCGCAATTTCAGCACCTTCCCGGTGAACGCCAACGAGGCGGAAGGCCGTCGCCTCGCCCGATTCTTCGCCTTCGGGCACACGCCCGGCCCCGTGAGCGTTCCCCCAGAGACCCGGAACCCGGACTTCCCGCTGACCCTCGATCTCCGCCTTGCCTGACCGCGCCGCCCAGTTCCAGGGCCAGTTCCAAGCCCAGAGCCAGCCCTCGCTGTTCGGCGACGCGCACGCCCTCGGCTATGAGGCGGGGCCCGTCTATGACGAGATGGTCACCGGAACCGGCCGGCTCCGTCCCCACTGGCAGACCTTCCGGGAGACGCACGGCCCGTTCGATCCGGACGCCATGGCCACGCGGTGGGACGTGGCGCGCCGCCTGCTGTTCCAGCATGGGGTGACCTACACCGCCTACGCCGATCCCGCCGGCGTCGACCGGCCCTGGCCGCTTGACCCGATCCCCTTCCTGCTGCCGCACGAGGAATGGCGCGCGATCGAGGCCGGGCTGATCCAGCGGGCCCGGCTGCTGGAACTGACGCTGGCGGACCTCTACGGCCCGCAGCGCCTCATCGCCGACGGCATCGTGCCTCCGGCGCTGATCCAAGCCGACCCCGGCTTCCTTCGCCCGTGCCATGGGCTGCCGGTGCCGGGCGGGCGGCGGCTGGTGTTCCTGGGCTTCGATCTGGTGCGCGGGCCGGACGGTGTGTGGCGGGTGCTGGCCAGCCGGACCCAGGCGCCGGGCGGTGCGGGCTACGCGCTGGAGAACCGGGTGGTGCTGGCCCGGATGCTGCCCGACGCCTTCCGCAACTGCAATGCCGAGCGCCTCGCCCCCTTCTTCGAGGCGTTCCACCGTACGCTGTCAGCCATCGCCCCGGGGGCGGAGGACGGGCGGGAGCCGCGGGTCGTCATCCTGACGCCCGGCCCCTACAACGAGGCCTATTTCGAGCACGCCTTCCTCGCCCGCTATCTCGGCCTGACGCTGGTGGAGGGGGCGGACCTCGCCGTGCGCGACCGCACCGTCTTCCTGAAGACGCTCAGCGGCCTGGAGCGGGTGGACGTGATCCTGCGCCGGGTGGACGACGCCTGGTGCGACCCGCTGGAACTGCGGCCAGACAGCGCGCTCGGCGTGCCCGGCCTGCTGGAGGCGATCCGCGCGGGCACCGTGGCCGTGGCGAACGCGCCGGGCACCGGCCTGACCGACAGCCCCGCCCTCGTCCCCTTCATGCCCGCCCTCGCCCAACGCCTGCTGGGGGAGGATCTGGCGCTGCCCGACGTGCCCACCCTGTGGGCCGGCCGGGCGGAGGATCGGGGGGCGCTGCTGGAGCGGCTGGGACAGCTCGTCATCCGCCCCGCCTTCTCCGCCCTTGGCGGCAAGCAGCGGTTCGGGCCCGACCTGCCCCTGTCCGAACGGCAGGCGCTGGCCACCCGCATCCAGGCGCAGCCGGAGGCCTGGGCCGCCCAGGACGTGCCCCGGCTCTCCACCGCACCCGTCTGGCGCGACGGGCGGCCGGAGCCGAAGCCGCTGGTGCTGCGGGTCTTCCTGGCCGCCTCGCCCGAGCCGGGCGGCGGCTGGATCGTGATGCCGGGCGGCCTCGCCCGCGTGTCCGCCGACGCCCGCTATCCGGCCGTGTCGCTGCAGGATGAGGCCGGGGCCAAAGACACCTGGGTCGTCCGCCAGACGCCGGACCGCCGCGCGGTCCAGACCCAGTCGGCCGAACCGGCGGTCCGCGACACGGCGACGGCCGCGAATGGGCGCGCGGGTGACCTGCCGAGCCGTGCCGCCGACCATCTCTACTGGGTGGGCCGTTATGCGGAGCGGGCGGAACAGGGCCTGCGCATCCTGCGCGCGGCCAACGCCCGCGTCGTCGATGACAGCCGCCCCGGCGCGGCGGAGGAGCTGGTGCCGCTGCTGCGGCTGATGGGCTGGCTCGGCATGGTGCCCACGCAGTTCGCCACCCTGCCGGCCGACCATGCCCCGCGCGGCATGCGCCAGGCGCTGGAGATCGCCGCCTTCGACCCCGCCAACCCCTGTGGCCTGCGCAGCGGGATCGAACGGCTGCGCCGTGCTGCCGGCGGCGTGCGCGACCGGCTGACCGGCGACGCGTGGCGGGTGGTGTCGCTGCTGGAACGGCAGGCCACGGCCCTGGTCCGGCCCGATCCCGCCACCATGGCCGTCCGCTTCGACGAGCTGGCGACGACGCTGGCCGCCCTGTCGGGGCTGGAGCACGACGCGATGGGCCGGGGCCATGGCTGGCGCTTTCTCGTCCTCGGGCGGCGGATCGAACGCGCGCTGGGCATCGCCGCCCTGCTGCGCGGCACCGGCCTGGCCCAGGGCGCGGGGCCCGACCGGCCGGCGCTGGAGGTGGTGCTGGAGCTGATCGTCGCCCGCATGGCCTACCGGGACCGGCACGGCTCCAGTGTCCGCCGGGGCCCCGCCCTCGCACTGCTGCTGACGGACCTGGACCATCCTCGCTCGCTGGCCTTCCAGCTCGACGTGATCGCCACCAAGCTGGGCAACCTGCCGAAGCCGCCCGTGACCACGGCCGAAAGCCCGGCGGCGGACGCGGCGGCCCTTGTGCGGGAGGCGCGCGGGCTGCTGGACGCGCTGAACCCCGCCGATCCCGCCGCCGTGACGGCCCTGGTGGAGCGTCTGGACACGCTGCTGCCGGAGGTGTCGAACCGGGTCGGGCAGGCATGGTTCAGCCATGCCTACGCCCAGGCGACGTGAGGCCGGCATGACCGTGGCGCCCGTCCGCTACCGCTGCTCCCACGTTACCGCCTACAGCTATGGCGAGCCGGTGACGGAATCGCACCTGATCGCGCATCTGTCGCCGCGCCCCCACCCGCGCCAGACCGGCCGCATGGTGCGCCTGTCGCTCGATCCGGCGCCGGCGGTCGCCGTGGACCGGATCGACTGGTTCGGCAATCCCGTCACCTACGCGGCCCTGCAGGAACCGCACCGGACCCTGACCGTGACGGCGGAGCTTGAGGTGGAGGTGTCCGCCCCGCCGCCGCTGGACCCGCTGGCGACCCCGCCCTGGGAGACGGTGCGCGACGCAGCCCGCGAGGGTGCGGAGACGGCGGAGCATGTCTTCGCCAGCCCCCGCGTCCCGGCCCCCGATCCCGACCTCGCCGCCTTCGCGGGCGACAGCTTCACGCCCGGCCGCCCGGTGGCGGACGCCGCCCTCGACCTGATGCACCGCATCCACCGGGATTTCACCTTCGACCCCGCCGCCACCACAGTCAGCACGCCGGTGCGCGACGTGCTGGGCCAGCGGCGGGGTGTGTGCCAGGACTTCGCCCACCTGCTGATCGGGGCCGCGCGGTCGCTGGGGCTGCCGGCGCGATATGTCAGCGGCTATCTGCGCACCCTGCCGCCCGAGGGGGTCGCCGACTGGCGGGGCGCCGCCGCCAGCCATGCCTGGGTGCAGCTCTGGACAGGTGATCCGGCGGCCGGCGGCTGCGGCTGGCTCGACCTCGACCCGACCAACGGGGTCATCGCCGGGGTCGACCATGTGACCCTGGCCTGGGGCCGCGACTATGACGATGTCTGCCCCCTGCGCGGCGTGATCGTCGGCGGCGGCAGCCATACCCTGTCGGTCGCCGTGCGGGTGGAGCCCTTCGGCTGACCTCAGCGCCGGGCCAGCACGGCCAGCAGCCTCTCCGCCGCGCGGATGCCGGTGAAGTAGGCGCCCGGAACCTGCCCCGCCCAGTCCGCGATCCAGGCCTCGCCCGCGAAGGCGATGCGGTCGCCGACCAGCGTGTCGGCCGCGCGGCGCGCGTCGGCCCGCCCCGGCCGCGCCACGGACACGCTGCCCCGGCTCCAGGGATCGGCGCCCCAGGCCGTGACGTGGGAGGCCGCGACCTTCCCGGCGGCGGCGCTTCCGAACACGTCGGCGATCACGGCGCGGGCATGGGCAACCGCCGCCTTCTCCCCCTCCTTCTCGAGCGTGCGCGCAAGGTCGCCGCCGACGAAGCCGACGGCCAGCTCGGTCCCGAACGGGCGCAGCAGCGCGTCCCCCAGGCGCCCGTCGGCGCGGAGCTGCGCCAGCTCCGTCCCCGGCGGGCAGTCGAGCACGCCCGGCGGAAAGGACAGGGTCACCTTGTTCAGCAGGCCCAGGGGCAGGTCGGCGATGGCCTGGCCCAGCGGCGTCGGCAGGTCCGGCGCGAAACGCATCCCGCCCGCCGCCAGCACGGCCGTCGGTACGGCGATCACGGCGGAATCGGCCTCCACCGTGCCGCGCGCCGTCTCCAGCCTAACTCCCGGCCCATCCCAGCGCACGGCGGTCACCGGTGTGCCGAGTTCCACCGGAATCCCGGCACCGAAGCCCGCCACCACCGCCCCCAGCCCCTGGGGCACCAGCCGCTCGTCGCCGGTCTCGATCTGGCGCCAGAGGTCCAGGCTGGACAGTCGGTCCAGTTCCTCGCCGCAGTCGAGCGCGCCAACGATGGCCGCCGCCTTCCGGTCCCAGCCCTCCGGATTGGCGAACAGGCCGCCGACCGCGACGTCGCGGCCCGCCTCGCCCGCCAGCTCGATCGCCGTCAGCAGCCGCGACAGCCCGAGCCCCAGAAGCTGCCCCGCCGTCTCGGTCACGTCGCGCTTGTCCTGGAACAGCCAGGACACGCCGTACTGCTCCTCCACCGCGAAGCCAAGGCCAACGGCGATCGACGTGAGCGGGTTGGCGTCTGCGGAATGCAGCCACGCGACCCCATGGTCGTAGGGCACGCCAAAGGTGGTCCGTTCGGTGAAGGCGCGACCGCCGATGCGGTCGCGGGCCTCCAGCACGGTGACCCGGGCGTCCGCCTCCAGCAGGATGCGCGCGGCGGCCAGCCCCGCCATGCCCGCTCCCACCACGGCGACATGCCGTCCCGCCACGGCGGCGCGGGCGCGGCCTCCGGGTAGAAGGCCGGTCAGCGGACTGGTCAGCGCCGAGGCCGCCATCCCCGCCAGGACGGCCCGGCGTCCAGGGACCGGAAAACGCATGGGCGGAGTCTATACCGACTCCGCCCACGCCGCACCAGAAGGGTTAACCCTATTCCGCCGCGAGGCTGGTTGCCGGTTCCCGCGCCGGCGGGGTGTCGCGGCCCATGACCAGCCGCCGGATCGCCACATAGAACACCGGCGTGAAGATCAGGCCGAAGAAGGTGACGCCCAGCATGCCGAAGAACACGGTGGTGCCGATGGCCTGCCGCATCTCCGCCCCGGCCCCGCTGGCGATCAGCAGCGGCACGACGCCCAGGATGAAGGCGAAGCTGGTCATCAGGATGGGGCGCAGCCGCAGGCGGCAGGCCTCGATCACCGCGTCGAACCTGTCCTTGCCCTCCGCCTCCAGTTGTCGGGCGAACTCGACGATCAAGATGGCGTTCTTCGAGGCGAGCCCGACAAGCACGACATAGCCGATCTGGGCGAGGATGTTGTTGTCCATGCCCCGCATCATGATGCCGCCGACCGCCGACAGCAGGCACATCGGCACGATCAGCAGAATGGCGAAGGGCAATGACCAGCTCTCATACTGGGCGGCCAGCACCAGGAACACGAAGAAGACGCACAGCGGGAAGATGTAGAGGGCGGAATTGCCCGTGTTCTTCTCCTGGTAGCTCAGGTCCGTCCATTCGACGGCATAGCCGTCCGGCAGCCGCTCCTCCGCCACCCGCTCCATGGCGGCGATGGCCTGGCCCGAGCTGAACCCCGGCAAGCTGTTGCCCTGCAGCTCCGCCGCCGGGAACAGG
Source organism: Rhodospirillaceae bacterium (assembly GCA_029267445.1). Lineage (GTDB taxonomy): Bacteria > Pseudomonadota > Alphaproteobacteria > Azospirillales > Azospirillaceae > JAJUIU01. Next base: position 15,111 of record JAJUIU010000022.1, read on the forward strand.
TTGTAGCGCAACACCCGGTTCGGCCCGGTGACATAGCGGAAATCGACGAAGCTGCCGATCGGCACCATGTCGCCGTTGGTGTTGCTTGTCTCCAGCTTGGCGATGTCCTCCGGGTCCAGGCGGAACGGCCCGTCGGCCTGCGCGGTGACGCGGAACGTGCGGCCGAACAGGTTGAAGTCGTTCACATAGGCCGATCCCAGATAGACCTCCAGGGTGCGGAACACGTTGGAGATCGGCACCTGGAGCATCTGCGCCTTCACCCGGTCGATGTCGACATAGACCTGCGGCGACTGGGCGCTGAAGGGCGTGAACACCTGAACCAGGCCCGGCACCTGGTTGGCGGCGAACGCCACGTCCCAGGTCGTCGCCTCAAGCTCCGCCGGGCCGCGGCCGGCGCGGTCCTGGATGCGCATGGTGAAGCCGCCCGACGTGCCCAGGCCCTGCACGGGCGGCGGCGGCACGACGAAGATCAGCGCCTCCGGAATGCTGAACATCTTCATCTGGAGCTGCTGGATCAGCGATCCCGCGTTCAGCCCCTCCGGCCGCTCCTTGAACGGCACCATCGTCGCGAAGATGGCGCCGGCGTTCGTGGCGATGGTGCGGGTGGCGCCGGAGAAGCCGGCGAACGTCGCCGTGTGGGCCACACCCGGCGTTTCCAGGATCAGCCGCTCCGCCCGCTTGATCACCCGGTCCGTGTCCGCCAGCGATGTGCCTTCCGGCGTCTGGATGGCGACGATCACATAGCCCTGGTCCTGCTGTGGGATGAAGCCCGCCGGGACGCGGGTGAACAGGAAGCCGGTGGTCGCGATCAGGCCGACATAGATCAGCATCATGATCGCGACCTTGCGCGTCACCAGCCCGACCAGCCGGCCATAGGCGGCGGCCATCCGGTCGAAGGTCCGGTTGAACCCGTCGAAGAAGCGCTTGACCAGCCGGGACGCCAAGTTGAGCCGCCGATGGGCCTCCGCATGCCCTTCCTCGTGCGTGCGCAGCAGCATGGCGCAGAGCGCCGGGCTGAGCGTCAGGGAATTGAAGGCGGAGATCACGGTGGCGACCGCGATGGTCACCGCGAACTGGCGGTAGAACTGGCCCTGGATACCCTCGATGAAGGCGGTCGGGATGAACACGGCGGACAGCACCAGCGCGATGGAGACCAGCGCCCCGCCCACCTCGTCCATGGTCTTGCGCGCCGCGTCCTTCGGGCTGTAGCCCTGGGCGAGGTAGCGCTCCACGTTCTCCACCACGACGATGGCGTCGTCGACGACGATGCCGACCGCCAGCACGAGGCCGAACAGGCTGAGATTGTTGATGGTGAAACCGAAGGCGGACATCACGGCGAAGGTGCCGACCAGCGACACCGGGATGGCCAGGATCGGGATGATCGTCGCCCGCCAGCGCTGCAGGAACACCAGGACGACGATGACGACCAGGGCGACCGCCTCCAGGATCGTCTTGATCAGCTCGCTGATGGACTGGGCGATGAACTCCGTCGGATTGTAGATGATCCGGTATTCCAGCCCCTTCGGAAAGGTCTGGGACAGCTCGGCCATGGTGGCCTGGATGCGCTCGGCCGTGGCCAGCGCGTTGGAGCCCGGCAGCTGCGACACCGCCAGCACCACCGCCGGATTGCCGTCCATGTAGCTGTTGGTGACGTAGTCGCGCGCACCCAGTTCCACCCGGGCGACGTCCTTCAGCCGCACGATGCGGCCGTCTTCGCCCACCTTGACGACGATGTTCTCGAACTCCTGGGGTTCGGTCAGCCGTCCCTGCATGGTGAGGTTCAGCTGGAAGGCGCGGTTCTGGTCCACCGGCGGCTGGGCGAGCTGGCCGCCGGCCACCTGGACGTTCTGCGCCTGGATCGCCTGCACGACCTCCTGGGCCGTCATGCCCAGCGAGCCGATCACCTGCGGGTCCAGCCAGACGCGCATGGAATAGTCGCGGGCACCGAAGATCTGGATGTTGCCGATGCCCTCCACGCGGGCGAGCACGTCGCGCACCTGCAGCAGGGCGTAGTTGGAGATGTAGAGCTGGTCGTAGGTGTCGTCCGGGCTCAGCAGATGGATGACCATCAGCAGGTCCGGGGAGTTCTTGCGCGTGACCACGCCCAGGCGCCGCACTTCCTCCGGCAAGCGCGGCTGGGCCACCGCCACCCGGTTCTGCACCAGCACCTGCGCCTCGTCCAGGTTCGTCCCCAGCTCGAAGGTGATGGTCAGGTTCATCTGGCCGTCGCTGGTGGACTGCGACGACATGTAGACCATGCCCTCGACGCCGTTCACCTCCTGCTCGATCGGGGCCGCCACCGTGTCGGCCACGGTCTGGGCGTTGGCGCCGGGATAGACCGCGTTCACGGTCACCGTCGGCGGCACCACGTCGGGATACTGGGAGACCGGCAGGGTGATGTAGCTGATGGCACCCACGGCCACGATAACGATGGACAGGACGATCGCGAAGACCGGCCTGTCGATGAAGAAGCGGCCGATACTCATCGCGAACCCTCCGCCGCCGGGGCGGTCGTCTCGACGGCGGCCGTCTGCGTCTGGATCGGCGCGTCCACCGGGGTCACCGGCGCGTTCGGGCGGATGCGCTGAAGCCCCGCCGTCACCACCTTGTCCGTGGGCTGCAGTCCCTCGCGCACGACGCGCAGCCCGTCGATGATCGGGCCCAGGGTCACCGGCCGGTACTGGGGCACGTTCCCCTCCCCGATCACATAGACGAAGCGGCGCGCCTGATCGGTGCCGATGGCGCTGTCGGGCAACAGCAGTGCGGGGTATTCCTCGCGCCCGACCAGCCGAAGCCGGGCGAACAGGCCCGGCGTGAACACCATGTTCGGGTTGTTGAAGACGGCCCGGCCACGGATGGTGCCGGTGGAGAAGTCGATCTCGTTGTCGACGAAGTCCATACGGCCGACATGGGGGAAGTCCGTCTCGCCCGGCAGCGCCAGCACCACCGGGTTGGCCACCTCCCGCGAGCTCGCCCGGTCGCCCGTCTGGGACAGCCGGACATAGCGCAGATAGGCCTGCTGGTCGGCGTTGAAGACGAAGTGGATCGGGTCGAGCGAGACGATGGTGGTCAGCAGGGTGGAACTCGCCTGCCCGCCGCTGACCAGGTTGCCCACGCTGACCAGCCGCTGGCTAATCCGTCCCGTGACCGGCGCCTTGACCTGGGTGAATTCGACGTTCAGCTCGTCGGCGCGGACCGCGGCCTCGGCCTCCAGCACCGCCCCCTGGGCGGCGCGCACCTGCTGCAGCCGCTCGTCCAGCACCGCTTCGGACACCGCCTGGGTACGGCGCAGGTTCTCCGCCCGCTGGAGTTCGCGATTGGCCAGCTGCAGCTGCGACTGCGCCTGCTGGAGCCGGGCGCGGCTGGCGGCCAGCGCCGCCTCGTAGGGGCGCGGATCGATGACGAACAGCAGATCGCCCTTGTAGACGATGTCGCCGTCCTTGAAGTGGATGGAGTTCAGATAGCCGCTGACCCTGGCGCGGATCTCGACGCGGTCCACGGCGACGAAGCGGCCCGTATACTCGTCCCACTCGCGGACCACCTTCTGGACCGGCGCGCTGACGGTGACCTGGGGTGCTTGCGGGGCCCCGCCCTGCGCCTGACCGCCCCCCTGCCCGCAGGCCGAAAGGGCCGCGAGAGCGAGCAGGGCAAGGCCCATCTTCACGGTGTGACGAATGCGGACGGACATCGCAGCCTCTTCCTTCGGCAAGCCATGGGCGGGGACACGCGGCCCAGCGCCGGCTTGGGTGTGATCCCCGGTCGAACCGGTCCGGCCGCATGGCCGGCGCCCGCCCCGATCGAATACCAAGCACCGGAACTAGGCCTGTTCCGCGCCCGGCTAAGTGACGCGCGTCACCGGGGAACACGATCCGCCCTATTCCGCAGGATATGAAGTTACTGTTTTGCTGCGGCGATCAGCCATTCCGCGAACTTCGCGGCAGGCAGGGGGCGGCTGAACAGGAAGCCCTGCACGTCGTCGCAGCCGATCCTGGCCAGGAAGGCGTGTTGTTCCGGGGTCTCCACGCCTTCGGCGACGACCTTCTTGCCAAGGCTGTGGCAGAGCTGGACCACGGCGGTGGAGATGGCCGCGTTGTGCGGATCGGCCGGCAGGCCGCGCACGAAGGCTCGGTCCAGCTTGATCTTCTGCGCCTGGAAGCGGCGCAGATACGCCAGCGACGAATAGCCCGTGCCGAAATCGTCGATGGCGAGGCCGACGCCGAGATCGTGCAGCTTGGCCAGCGTGGCCGCCGCCGCCTCCGCGTCCTTCATGGCCGCACTCTCGGTCACCTCCAGCGCCAGCCACTCCGGCGCCAGCCCGGCGTCGGACAGGGCCTCGCCAACCATGTCGACCAGCTCGGGCTGCTGGAACTGGCGGGCGGACAGGTTGACCGCGACCACCACGGGGGGAAGCCCCCGCTTCTGCCAGTCCTTCGCCTGCCGGCAGGCCTCGCGCACGACCCAGCGCCCGATCGGCACGATCAGGTCGGAGCTTTCGGCCAGAGGGATGAAGTCTCCGGGGGAGATCATGCCCCGTTCCGGGTCGTTCCAGCGCAGCAGCGCCTCGCAGCCGGACGGACGGCCCGCCATGTCCAGCTGCGGTTGGTAGTGCAGCTCGAAATGCTGCTCGTCCAGGGCGCGCCAGAGCCCGGCGGTCAGCTCCCGCCGCCGCTGCACCTCTGCCGTCATGCCCTCCAGATAGTAGCGCAGCCGCTCCCCCGCCGCCTTGGCCCGGCCGAGGGCGAGATCGGCGTTCTGCAGCAGGCTGCGGGCGTCGCGCCCGTTCTCCGGATAGACCGCGATCCCGCAGCGCGGATCGAAGCGGATCTCGTGGCCCTGGAAATAGAGCGGCTGGGACAGCGTCTCCAGGATGCGGCGGGCCTGGGTTTCCGCCATTTCGAAGCCGGTCAGGTTCGTCTGCACCACGGCGAAATGGTCGTCGCCCAGCCGCGCCACCGTGTCGGTCTCCCGCGCGCAGGTCTGCAGCTTGATCGCGGCCCGGCGCAGCGCGTAGTCGCCGACCGTGTAGCCGAAGCTGTCATTGATGTCGTTCAGCCGGCCGAGGTCGATCACCGCCACCCCGACCCCCAGGCCCGACCGGTCGGCGTTGGAGGTCGCCTCCTGGAGGCGGCTCAGAAGCTGCGTCCGGTTCGGCAGGCCGGTCAGCTCGTCGAAATTGATCAGCGCCTCGGCCCGTTCCCGATCCCACTGGCGCTCGGTCACGTCCAGCGAGATCGTGACCAGCTTGCGCACGGCACCGTTCGCGTCCTTCAGCGGCACCTTCGAGGTCAGCCAGACCCGCTCGCGCCCCTCGGCATCGGCGAAGGCCTCCTCATGGTTGAACAGGGCCTTGCCCTCGGCCATCAGCTTGGCGTCCAGCGCGTCGATCGTGGCGCCGCGCTGGCCCAGCAGGTCCACTGCCGTCCTGCCGATGGCGTCCGCCGCCTTCACCCCGAACACCTCCGCCTGATAGGCGTTGGCCAGCAGGTAGCGGCCGCCCGTGTCCTTGGCGCTGACCATGGCGGGGATGTTGTCGATGATCGTGCCGAGAAGCTCGGAACTCTCCCCCAACGCGGCGCGGGCGGCCCGCACCTCCCCGATCTCGCGGAAGGCGCAGAAGAGGATGCTGGTCTTGCCCACGGTCTGCGGGTTGGCCAGGATCTCGACCGGCACCTCGCTGCCGTCCTTGCGCCGGGCATAGACGGTGATGGGCCGCTCCGGCTGCTGGCGGCCGGACACGAACCGCTCGCGCAGATGCTCGCGCACGCGGGTCAGGTCCCGCTCTGGCACGATCGCCTTGATCGACTTGTTGCGCAGCTCCTCCGGCTCATAGCCGAAGACGCCCGCGCAGTCGCCGTCCACCAGGATGATGCGGCTGTCCTTGTCGGTCGCGAAGATGACGTTGGTGGGCACGCCCCGGTACAGCATGCGGGCGAGATGGATGCGCTCGGCCAGCAGCTCCGGAAGCCGCGTCAGGTCGTCCATCGCCGCCCCGGCAGCGGCCCGGCCGTTCTCGTTGCTACCCATGGCCCTTTTGACCCATCGCTTTTTGTCCCGTAGCGCGACGCGCGCGATTGCGGGTAATCATATCGATTGCGGCGCCTCCCGTCAGGCGCCCTCTCGAGGTCACATTATGCCGAAGCAGACCGACCAGCGTCCATTGGAACGCCTGACCCAGGCCGAACTGGATGAGGTGCTCCGGCGCCATGAACTGTACAGGCGTGCGCGGCACGGTGGCGCTCGGGCCGTGCTGTCCTTCTTCGATCTTTCGGGCCTGAACCTCGCCGGTAAGGACCTGACCGACGCCGACCTCGCCGGCTCCATCCTGTCCCACGCCAACCTCGAGGGCTGCACCCTCGACCGCGCCAACCTGTTCGCCTGCGACCTGCGGGAGGCGCGGATGAAGGGGTCGAGCCTCGTCCGCACCGACCTGCGCGGCGCCTGCCTGCGGGCCGCCGACCTGTCGGGGGCGGCCCTGCTGGACGCCGACCTGCGGGAGGGCACGCTCGCCGAGAAGGACAAGCTGGGCGAGTTGCACATCAAGAACATCGAGACGGAGCTTGGCCCGTCGGAGATGCAGAAGGCGGACTTCCGGGGTGCCAACCTGACCGGCGCCCGGCTGGTCGGCGCCCTGGCCGGCAGTGCGGACTTCAGCGACGCGGTGATGAAGCGCTGCAAGATGACCCGCGTCGACCTCCGCAACGCCAATCTCGAGGGTGCCGATCTGGAGGGGTCGGACCTGTCCGGCGCCAACCTGGAGGGTGCCAACCTCAAGGACGCGAACCTCGCCGGCACGACCCAGAATCTGACGGAGTTCAAGGGGGCGGACCTGACGGGCGTCCTGTCGGACAAGCCCGCCGGGCGCGATCCGAACACGCTGGAAGCGCCGCTGGACGAACTGCTGGACATGCACGCCGCCTGGGTCGCCAGCACCGGGCAGTCGGGGCGCATGCTGGACGTCACCGACGTCGATCTCCGCAGCGCCGGCGCGCTGGAGGGGGCGGTGCTGACCGCCATCAAGGCGGAAGGTGCCTGCTTCTACGGCCGCGACCTGACCGGCACGCAGTTCCAGGCCGCCCACCTGCGGGAGGCGGATTTCCGCGCCTGCGTGCTGAAGGGGGCGGATTTCCGGGGCACCGACCTGCGGGGTGCGCGCCTGGACAAGGCCGACCTCAGCGGGGCGCGGCTCAGCCCGCTGGTCGTGACCAAGGACCGCAAGCTGCCGGCCCAGCTCGCCCGGGCCAGCCTGAAGCACGCCGTCCTGCGCGACGCGGATCTGCGCGGCATCGACCTGACCGGCGCCGATCTGACGGGAGCGGACCTGCGCGGCGCGCAGATGGACGGGGCCGGGCTCACCGGCGCTGTGACCACCGGCGCGCTTCTGCCCCATGGCGTGACGGCGAAGGCCTCCTGAGCCCCCTTCAGGGCTCCAGGCTCAGGAACCGGGCCGGCGTCTGGATGGCGAGGTTCCGGCGCCACCCCTTCACCTTCGGCGACACCAGCACCCGCCGCGCGTTCTGGAACAGCGGGATCACCGGTGCCTCCGCCATGGCGATCTCCTCCGCCCGCGCCAGCATGGCGTTCATCGCCTCCAGCGTTGGCTGCCGCCGCGCCTCGTCCAGCAGGGCGTCCACGGCCGGGTTCGCGTATCCCGGCCCGAACTCGGCCTTGCTGCCATGGAACAGGTCCAGATAGGTGATCGGCCGTTCGGACACCCAGCCGGACAGGGTCAGGTCCCTGTGCTGGCGGGTCCGCCGCTGGGCCAGCACGACCTTGGACTCCTCGTTCCGCAGCACGACCTCCATCCCCAGCGTCCGCTTCAGCATGGATGCAACGGCGATGGCGATCTGCCGGGCCCGGTCCCCCATGGCGTACAGGAGCTCGACGGGCGGCAGGGCACCCGGCCCGTAGCCGGCCTCCGCCAGCAGGGCGCGCGCCCTCGCCTCCCGCTCCGCCTGCGTCCAGCCCGCCCATTCCGGCACGGGCACCGTATAGCCGGGGATGCCGGCCGCGACGAAGCCGTAGGCCGGCCGTTCGCCCGCGCGCAGCACCTTCCCCGTCAGCGCCTCCCGGTCGATGGCGAGGCTGATCGCCAGCCGCAGTTTGGCGTTCCCGCCCCAGGGCGGGCGATGCAGGTTCGGGTTCAGATAGATGATGTTGGCGACGGGGTAGACCTGCAGCGCCTCCGGCAGGTTCGCCCGCACCCAGGCGAGCTGGTTCGGCGGGACGGAGAAGGCGATGTGCAGGTCGCCCGTCCGGAACCGCTTCAGCTCCGTCTGCTGGTCCTCCGTCACATGGTACTCGACCACCCGCGTCGGCACGCCGCCGGCGTTCCAGTAATGCGGGTTCCGTTCCAGCCGGACATGGGAACCCGGCACCCGGGCCGCGACGGTGTAGGCCCCGTTGTGGATGTCCAGCCGCCCGCTGGCGCCGTGCACGGGGCAGAGCAGCGCCTCCGCCGTGTTCACCAGGAAATCCGCCTGCGGCTGGACGAGGCGAACCACCAGCCCGTGCTCGCCCTCCGCCCGCACGCCCAGCGTCTCCGGCGGTGCAGCACCGCGCAGGATGGCTTGCGCGTTCTCCAGGTTGGACAGCCGGTCGGCGAAGGGCACGGCGGCGGCCGGGCTGACCACCCGCCGCCAGGAGGCGACGAAGTCCTGCGCCGTCACCGGGCTGCCGTCGGACCATTTCGCCTCGGGGCGCAGCCGGAAGGTCCAGGTCAGCCCGTCCTCCGACACGGTCCAATCGGTCGCCACGCCGGGGACGGGCTCCCCGTCGGCGCCGAAAGTCAGCAGCCCCTCGCAGATGTCGCGGACGATCGGCCCCTCGCTGAGGGTGACCGCCTTGTTCCAGTCCAGCGTGCCCACATCCGGCCCGTTGCCGATCCGCAGCACCTCCGCACCCGCCGGAAGTGCCGCCCCCAGGATGGCGAGGAGACAGAGGGCCGCACGGCGCATGGGCGGCTCAGCCCCTGGCCCGCAGGGCCTTCAGCATCGGCTCGTCCGTCAGGTCGAAGCCGACCGGCGTGATCGACACCATGCGGCGGCGCAGCGCGCTCACGTCGCTGTCCTCGGCCTGCTCCCCCGGCTCCCGGCTGAAGGCCATCCAGTAATAGTCCGCACCCCGCGTGTCCGTGCGCTTGTCCACATTGATCATCATCATCGGATTGATGGCCTGCCGGGTGAACTCGAACCCGTCCACCTCGTCGGGCGGCACGTCGGGGAAATTCACGTTCAGCACCGTGTCCGGCAGGCCGCCGAGGGTGTCCAAATGGTCGAACACGCGCGGGATCCAGGCCATCGCCGTGTCCCAGCGCAGCGCGGTGCGGTCGCGGAAGGCTTGGCTGAAGGCGATGGCGGGCACGCCCATCAGCTTGGCCGCCAGGGCAGCGCTCACCGTGCCGGAATAGGCCACCTCCTGCCCGATGTTGGCCCCCCGGTTCACACCCGACAGCACGATGTCGGGCCGGGCCTCGCGCATCAGGCTGCGGATCGCCAGGATGGAACAGTCGCTTGGCGTGCCGCCCACCGCGAAGCGATGCCGGCCGCGATGGTAGACGCGCAGCGGGTCGTGCAGGCTGACCGCGCGCGAGGTGCCGCTCTGGTCGTGCTCCGGTGCGACGATCCAGATCTCGTCGGCCAGTTCGGCGGCCGCTTCCGCCAGCGCCGCCAGCCCCGGCGCCTCGATCCCGTCGTCGTTGGTCAGCAGCGCGCGGGCGAAACGGCGGGTGGGGGCTTGCATCGGCGGGCCTTGTCGGGTGTTGCTGTGGGGGTGCGGGCCAAGAAACCGCATCGGCGACCGGGAGTCGAGGCTTTGAGCGACGCGCGGGTACCCACCCATCTCTGGGTCCAGGCTCATCTCTGGCGCTGCTCCGCCGCCGGCACCCCGGCCTACGTCCTGCGCAAGGGGGAGGCGCAGGGCGGCATGGTGGTGCTGAAGGTCACCGTGCCGTTCCAGGGTGCGAAGCTCTACGCCCAGACGCGCGACCTCGACGGCAACCTCGGCTGGATCGCCGGCCTGAACGGCGCCCTGGTGCCGGAGGATGAGGCCGGCGCCTACATCGACCGGCAGGTTAAGCGCGACCCCGACCTCTGGGTCGTGGAGGTGGAGAGCCGCACCGGGGAGAACCCGTTCGAGGGCAAGGTCCTTTAGGTCGCACTTGATTCGGGGGCCGCTTGGGGTACACCCGCGCATCCCCGTATGCCGGTCCCCCCGCCCCGATGCTCCGCCGCCTCCTCCTCGCCGCCACGGCGCTCGCAGCACCGCTTCCAGCCGCTCCGCATCCCGTCTGGGCCGCCGAAAGCCCGCTGGACGAGATCATCGTGACGGCCACCCGCCGGGCGGAAAGCGTGCGCGACGTGCCGGCCAGCGTGTCCACGGTGGACCGCGCCGACTTCGACGCCCGCGCCACCCGCTTCGTCGGCGAGGAGCTGCGCGGGCTGCCCGGCGTGGTCGTCGGTTCCAACGATGCCGGCACCTACACCAAGCTGACCGTGCGCGGCGTGCCCAACCGCATCCACAACGACACGCTGGCCGTGCTGGTCGATGGCGTGCCGTTCCTGACCGGCGATGACGAGGCGGACCTGGAGCAGCTCCCCTTCGGCGCCGTGGCGCGGGTCGACCTCGTGCGCGGGCCCATGTCCGCCCTCTACGGCCGGGGCGCCATCGCGGGCACCATCAACTACATCACCCGGGAGGTCGGGCGGGAACCGGCGACGGCGGTGACGGCCGGGCTGGGTGGCCATGGCTGGCGCCGGCTGGGCGCGCTGGCGCAGACGCCGACCTCGCCCAACGGCGCGCTGCTCGTGTCCGGGGAGGCGCAGCGGGCGGACGGCTGGCGCGACCGCACCGGCCGGCGTGAGGACGCCCTGTTCGCCAAGCACCGCCTCGACCTCTCCGGCTGGGGCGCGCTGAACCTGACCGCCACCTGGGTGTCCACCGACCAGAACTTGGCGGGAGAGCTGCCGTTGGACGCGCGGGGGGAGCCCGCTCCCCTCCCCGGCGGCCGGGCCGCCAACTGGAACAACGAGGATGCCGGCTTCGCCAAGCGGATGCTGACCGGCACCGCCATCCTGGACACCGACATCGGCAGCGGTCTCACCGCCGCGACCCGCCTGCACGCCCGCCGGGCGCTGACCACCGCCATCCAGGGCTTCTTCAGCCCCTACGATCCGGCGGCGGGTACCGTGACCTTCACCGGCTTCCGCGTGGACAACGACACCGACACCCTGTTCGCGGAACAGTCGCTGGACTGGCGGATCGGCCCCGTGCGCCTGCTGGGCGGTGCCAGCGTGGAGCGGGTGGCGAGCGCGCCGGTGGAGACTTGGACGGGCGAGTTCGACTTCGGCCCCCTGTTCTACGCCCAGCGGCGCGACGCCCGCACCGGCGCGTTCATCAACCGCGACCAATGGCGCCGGGACATCCTGCTGAACGCCGACGCCGTCAGCCTGAACCACGCCGCCTACGCGCAGGCCGACTTGGAGCTTGGCAGGCTAACCCTCTCGGCCGGCGCCCGCTTCGACCGCTTCTCCCGCCGGGTCCACTATGGGCCAAGCGGCAGCGGCTTCGGCCCGGATCCGGTGGAGACGATCGCCGACATCGACCAGCGGATCAGCCCCAAGGCCTCGGCGACCTGGGCCATCAGCGACGCGGTCACCGCCTATGTCGCCTACGGCGCCGGGTTCAGCCCCGGCTTCGGGCCGGTCTGGTCCTTCCGGGGCCGCGACACGCGGCTGGCGCCGGAGCTTGCCGACAACCTCGAGGCGGGCGTGAAGGGCGACGCGCTGGACGGCCGGCTGTCGGCGAGCCTCACCGTCTACGAGCTGCGTCGACGCGACCTGCTGCAGCTCCTGCCCGTGGAGGGGACCGCCCGCACCATCAACACCGGCCGCCAGCGGTCGCGCGGGCTGGAGCTTGAGGCGACCCTGCGGCCGGTGGACGGGCTGACGCTGCTGGCGACCTACGGCCTGACCGACAGTGTATGGCTGGAGAACCGCTTCCTGGAGCCCTTCACCGGCCGCCCCTTCGACTTCGGCGGCAAGGATGTCGCCGGCGTGCCCCGCCATGCCGGGCGGGTGGAGGCGGTGGGCGTTCTGGGTGCCGTTGAGGCACGTGCTTGGATCGACCTGTCCGGCGACTACGCCTACGACAACGCCAATTCCGTCCGCGCCGGGGGCTACGCCCTGTGGAACGCCGCACTCGCCTGGGCACCGACCGACCGGCTGGAGCTGACGGCCACCGCGCGGAACCTGTTCGACCGGGAGGTGAACCTGGTGGTCGCCAACAATGACGGCCCCTTCGCCTACTTCCCCCAGCCGCCGCGCGAGGTCTTCCTGAACGCGACAGTGCGGTTCTAGAACACGCGTTCTTCAGCGTCGGGGGCGGACGGACTCCCCAGCCATCCTGGGGTCGACCAGGTTCACATGCTGCCCAGGCTCCACGCCGAACACGCTGCGGAACTCTTCCACTGTGAGCAGTTTCGCCGCCTCGGCAAGCATCGCGTTGATCAGGCCGTTCACGTCTCCCGCAACGTTCCTCTCCTGCGCGACGCCGCGCATCGGCTGAAGCCGTTCGCGAAACTCGTTTCGCAGGGCGTCAAGCCGCTCCTTCTTCAACGGAGGCAGATCGGCGGTGAAGACGTCTGCGAATGGATCCATGCCCGCCTCCAGTTTGCCAGGCCCGCCCTTGCAGGCCGCCACTTGCTGCCAGAACGCCTGCGGATTCCGTCCATAGGGGCCATACAGGAAGTGGCTCAGCCTGTAGCCGCGCGCATTCGCGACCGTCAGTGCCGGGCCCCGATCTGCGGTCGAATATAGCACCTGATTGGCTAATTGATGGCAGACACCGTCCACCGCGTACACGAAGATGGTGCCATGGGCTTGCGGATCATTCGGCTTAACCAAGCATGTGGACAGGCCGAGATCGCCGAGGGCATGTCCCAGATATGAACCCGCCGAATGGTACGTCCCCCAGCAGAACCAGAAGCATTCCCCCGGAGGCCACCTGATCGGCTGGCTTTGGCCAAGCGTTGACGGCGGCTGATAGTTGGTGACCCAGGTATGGTCGAGATTCGGATCGATATCCAACGGACGCGCCCAGGCGTAAAGGACCGCACCAGCCATGTACATGCCCCAAAAAAGGTATGACAGGGCCGTCTATACCACTTTCACGTGGCGGAGCAAATGAACGAAGTAGCGAGACGCGACAGATGCGACAGCTATTCGCGTTCTCAGCGCGGCCTGAACGCCGACACCGTCACGGCACCCCCGTCGGCCACCAGGAAGGCGCCTTCCGGCACCTCCTCCCAGTGGGCGCCGTCCTCGTCCAGCGGTTCGGACAACACAAGCGTGCAGCGCCCCTCGGCGGCGAACTCCAGGATGGTGCCCTTGCAGTCGATCCGTCCGCCGCTGCCGTGGAACATGGTCGGGCTCTTGCCGTCGCTGGACCAGCGCACGGCCAGGATGCGCCGCCCGTCCGTCACCGCCGCCGTCATGCGGAACGGCTCCGCCACGCCCTCCGCCTTCATGATGTCCGTCACCTGCCGGATGGTGCGGGAGAAGGCGCGCTGCGGGTCCTCCGCCAGCCCGTTGCCCAGCAGCAGGTAGAAGAAGGCCTCGCTGTCGGTGGAGCCTTCCCGGTACTTGTACAGCTCCTTGCGGATGCTGCGCTCGATCTCCTGCCGCACATCCGTCCAGCCGCCGATCTGGCCGTTATGCATGAACAGCCACTTGCCGTAGCGGAACGGATGGCAGTTCAGGCGCGCCGTCGCCGGCCCCGTGCTGGCCCGCACATGGGCGAAGAACAGGGGCGAGCGGATCTGTTCGGCCAGCGAGCGCAGGTTGGCGTCGTTCCAGGCCGGCATCGTGTCGCGGTAGAGCCCCGGCCTGTCGAGGTCCCCGTACCAGCCGAGGCCGAACCCGTCGCCGTTCGTCGGTGCCGCCGCCCGCTGCGCCGACAGGGACTGCCGGATCAGCGAATTGCAAGGTTTGAACAGCAGGGTGTCCATGGGGATGGGATCACCCCCGTAGGCGAGCCACCGGCACATGGCGGGGATCGATCCTCAAGGAATTGCGTCGATGCCAAGCCTAGGCACCAGATCGTGGCCGCACAAGGGCGAAGGATGGTTCGGAACCTGATTTGTCCGGACAAATCTTGACAGCGGGCCGGGCCGCCGCGACTCTCCCGCCAGGACCGTCACGCATGGATGGGGAGACGCGCGTGGAGACCTCGAACCTGACGCCGCGCGAATGGTACGCGCAGATCAAGGCCCGGCCGAGCCGCGCCAAGTTCGGCTTCGGGACGCGGCCGGCCCTGGTCAACATCGACCTGCAAAAGGCCTACACGGCAGTGGGGGAGTTCGCCACGGCCTACGAGACCGATCCGAACCAGCTCCCCTACATCGACGCGCTGGCCGGGCTCTGCCGCTCCAAAGCCGTGCCCGTGGTCTGGACGTTTGTGGCCTACATGGAATCGGGCGAGGATGCGGGCGTCTGGGGCACCCGCACCAACACGCCTGACAGCCTGCAGAACATCAAGGTCGGGTCCCGCCGCGCCGAGTTCGACGACCGGCTGACGATCGACCGGGTGAAGGACGTCATCATCAACAAGCGCATGGCGTCCCCCTTCTTCGAGACGAACCTCGGCAGCCTGCTGACCTGGCACAAGGTGGACACGGTGATCATCACCGGCGGCAGCACCTCGGGATGCGTGCGCGCCTGCGCGGTGGACAGCCTGAGCCGGGGATACCGCACCATCGTGGTGGAGGAGTGCGTGGCCGACAAGCACGAGATCCCGCACTTCGCCAACCTCGCCGACATGCTTCTGAAGTACGCCGATGTGGAAAGCTATTCCACTGTAAGGGAGTATCTGGAGCGACTGCCGGCGGCATGACCGTCCGCCGGATCGCGGTCCGACGAACTCCGGAGAACCCATGCCCCAGTCCGTGATCATCCTTCCCATGGCGGCGATGGTGCTGGTCACCTTCGCCCTCGCCCTCAACCTCCTGCGGCTGCGCAGTGCGGCCGTGCGGGCGGGGCAGATCCGCTTCAACCGCTTCCGAGCCATGCAGGGCGGCGAGGTGCCAGAGCATGTCGCCGTGGCGGAGCGCGCCTTCCACAACGCGCTGGAGGTGCCGCCGCTCTTCTACGCGGCCTGCATCGCGGCACTGGCGCTCGGCGCCGTGGATCCGGTGGCCATGGCGCTGGCCTGGACCTTCGTCGCGGCGCGGATCGTCCAGGCGCTGATCCATCTCACCTACAACAACATCATGCACCGGCTCTTCGCCTACATGGCGGGCTGGCTGGTGCTCCTGGCGTTCTGGGCGTGGCTGGCCCTGGGCGCGTTCTGATCCCGCGGGCGGAGGCGACACACGTGAGGAGCGATCCCGGTCTCTACGGCTACAATCCCTGGCCCGGCCGGCCCAAGGTCACGTGGCCGAACGGCGCAAGGGTCGCCTTCTGGGTGGCCCCGAACATCGAGTTCTACGAGCTGGCTCCGCCTCCCAACCCCAGCCGCACGCCCTGGGGCCGCCCGATCCCGGACGTCGTCGCCTACAGCCACCGCGACTACGGCAACCGCGCCGGCCACTGGCGGATGATGGAGGTGATGGACAAGCACGGCGTGCGCGGCTCCATCAGCCTCTCCATCGCGCTCTGCGACCATCATCCGGAGATCATCGAGGCCTGCGCCGCCCGGAACTGGGAGTTCTTCAGCCACGGCATCTACAACACCCGCTACTGCTACGGCATGGACGAGGCGCAGGAGCGGGCGATCATCCAGGACAGCATCGACACGGTGATGCGCGCCACCGGGCAGCGGATCGACGGGTGGCTGGCACCTGCCCTGACCCATACCGAACGCACCATGGACCTGCTGGCGGACATGGGTCTCGCCTACACCTGCGACCTGTTCGGCGACGACCAGCCGCAGCCGGTGAAGGTGGCGAAGGGCCGGTTCGTCTCCGTCCCCTACTCGCTCGAGATGAACGACGTCATCGTCTACAACTCCAACAACATCACGCCGCGCCGCTACGCCGACATCCTGAAGGCCAATTTCGACCGGCTGTACGAGGAGGGGGCGGAGAACGGCACGGTGATGTGCATCCCGCTGCACGCCTTCCTGGTCGGCCAGCCGCACCGCATCGCCGGGCTGGACGAGGCGCTGGCCTACATCACCGCGCACAAGGACGTCTGGGTCACCACGGGGCGGGAGATCGCCCGCTGGTACCTGGACCACCATTACGACGCGGCGGTCGCGCATATCGACGCGGTTGAGGCGAAGCAGGCGAGGCTCCGCGCCCGTCTGCCGAACCACCGCGCGGGAGGCTGACGCCATGGCCCTGCCCGACGATTACCTGAAGTACCCGATGCGCCGCTACGGCATGGACCATGACCGCTACGACTGGTCCATCCTGCTCCGGCGCAAGCCCGTGGTCTGGCCCGGCGGTGCGCGCGTGGCGCTGTGGGTGGTGCCGACACTGGAATTCTTCCCGCTCGATCAGCCGGCCAAGCCATTCAAGGCGCCGGGCGGCATGGTGACCCCCTACCCCGACCTGCGGCACTACACGCTGCGCGACTACGGCAACCGGGTCGGCGTCTGGCGGGTGTTCCAGGCGCTGGACGATCTCGGCCTCAAGGCCAGCGTCGCCTTCAATTCCAAGGTGGCGGAGCGTTATCCCCTGCTGCTCCAGGCCGTCGTGCAGCGCGGGTGGGAGGTTGTGGCCGGCGGCGTCGACATGGGCCGCCTGCACTTCGGCGGGATGGACGAGGCCGCCGAGCGGGCGCAGATCGCGGAGTGCCTGTCGGTCCTGCGCGCCCTGTCCGGCCAGCCGGTGACCGGCTGGCTGTCCCCGGCCAAGAGCCAGTCCGAGCGCACGCCCGACCTGCTGGCGGAGGCCGGCGTCCGCTACATGTGCGACTGGATCAACGACGACATGCCGTTCCCCTTCCGCACGGCATCGGGCCCCCTCACCGCCATGCCGCACACGCTGGAGCTGGACGACCAGACCATCATCTTCGGCTACAAGCACAGCGAGGAGGATTTCGTCGAGCAGGTGGTGGACGCCTTCGACACCCTCTACGCCGAGGCGGAGACCCAAGGCGGGCGCATCCTCTGCCTCTCCATCCACCCCTGGGTCAGCGGCCAGCCCCACCGGATCGCGGCCCTGGAAGCCGCCCTGGCCCACATCGCCCGCCACAAGGGCGTGTGGAGCGCCACGGGTTCGGAAATCCTGGCGGAATGGGAGCGGCAGCAGGGGTGAGCGGGCGGGCAGGCTGGGAGACGAGAGCTATTTTTCGTTTTCCTTGCGGACAATCATCCGTATTCTGCGCGTATGGCAGGTGAGAATAACGCGCATGAGCTGCGATGGGTCGGCCGCTTCCTGGGACATATGCTCACCTCGACGGCGATCTTCGTCATCATCGCACTGCCCGCAGTCGGATTATGGTTCCTCATCGGCTACCTCGAAGGAATCGGTGTCAGCGGCGCCACCCTTCTCATGCTGACAGGCCTGAAGTATGCGATCCTGGCGGTTGATGTGTTTCTTTGCCTCGCCTATCTCTTCATCAGTGCGTTGAAGGCGGTTCGGGAGATGCTGACATGAGCATTTTTCTGAGGGAGTTCCGCAAGGGCGCGCGGGAAGCGTGGCACCTCTACTTTCTGCCTCTGCGCGCGATCGTCGAGGCGATCCGCACCGAGCTTGCAAAAGATGCCGCCACGCCTGCGCAGCCACGCCGTTAGCGGCTACTCGTACCGCTTGCCCGTCTCCAGCATCGCGTCCAGCCCGATGACCGCGTTCAGGCCCATCAGGTCGTGCATGCGGCCCTGCATGGCGGCGGTCGAGCCGTCGCGGCGGATGATGTCGTAAAGCTCCCGCGCCGCCGTCGCCACCACGCGGGCCAGCGCGCCGGGGAAGATGACCAGCCGGAAGCCCAGCGCCTCCAGGTCCCCGGCGTTGGAGATCGGCGTGTCGCCGCCCTCCACCATGTTCGCCAGGAGCGGCACCTTCGGCCCCAGCCGGGCGGTGATCGTCCGCATCTGCTCCAGGCTTTTCGGCGCCTCGACGAACAGCACGTCCGCACCGGCCTCGGCATAGGCGTGCGCCCGGTCCAGGGCCGCCTCGAACCCCTCCACCGCGATGGCGTCGGTGCGGGCGATGACCAGCGTACCCGCCTGCCGCGCGTCCAGGGCGGCCTTCACCTTGCCCACCATCTCCGCCTTGGGGATCACGGCCTTGCCTTTCAGGTGGCCGCAGCGTTTCGGGCTCGCCTGGTCCTCCAACTGGATGGCCGTGGCGCCCGCCCGCTCGAACACGCGCATGCAGCGCTGCACGTTCAGCGCGTTGCCCCAGCCCGTGTCGGCGTCGACGATCAGCGGCAGGTCCACCCGGTCGCGGATGTTCGCGACCGTGTCCGCCACCTCCGTCATCATGGTGAGGCCGATGTCCGGCCGGCCCAGCCGGGTGTACGCCACGCTGGCGCCCGACAGGTACAGCGCCTCGTGCCCCGCCTGCTGCGCGATCAGGGCCGAAAGCGCGTCATAGACGCCGGGCGCCAAGACGATGCGCGGTTCCGCCAGCCGCCGCCGCAAGCCCTCCGCGAGGGTCATGCCGGGCCCCTCACTCGCCCGCCGTCAGGGCCGGCTTCCAGCTGCCCGGCTCCTCCGACGGGGTCAGGTCCATCTGGTACTGGAACATGTCCGGGCGGTACAGCACGGTCAGATGGTCGAACGGCGCGTCGTGGCTGTCGAACAGCACGCGGGTCAGCACCAGCAGCGGCGCCCCCACATCCACCTTCAGCAGCTGCGCCACCCGCGCGTCCGCCAGGGTGGCCGACAGGGTCTGCTTTGCGCGCTTGATCTTCACGCCCGCCCGCTCGAACGCGGCAAGGCGCAGCGCCCCTTCGAAATCCGCGCGGGTGAAGCTGTCGCCCACCGCCGGGATGGTGTGGCTGGTCAGGTGCGAGAACGGCTCCCCGTCCAGGGACCGGATGCGCACCATGCGCAGCACCTGCGTGCCCGGCGGCACAGCCAGTGCATGGGCGATGTGCGGCGGCGGCAGTTCGCGGCCGAACTCGATCAGGGCCGCCGCCGTCCGCTTGCCATAGGCGGCGAGGTTGTCCAGCAGTCCGCCCAGTGGCGCCTGCACCGGCTGCGGCTGGTAGGTGTGGGTCACGTGGGTGCCGCGCCCGCGCTGGCGGACGACGAGCCCGGCGGATGCCAGATCGTCCAGCGCCCGCTTCACCGTGATTCGGCTGACGTTGAACTCGCGGGCGAGCTCGTGCTCGCTGGGAAGCTGGTCGCCATGCGCGAAGGTCCCGCTCAGGATCTTCTCGCGCAGGATGACGTAAAGCTGGTGGTAAAGCGGGGTCGGGGACCGTTCGTCGATCCCGTCACGGTCGGCTTCGGTCAGCCAGTCGGCCTTCACGATTTCCTGCGGCGTCGCGCCCATTTTCCGGTCGTCTCATCCCAGGCCGGGCGTTTGCCGCCCGCCATTTCGCATCGGTCGAAAAACCCGCTCGTTCCATAAAGGAATTAATGGAACGGGGCTCTAAAAGCCATATAAATATGCCAACATGTCATTTCCCGGCGGACATCCCGCCCCGCCGTCCAGCACCGCCCTTGGAGCCGCAGCATGGCCGGTTGCCTCATGGTGATATACGCCCGCATCGCCGACCCGGATCGATTCAAGGCGTACGCCGCCGTCACACCCGGCCTCGTCGCGCAGTATGGCGGTCGCTACCGTGTGCTCAACGGGAATCCGCAGGTGCTGGAGGGGGACTGGCCCTTCCGCACCACCGCCGTCTCGGAATGGCCGTCGCGGGAGGCCGCCCTCGCCTTTTGGAATTCCCCTGAATACGCCGAAGCGAAGGCGCTGCGCGCCGGGGCCGGCGACTTCCAGGTGATCCTTCTCGACCAGCTTCCCGCCTGAACCTTCGGATGCCGCCCGCGATGTCAGACGCCCCCGCCTACCGCGCCCTCGCCCTGCAGGTCGTCTGCGACGCGGTGAACGGCGATCCCGACCGGGCTGCCGCGCGCGCCCGGATGACGGCGTCGCTGGACCGTCTGGAACGGCAGATCAAGGCCAGCAAGGGTTTCATCGGCCAGGATCTGCGCCTCGTGGTCCTGCCGGAGTATTTCCTGACCGGCTTCCCCATGGGCGAAAGTGCCGACGCCTGGGCCGACAAGGCGGCGCTGGAGATCGACGGACCGGAGTACGAACGGCTGGGCGCCATCGCCCAGGCCACGGGGACCTTCATCGCCGGCAACGCCTACGAGCTCGACCCCAACTTCCCCGGCCTCTACTTCCAGGCCTGCTTCGTCGTCTCGCCGACGGGAGCCGTGGTGCTGCGCTATCGGCGGCTCAACTCCATGTTCGCGCCCACCCCCCATGACATCTGGTCCCGCTACCTCGACGTCTACGGGCTGGACGGCGTCTTCCCCGTGGCGCGGACGGAGATCGGCAACCTCGCCGCCGTCGCCTCGGAGGAGATCCTTTATCCCGAGATCGCCCGCTGCCACGCCATGCGCGGGGCTGAGATCTTCCTCCACTCCACCAGCGAGGTCGGCAGCCCCGCCCTGACGCCGAAGGACGTGGCCAAGCGCGCCCGCGCGTTCGAGAACATGGCCTATGTCGTGTCCGCCAATTCGGCCGGGATCGCGGGCACGGCCATCCCCATCGCCTCCACCGACGCCATGTCCAAGATCGTCGACCCGACCGGCCTCGTCCTGGCGGAGGCGGGATACGGCGAAAGCCTCGCCGCCACGGCGGAGATCGACCTGGGCGCGCTGCGCCGTCTGCGCCGCCGCCCCGGCATGGCCAACATGCTGTCGCGCCAGCGGTTCGAGCTGTTCGCGCGGAGCTACGCCGGGCACAGCTTCTACCCGGCGGACACGCTGGAGGGGGTGAAGCCGTCCCGCCAGCACTTCCTGGACACCCAGCGCGCCGTCATCGAACGGCTGGCCAAGGACGGGGTGATCTGAACCATGGTCGATACCGCCGACCGGATCGCCGTCCGCAACCCCCGCACCGGGCAGGTCGATTACCATTTCACGCCCGCCGACCCGTCCCGCATCGCGGCCGTCACGGCCGGGCTGCGGCAGGCCCAGCCCGCCTGGGCGGCCCTGGGCGTGGCGGGCCGGGTGGCCGTGCTGCAGGCCTGGAAGGCCGAACTGGTGAAGGCGCGCGACGCGCTCCAGCAGGCGCTGCTGGCCGATACCGGCCGCTGGCGGGAGACGGTGCTGGAGGTCGACGCCGTCCCCCGCCTGATCGACCGCTGGTGCGCCGAGGCGCCGGCGCTGCTGGAGGCGCCGCCGGCGCGGCCCAGCCGCATCGTGCCCAGCGTGGCGGTGGACGCCATCCTAACCCCCTACCCGCTGGTCGGCGTCATCAGCCCCTGGAACTTCCCGCTGCTCTTGTCGCTGATTGACACGGTGCCCGCCCTGCTGGCGGGCTGTGCCGCCGCCGTGAAGCCCAGCGAGGTGACGCCCCGCTTCATCGAACCCCTGGCCGCCACCATCGCGGCCGTGCCGGACCTCGCGGCCGTGCTCGCCGTGCTGCCGGGTGCCGGGGCCACCGGAGCCGCCCTGATCGGCAATGTCGACGCGGTCTGCTTCACCGGCTCCGTCGCCACCGGCCGCAAGGTGGGCGAGGCGGCGGCCAAGGCCTTCATCCCCGCCTTCCTGGAACTGGGCGGCAAGGACCCGGCCATCGTCATGGCCAGCGCCGACGTGGACCGTGCGGCGTCCGCCTGCCTGTCCGGCTCCATCAGCAACGCCGGGCAGGCCTGCCAGTCGCTGGAGCGCATCTATGTCGACCGGCGCGTCTATGCGGCCTTCCTGGAGGCCCTGGTGCTGAAGGCCGGGCGCATCCGCCTCGCCTGGCCGGACCCGGCGCAGGGGGAGATCGGCCCCATCATCTTCGACCGGCAGGCGGAGATCATCGCCGACCATGTCACCGACGCCGTGTCCAAGGGCGCCAAGTGCCTGACCGGCGGCAAGATCGAGCGGCACGGCGGCGGCGCCTGGGTGGCCCCCACCGTGATGGTCAACGTCAACCACGACATGAAGGTGATGCGGGAGGAGAGCTTCGGCCCCCTGCTGCCCGTCATGCCCTTCGACACGGAGGAGGAGGCCGCCCGCCTCGCCAATGACAGCGACTACGGCCTGTCGGCCGCCGTCTTCGCCGGGTCGGAGGAGGAGGCGCGCGCCATGGCGGCGCGGCTCGAGGCCGGGGCCATCAGCATCAACGACGCGGCGCTGACCGCCATGGTCTACGACGCCGAGAAGAACAGCTTCAAGCTCTCGGGCCTGGGCGGCTCCCGCATGGGGCCCAGCGGCCTGACCCGTTTCCTCCGCCGCAAGGCGCTGCTGATCAACCGGGCTGACTCCCCCTCCCCCTGGTGGATCGCGGGGCCGGCCTGACCGCCACGGCGCCACAGAAGACAACGGACGACAACAGGGAGACCGTCACATGTCCGACATCCGCACCGGCATGCCGGTCCTGCTCCGCCATCTCGGCGAGTGGGAGGGCGAGTACATCTACATCGACGCCGACGGCAACGTGATCGACCGGCACAAGTCCCACCTCACCTGCAAGTTCCCGGACGGCGGTGAGTACGACTACTACCAGATCAACCGCTACATGTGGGCCGACGGCCGCACCGAGGAGCATCACTTCCCGGCCAAGTACTGCGACGGCCGGATCTGGTGGGACACGGAGCGGATCAAGGGCTGGGCCTCGGACGTGGCCCTCGACATGGCCGGCCGCACCACCATGCTGACCTGGGTCCGCAAGGACATGCCGGACCATTACCTCTACGAGATGATCCAGATCTCCGCCGACAACACCAAGCGCGCGCGGACCTGGCACTGGTTCCGCAACGACGAGCTCTATCAGCGCACGATCATCAAAGAGCGCCGGGTCAAGTGACCCGGCCGGGCCTGGAGGGATACCGGAGCGGGTCCGCTAGTCGCGGCCCCGCTTCTTCTTCTCCTCGGCTTCCTTCTGCGCCCGGCGCTTCTCGGCTTCCGGGTTGACGGCCTTGCCCTCGTTCTTGGGCGCCTGCCCGGCCTCGAAGCCCAGCAGTTCCACCTTGAAGATCAGGGTGGCGCCGCCCGGGATGGGGCCGCGCCCCACCGGGCCGTAGCCCAGCTGGTGGGGGACGACGAACTCCCACGTCTCGCCGACCCGCATCATCGGGATGCCCTCCTGCCAGCCCCGAATCAGGCCGTGCAGGGGGAAGCTCACCGGCTCCCCCCGGGCGTAGGAGCTGTCGAACACCGTCCCGTCGATCAGCCGCCCCTCGTAGTGGACGCGCACCGTGTCGTCGCTGTCCGGCTGCGGCGCGTCGGGATTGCCGCGGCGGACGGGCCGGTACTGCAGCCCGGTGCCGGACACCATCCAGCCGGGCTGCCGCCGGTTCTGGTCCAGGAAGGCGCGCTGCGGGTCGATGCGGGGGCCCGTCTGGGCCGCCGGTCGCGCCTGCACGGGCGGGGCATCGGCCGGTGCGGCCTGGGCAGGGGCGGTCTGGGCGTCGCCCTGGGCCAGCGTTGGTGCTGCCGCGAGCAGGACGGCCAGCGCCAGTCCGGGACCGGCGGCCATCAGGGTCTTGCGGGCGGTGGCGGTCATCGGCTCACTCCATCGGACGGCCCGGCGGGGGCGGCGATCGTCCGTTTGATTACCGCCCATGGGCGGAGGGATCAACCTTGAACCCGCACCGTCCCGTCCGTCGGCGATCAGGGTTGCCGCGCCGCCGGTCGGCCGGGCGGTAGGTCGGGCTGCTGGAAGGCGGGCGGCATGCGCCCCTCGATCACGTCCAGCGACATGACCTTGAGGCCCTGCGGCAGTTCGAAGAAGGCGAGCTCCTGGGGCCCGATGCGGACATTGCCCAGCGTCAGCCGCACTGCCTGCGGCTCGCCCCCGTCGGTGGCCGTCCCCTCCACCCGGACATAGATGCCGTCGTCGGTCGACCAGACTTGCCCGTCGAAGCCGCCGCCCTCGGCGAAGGCGCCCTGGACGCGGTACTTCGTCACGGGCAGGCCCGCCACGGTCTCCCTGCCCAGGGGCTCCGCGTCCAGCGTGTGCAGGGCGGACAGGTCGGGCCCGAACTCGGGTGCGGCGATGGGCAGCTCCAGTGCCAGCCCCATGTCCGGCTGGATCTGCCACGCCTTGCCCTTGTCCGGGCGGATCAGGACGATGCTGAACAGCCCGTCGGCGGTCGCCCGGCGCCGCTCCA
Source organism: Rhodospirillaceae bacterium (assembly GCA_029267445.1). GTDB lineage: Bacteria > Pseudomonadota > Alphaproteobacteria > Azospirillales > Azospirillaceae > JAJUIU01. Next base: position 39,338 of record JAJUIU010000022.1, read on the forward strand.
TCCCGCGCAGGTGGTTGACCGCCGTCGTCAGCTCCACTCCGTTCAGGCTAAGCGTCTGGTCCGCCGCGTAGGCCGCCCGCTGGGGCGGCAGCCCGGCGGCGGCGGCACCGATGGGCGAGAGGATCAGGACGGCCACAAGGATGGCGAGGCGGCGCATGGGGGCGGACCGGGTCTGCGGGATCGGGGCGGGCGGACCCTAGCGGCCGGGCCCCGCCCCCTCAAGCCCGGAGTGCCCGCCCCAGCCTCTTTCGCCTCAACCCCTATCGCCGATCGGCGCCAGCGGTTTCGGCGCCGGGCCGTTCAGCACCGTCCCTTCCGGCGTGAAGCGGCTGCCGTGGCAGGGGCAGTCCCAGCTCCGCTCCATCTCGTTCCAGTGCACCGTGCAGCCGAGATGGGTGCAGTGGGCCGATACCCGCGTCACCGTGCCGTCCTCGGCCCGGTAGACCGCGACATGCTTGCCGCCCTCCTTCAGGACCGCACCGTGGCCCACCGGGATCGCCGCCTCGCTGGAGGTCTCGCTGCCGCCCAGGTGGCCCTTGGCGTATTCGCGGGCGACGTCCAGGTTCTCCTTCAGATACTCGGTCAGGTTCCGGGTCATCTGGCGCGATGGATCGTAGATGCGCGCCCAGGCGTTCTGCCGGCCCTGCAGCATGTCGGTCAGCAGCATCCCGGCGATGGTGCCGTGGGTCATGCCCATGCCGCTGTCGCCCGTGGCGATCAGGATGTTCGCCGTGTTCACCGGGTCGCGCCCGATGAAGCCCAGCCCGTCATAGGTCTCCATCACCTGCCCGGACCAGCGGTAGGCCACCTCGCCCGCCTGCGGCCAGTGCTTGCGGGCCCAGTGCTCCAGCCGGGCGAGCCGCTGGTCCATGTCGTGCGCCTCACCCGTCTTGTGGTCCTCGCCCCCGACGATCAGGATGTCCGTGTCGCCGCCGTCGGCCGCCGCCTGCAGCCGGACATAGTGGTAGATGTCGCGCGTGTCCCACCACAGCGCGGGCTGCACGGCCCCCTTCGGCATCCTCAGCCCGACCACGTAGGTCCGATAGGGCGCCTGCTTGGTATGGATCGCCACCTTGTCGATGAAGGGGCTGTTGGTGGCGACCACGCAGTTGTCGGCGCGCAGGCTGCGCCCGTCGGCCAGATGCAGGGTCGCCCACTGCCCGCCTTCCACGCCGGTCACCATCTGCCCGGTGACGATGGTGCCGCCCTTGGCCCTGAACGCGGCGGCGAGGCCGTTCAGATACTTCATCGGGTCGAACTGGCCCTGGCCGGGGAAGCGCAGCGCCGGACCGGCATAGCCCTCGCCCAGGCGGAAATCCTCCACCAGCTCCACATCGCCCAGCCCGGCCCGGTGGGCGGCGGCCAGCTCCTCCTCCAGATGCTCGCGCCCATGCTCGGGTGCGAGGAACAGGTAGCCGTCCAGCCGGCGATAGTCGCAGTCGATGCCTTCCGTCTCGGCAATGCGGCCGATCAGGTTGATCGCGGCGGTGTGGCTCTCCGCCGCCAGCCGGGCGCCTTCCTCGCCATGCTGCGTCTCGATGAAGCTGTAGCGGTCGTCGATGGCGTTCGCGAGGTGGGCGGTGGTGCGGCTCGTCTCGCCGCCGCCGACCGGCCCCTTGTCGATCACGATCAACCTCCGGCCCTCGCGCGCCAGCAGGTAGGCGGTGGTCAGCCCGGCGATCCCGGCCCCGACCACGACGACGTCCGCCGCCCCGATGTCTTGCGCCTGGGCGGGATTGGCGAAGCTCAGCGCCGACGGCATGTCCAGGCCGGATTCGTGCGGCGGCTCGCCCGGATGCGGGGCCTGCGACGTGTCGGCCCGCGGGAACGGGGCCGTGTCCATCCAGAGGGACTTGCTGCTGCCGGAACCGGGCATGGGGAAACCTCGCGACTCTTCGGCGGTGGGGGTCCCCTGCCAACAGGGCGGTTCCGGCGGACGTTCCCCGCTTGCGCGCGGGCGGGGTCGAGGCCGATGCTGCGGGCGGTTCGACCGCGAAGGACCCCCGCCATGACCCGCCTTGTCCGCACCGCAGCCCTGGCCCTCGGCCTTTCGGCCGGCACAGTCCCCGCCATTGCCGCCGACCCGGCCCAGCCCCTGATCGACGCCGACCGCGCCTTCGCCCAGCGCGCCAAGGAGGTGGGCGTCGGCGCCGCCTTCAAGGAGTACGCGGCGGACGTGTCCATCTACCCGTCCGCCCCCGGCTTCACGATGACGCCGGACGACTGGACAAGGGCCTTCCCGCCCGGCTCGACCCTGGAATGGGAGCCGGTGGGCGGCAGCATGGACGCGGCCGGCACCATGGGCATGACCTGGGGCAAAGGGCTGCTGCGCGGCACCGGCGCCGACGGGAAGCCGTTCGAGCTCCGCACCCACTATCTCACGGTCTGGCAGAAGCAGCCCGACGGGTCCTGGAAGTTCGTGGCCGACACCGGCGTGCCGGAGCCGAAGCCGCCCGCCACCAAGCCCTGACCGCCGCGCGCCGCCCCGCGCCGGCTTCTTCAAGGGCGGATGATTGAGGGGGCGGCCGCGCGTTGCTAGGGTGCCGCCCCACCCGCGCCCGGAACCCGGACCCGAGATCATGACCGACCGCCTCACCATCGCCATGGCGCAGATGAACCCCACCGTCGGGGCCATCCGCGCCAACCAGTCCCGCATCCTGGACATGCGGGCGGAGGCGGCGGCGCGCGGCGCCGACCTCGTCGTCTTCCCGGAGCTGTCGGTCTGCGGCTACCCGCCGGAGGATCTGGTCCTCAAGCCCTTCTTCCTGGACCGCGTCCAGGCGGCGGTGGAGGACCTCGCCCGCGCCACGGCGGACGGCGGCCCGGCCATCCTGGTCGGCGCCCCCTGGCGCGAGGGCGGGAAGACGCACAACGCCGCCCTGCTGCTGGACGGCGGCAGGATCGCGGCCATCCGCTTCAAGCACGACCTGCCGAACTACGGCCCCTTCGACGAGAAGCGCGTCTTCGCCGCCGGCCCGGTGCCCGGCCCGGTCAACTTCCGCGGCGTGCGCCTGGGCGTCATGGTCTGCGAGGACATGTGGACCCCCGACGTGGCGGAAACCCTGGCCGAGACGGGGGCGGAGCTGCTGATCGTCCCGAACGGCAGCCCGTTCGAGGCGGACAAGCAGGATCGACGCCTGCAGCTCGCGGTTTCCCGCGTGACGGAGACGGGCCTGCCGCTGGTGTACGTCAATCAGGTCGGCGGGCAGGACGAGCTGGTGTTCGACGGGATGAGCTTCGCCCTGTCGGCCGACAGCCGGCTGGTCGCCCAGTTCCCGGGTTTCGTGGAGCATGTGGGGCTGACCCACTGGACCCGCGACGGCGACGGCTGGCGGGGCGGGTCGACCGAGCTGATCCCGCCGCCGGAGCCGCTGTCGGCCATCTACCACGCCATGATGCTGGGCCTGCGCGATTACGTTGAGAAGAACCGGTTCCCCGGCGTCATCCTCGGCATGTCCGGCGGCATCGACAGCGCCATCTCCGCCGTGGTCGCGGTCGACGCGCTGGGGCCGCACCGCGTCCACTGCGTGATGATGCCCAGCCCCTACACCAGCCGCGACAGCCTGGAGGACGCGGCGGAGTGCGCGCACATGCTGGGCGCAAAGCTGGACACGATCCCCATCGAACCCGCCATGCAGGCCTTCGGGAAGATGCTTGAGCCGCTGTTCGCGGGCACCGACCCCGACATCACGGAGGAGAACATCCAGTCCCGCGCCCGGGGCCTGACCCTGATGGCGCTGTCCAACAAGTTCGGCGGCATGGTCCTGTCCACCGGCAACAAGTCGGAGATGTCGGTCGGCTACGCCACGCTCTACGGCGACATGTGCGGCGGCTTCAACGCGCTGAAGGACATCTACAAGACGACCGTCTACCGCCTTGCCCACTGGCGCAACGCGCACCTGCCGACAGGAGCCCGCGGTCCCGGCGGCCGCGTGATCCCGGAGCGGATCATCACCAAGGCGCCGACGGCGGAGCTGAAGCCGAACCAGACCGACCAGGACAGCCTGCCGCCCTACGACGTGCTGGACGACATCCTGGAATGCCTCGTGGAGCGGGACCTGTCGGTGGCGGACATCGTCGCGCGCGGCCACGACCGGGAGACGGTCAACCGCGTCTGGCGCATGCTGGACCGGGCCGAGTACAAGCGGCGCCAAGCCCCGCCGGGGGTGAAGATCACGCCGCGCAGCTTCGGCAAGGACCGGCGCTATCCGATCACCAGCGGCTTCCTGAACGCGGTCAGCGACTGACGTCGCGGGCGGTTCACGCCGCCGGCAGCAGCACCGGGCCAGCCACCATCTGGGCCACCATGGCGTCGGCCTGGGCCGCCGTCAGCGGCCGGGCGAAGTGGTATCCCTGGGCCATGCGGCAGCCGAGCTTCGCCAGCGCCGCCCCGGTCTCCGCGTCCTCCACGCCCTCCGCGACGATCTCGACGCCCAGGCTCTGCCCCAGGGCGATCACCGACCGCACGATGTCGCGGCAGTCGGCGTCCGTGCGCATGGCCTGGACGAAGCTCTGGTCGATCTTCAGCCCGTCGAACGGCAGCCGGTGCAGGCGCGACAGCGACGAATAGCCCGTGCCGAAATCGTCGATCATCACGGCGAAGCCGAAGTCCCGCAGCGTCGCCAGCCGGCTGGAGACGATGTCCACGTCCTGGCCGAACGCGGTCTCCGTCACCTCCAGCTTGACCCGGCGGATGTCCACGCCGGTACCCGCCACGACGCCCTCGATGGCGTCCGAAAGGTCGGCGCGGGCGAGCTGCACCGGGGAGACGTTGATGCTGACGCTGAGCGGGGTTTCCCCCAGCCGGTCCTGCCAGCCGCGCATCCAGCGGCAGGCTGCCTGCAGGATCCAGGTGCCCAGCGGGCCGATCAGGCCGCTTTCCTCGGCGATCGGGATGAACACGGCGGGCGGCACCGGCCCGCGCGCCCCGCCCGGCCAGCGCACCAGCGCCTCGAACCCGCTGAGCTGGTGCGTGCGCAAATCGACGATGGGCTGGAAGGCGAGTTCCAGCTCGTTGCGGTCGATCGCCCGGCGCAGGTCGGTCTGCATGCGCAGCGCTTCCAGCGGCGCGGTGCGCATCCGCTGTTCGAAGGCGACGCAGCGCCCCCGCCCCTGGTTCTTGGAATAGTGGATGGCGATGCCGAGGTCGCGCAACAGCTCGTCGGCGTGCTCGCGTTCGCCATGGTCCAGGGCCGTGGCGATGCTGACGCTGGGAAACACGTCATGACCCGACAGCTCCAGCGGCTCGGAGATGGACTGGCGCAGCTCCTCGGCCAGCCGCATGGCGCCGTCGGGCTCCATCGGTCCTTCCATCATCAGGCCGAAATCGTCCCCGCCCAGCCGCGCCAGCGTGTCGCCCGGCCCGATGGCCGCGCGCAGGCGCCGGCTCAGCACCACCAGCATCCGGTCGGCCAGCGCGTGGCCCAGCGTGTTGTTGACCAGGCGGAAGTTGTCGCAGTCGATCAGGAACACCGCCACGGCCTCCGACTGCCCGGCGCGCACGCGGCGCATGGCCTGGGCCAGTCGGTCCATGAACAGCGTCCGGTTGGGCAGGCCCGTCAGCCCGTCATGCAGGGACACATGGGCCAGCTGCTGTTCCGCCCGCTTGCGGTGGGTGATGTCCTGGGCGCTGCCCTCGAACAGCTCGAACAGCCCGTCGGCGCCGTAGATGCCGCGCACGTTCAGCGACACCCAGATCGGGTGCCCGTCCTGGCGCAGCACCTGCGCCTCGTACCCGGTCACCTGCTTCTCGCGCGGCAGCCTGCGGTCCAGCTCCGCCGGCACCTCCGGATCGGCGAACAGGTTGCGGGCGTTGGCGACGGCCGCCTTCACCGCCTCCGGACTGGCGAATCCCAGCAGTTTGGCCAGCGCCGGGTTCACCGTGATCAGGCGGCCGTCCACCGTCATCTGGAACATGCCCTCGACGGCGTTCTCGAACAGGTCGCGCCAGCGCCGCTCGGCCGCGCGCGCCCGCTCCTCCGCCTTGCGGGTCTCGTCGGCCGCCAGGGCCAGCGCCACGAAATCCGCCAGTGACGCGGCGAACACCTGATCCTCCCCGGTCCAGGCGCGCGGGCCGCCCGTATGCTCGCAGCAGACGATGCCGACAAGCCGTCCGTGGTAGAGGATCGGCGCGTCCAGCAGCGCCCCGATGCCGTATGGGACCAGATAGTCGGGGCCGAAATCCGCCGTGCGGGGATCCGTCTTCGCGTCGTGCGCCGCGATGATCCGGTCCTGCTCGATCGCGTCGAAATAGGCGCGGTGGTCCTCCGCCCTCAGGACCAGCCCCTGTTCGTGGCTTGCGCTGGCCGCCGCGTACATGTCCCGGCAGATGATCGCGTCGCGCTCGGGCGTGAAGAACCACACGGCCGCGCGCGCGACCCCGAGCACGGTCGACGCCATTTCCGTCACCGCGCGCAGGCAACCCTCCAGATCGTGGCGGAGGAAGGGTTCGCTGCGCGCCAGGCGGCCCAGGGCGCTGCTGCGATCGCTTCCAGGCGGCGGTTCGTTCACTGACACCTCGTTACCCGTTCACGGATCGCTGCACGGCCAAGCATCGGATGCGGGCGCCACCGGTTCCACGCTTTCTCTTCGAATGTCCCTTAAGGATGCGGATCGTTTCAAGTCTAAGAAACGCCTCTGCCCAGCCTATGTCGAAAGGCGAAACAAATCGTTAAGTTTTCCCGCGCAGGGTGCAACTCGGCATTTCGGCCGAAAGTGGCGCCAATACCGCCTTCCTTGACAGGAAATCGGCCTCGCCCGAAAGTGCGGCCTTGTCGTTGGGGTTAACCATTGTGTTACCCCCTGCGCGCTATAAGCTCTGAGGCGCCCTGGGGCTGCGGGCGCGGGTCGGGGACGGCCCGCGGGCCGGCGGGCGGGCGGTAACGGCGAGTGGGGGTCTAGGCGTGTCCGTTCTGAATCTTCAGGTGCTGGTCGTCGACGATTACGCGACGATGCGGCGCATCATCCGGAACCTGCTGACCCAGATCGGCTTCTCCCGCATCGAGGAGGCGACCGACGGGGCGGACGCGCTGACCAAGCTTCGCGCGGGCACCTTCGGCCTCGTCATCTCCGACTGGAACATGGAGCCGATGACCGGCCTCCAGCTCCTCAAGGAGGTGCGCGCCGATGTCCGTCTGAAGGACATGCCCTTCATCATGGTGACGGCCGAGTCGAAGACGGAGAACGTGGTCGCCGCCAAGCAGGCGGGCGTGAACAACTACATCGTCAAGCCGTTCAACGCCGACACGCTGAAGAAGAAGATCGAAGCCGTCATCGGCACGATCGCCTGACCCGATGACGGACGGCCCGGTCAGGCTCACCGCCGCCGACTACGAACGGATCGAGGATCGCCTGCTGGCCGATCCGGAAACCCGGGCCTTCCTGCGCCTGCGCGACCGGCGCAACCGGGCCGTCGCGCTGGAGGAGGTGCGGCGCCTCTTCCGCGAGCACCGCAAGCCCGCCGAATCCGACCCCGCCTCCCACATCCGCATCCTGCGCCGGGAGCTGCAGGAGCTCTCGTCCCACATCGCCCAGACCCGGCGTGAGATCGCGGCCCTGAAGCCCGACGATCCGTCCGCCGACCGCATCATGCTGGCGACGGAGGAGCTGGACGCCATTCTCCAGGCGACCGAACACGCGACGACCGAGATCCTGAACGGGGCGGAGCGCATCCAGACCGTGGCCGAAGGGCTGCGCGCCGCGGCACCCGAGGCCGCGCGCCAGCTGGACGACGAGGTCATGCACATCATGACCGCCTGTTCCTTCCAGGACATCACCGGCCAGCGCATGACCAAGGTGGTCAACACGCTCCGCTACATCGAGCGGCGGGTGGAGGCGATGATCGGCATCTGGGGGGAGCTCGGGCTGGATGCGGGGGAATCCCCGGCCGACGAGGCCGACCGCGACAGACGCCCGGACGCGCACCTGCTGAACGGCCCCCAGCTGCGCGGTGGCGTGGACCAGGCGGCCGTGGACGCCCTCTTCGACGCCCCGGCCTCCGGCCCCCTCGGCCAGGACGCCATCGACGACATGTTCCCCTGACACCGGTCCCGGCGCTCAAGCGTCGGCGGGTCACCCCTCACCCGGTTCGCTTGCGCTCACCACCCTCTCCCGCAGGGGGAGAGGGTTACATGGACCGCGCTCAATCCATCTGCGACCACGCCCGCTCCTGTAGAACGGTGCCGGTGCCAAGTTCCCCCTCTCCCCTTGCGGGAGAGGGTCCCGAGCGGAGC
>JAJUIU010000056.1 GCA_029267445.1 Rhodospirillaceae bacterium
AGATTTTCCGTTATGTTCGTACAAACCCTGGCCCGCGTTTTTCTATCCCGTCCCCGTGGGGTTGTGGTTGTTCCCTTTCCGGTTCGCTTTGTTAGTTTTTTGGGGTTCGGTCCCTCCAGATGGCCGCCGCCCCGACGGACGGAACGGAAACGGACCCACCGTAACCCCTCTCCCTCGGGGCGAGGGAAGCCACACCGCCACCCGCCTGTGATCCACTTCACAATCCCGCAACGCTTCGCCTTAAATATGCATGTATGGTCAACTTCGGCGGGAATCCCATGCTCGCGACCCTTCGCCGTCTGCGCCGCGATCCGCTCAGCGCCGCCGTGAACATCCTCGGCCTCGCCGTGGCGCTGGCGGCCGTCCTGCTGATGCTGCTCTACGTCCGCTTCGAAAGCAGCTTCGACCGCTTCCTGCCGGATTCGGACAAGATCTGGCGCCTCTCCACCGTTCTGGTTCAGCCCGGCCGCTCCGACACGCAGACCGGCATGGTCGCGAACCAGATCGCGCGGATCATCACCACCGATGATCCCGGCGTGGAGGCGCTCACACGCGGCTCGACCGACAGGCCCAACCTGACGGTCGGGGATCGCAGCCTCGAAGCCGGCGCGGTTCTGGTCGATCCGAACTTCCTGGACGTGCTGCGCTACCCGGTCGATTCAACCGCCGAACGCGCCTCCCTGCTGGCGCCCAACTCCATCATCCTGACCCGCTCCCTGGCGGCGAAGCTGTTCGATGGAACCTCTCCCGTGGGACAGGTCGTCACCATGCGCGACCGTTTCGGCAAGACGCGCGACCTCAAGGTGACGGCCCTGATGCCCGATCCGCCGCGCAACAGCCACCTGCGGTTCGAGGCGCTGATCGCCGAGGCGGGCCGGGAGCGGAGCTGGGCTCTGCAGGCGGATGAACAACCCTCGGTCATCGACAGCCTCGTCTATCTCCGTCTGACGCCCGGCACGGATGTCGCGGCACTCGCCGCCACGGTGCAGGAGCGTTTCAACATCTCGACGGTCTCCGGCAACGTGAGGACGTTCCTCCAACGGTTCGACGTCACACGCCTGGACCGTCTGAACCTCTCCGGCAGCGACGTGCTGTCCCGTGGCGCCACCGATCCGGAGACCCTCCGCCTGCTCACCGGCATCGCCCTGCTGGTCCTGGCCGTCGCCATCGTCAACGGCACCAACCTGATGACGGCGCAGGCCCTGCGGCGCGGGGTGGAGGTCGGCATCCGCAAGACGCTGGGTGCTGGACGCGGCCGCCTGATGCGGGAGTTCCTGGGGGAGGCGATCGCCATCACCGGCCTCGCCACGCTGCTGGCGATAGGTTTGGCGGAGGTGGCGCGCGACCCCTTCGCCGACCTCGTGCAGGAACCCGACCTCGCCTTCGGCCTGCTGCCCGGGTGGGAAGTGGCGGCCCTGGTCGGCGGCACGGCCCTGCTGGCGGGCTTGCTCGGCGGCTTCTACCCGGCGCTCGTGATGGCCCGATGGCGTCCGGACGACGTGTTCCGGGGCCGGGGCGGGCCGGTCGGCGCCTCCTGGCTGCGCAACGGTCTGGTCGTGCTCCAGTTCGCCATCGCCACCGGCCTGATCGTCGCCACCGTCACGGTGCTGAAGCAGGTGGACCACGCCCGCGACAGCACCCTTACCGCGTCGCCCGAAAGCCTCCTGGCGCTGAACACCTTCGCCATGCGCGACCCCAACCCCCAGCCGGGCCGGCAGGCGGAGTGGCGCAGCGCGCCGCTGGGCCAGATGGAGACGCTGCGGACCGAGCTGCTGCGCCACCCCGGCATCCTCGCCGTGACCTCCTCCTCTTACATTCCGGGCAGCCCCTTCGGCGGCGACGTCAGACTGAAGGCCGTGAACTCCGGGGAGATCGTCCCGCTTTTCAACATCTCCGCCGACCCGGATTTCCTGGAGGTCTACGGCATCCCCCTGCTGGCCGGTGCGGGGCTGAAGGACCGCCCCCGCCCCGATCCGGAGGTCGTCGCGCGGGAGGAGGAGGAGATGCGCCAGCGCCGGGACCAGGGCGACGATGCCCCGCCGCCCACCCCGAAAACCGTTCCCGCCGTCCTCTCCGCCGAGGGCGCGCGCCGTCTGGGCTTCAGCGATCCGGCCTCGGCCCTCGGCACCATCGTCGCGAACGAGAGCGGCCTGACGAGCTACGAGATCGTCGGCATCGCCGCCGACGCCACGCTCGGCACCGCGAAGGACCCGCGTCAGGCCGTCATCTACCACATGGACGCGACCTTCGGCTGGCCCTCCCTGTCCATCCGCCTCGCGGCGGGCGATCCGCGCCCCGTGATCGAGCATATCGACGCGACAGCGCGGCAGGTGCTGGGTCAGCGCGGCTTCCGCCACCAGTTCCTGGATGAGATGCTGGAGGCCACATACCAGCGGGAGATGCGGCAGGCCCGCATCTTCGCGGTGTTCGGCGGCCTCGCCATCCTGCTCGCCTGCTTCGGCCTGTTCGCGCTGACGGCCCTGGCCGCCGCCCGCCGGACGAAGGAGATCGGCATCCGCCGCGTCGTGGGCGCCCGCGTGACCGACATCGTGCGCCTCATGGTGGGGGAGTTCGCGCGTCCCGTGCTGCTCGCGAACCTGATCGCCTGGCCCGTGGCCTGGTGGGCGCTCGACGGCTGGCTGGCGCAGTACACGGTGCGCATCGACCAGGCGGTATGGCTTTATCTGGTGGCCGGCGCCGGCGTGCTCCTGCTTGCGGCCCTCACGGTCGGCCTGCACGCCTCCCGCGTCGCCCTGACCCCACCCGCAAGGGCGCTACGGGCTGAATGACCCCGCGCCGCAGGCGCGATGATCGAAACACCAAGGCCACCAAGGCCACCAAGAAAGGGCATGGGGTCCCACCACCGCACCACAGCCTTGGTGCGCTTGGCGCCCTTGGTGTTGGACCCCGCGGCGAAGCCGCACTCACCCCATTCGTGTCCATTCGGCATCATTCGATCCATTCGTGTTCCCCGGCCCGGCTCCCGCCGCCGAAGCACCGGACAGCGGTATTTCCCCGCCCCCACGGCGCCCCCTCTGGCGCTCCCCGGCCCCGGTGCTACAGTGCGGCCCACCCGCCCGCGAGATGATGCACCCCTGTGGCCGAGCCGAACTTCCTCCTCTCCGACATCTGGTACTTCGCCATGCCCGGCGCCCGGCTCAAGCGGGGTGCCATGCAGGCGAAGACGCTGCTGAAGCAGCCCGTCCTGTTCGGCCGCACCGACGCGGGCGAGGTCTTCGCCATCCGGGACATCTGCCCGCACCGGGGCATCCCGCTCTCCTGCGGCCGGTTCGACGGGCGGGAGGTGGAGTGCTGCTACCACGGCTGGCGCTTCGGGCCGGACGGGGTCTGCACCGCCATCCCGTCCCTGGTGCCGGGCCAGGAGTTCGATGTCTCCCGCATCAAGACGCGCCGCCACCCGGTGCGGGAGGTGCAGGGCAACGTCTGGATCTGGATGGGCGACGGGGAGCCCGACCGCGACCCGCCGCGCGTGCCCCATTTCGCCGACGACCGCGGGGCCAACCTGATCGAGGCGATGGACTTCCCCTGCTTCGTCGATCACGCCGTGATCGGCCTGATGGACCCGGCCCACGGCCCTTTCGTCCACAAGAGCTGGTTCTGGCGCAACGAGCGCAGCATCCATGAGAAGGCTAAGGAATTCGGCCCGGCCGAGTTCGGCTTCGTCATGAAGAAGCACCGCCCCAGCAGCAACAGTGCGGCCTACAAGATCCTGGGCGGCACGCCCGAAACCGAGATCCGCTTCCAGCTGCCCGGCGTGCGGATCGAGCATATCCAGGTCGGCGCCCACACGGTCTGCAACCTCACCACCGTCACGCCCATCGGCGACATGATGACGGAGGTGACGAACCAGATGTGGTGGACCATGGGCTGGGCCGACGCCGCCAAGCCCCTGATCCGCCGCTTCGCCCGCAAGTTCCTGGGCCAGGATCGCGACGTGGTCGTGCTCCAGCAGGAAGGCCTGCGCCACGACCCGTCCCTGATGCTGATCAAGGACGCCGACACCCAGGCCCGCTGGTACTACCAGCTCAAGAACGAATGGGTCCGCGCCCGCCAGGAGGGCCGGGAGTTCAAGAACCCCGTCAAGGACGTCACCCTTCGCTGGCGGAGCTGACCCGCCCCCACCCCGCAACCGGATCGCCGACCATGGACACCGCCATCGCCACGGCCCCCGCCCCCGACCTCGGCCACCTCCCCACCTGGGACCTGTCGGACCTCTACCCCGGCCCGGACAGCCCGGCCCTCGGCTCCGACCTGGAGCGGGCGGAGTTCGCGGCGAAGGACTTCGCCAAGCGGTACGAGGGCAGGCTCGCCGGCCTCTCCGGCGCCGATCTCGGCCGCGCCGTGGCCGCGTACGAGGCGATCGACGAGGTGCTCAGCCGCGTCATGTCCTACGCAGGCCTCGTCTACGCCGGCGACCGGGGCGACGGTGCGAACGGCCGCTTCTATCAGGCGATGCAGGAGCGGGTGACGGCCATCAGCGTCCACCTCATCTTCTTCACGCTGGAGATCAACCGGCTGGACGACGCCGCGCTGGACGCCAAGCTGAAGGCGCCGGAGCTCGCCCGCTACGCCCCGTGGCTGCGCGACACCCGCGCCTTCCGCCCGCACCAGCTCTCCGACGAGGTGGAGAAGCTGCTGCATGAGAAGCATGTCGCTGGCCGCGCCGCCTGGACCCGCCTGTTCGATGAGACGATGGCGGCCCTGCGCTTCCCCGTCGGCGGCCGGTCGCTGACTTCGGCGGAGGCGCTGAACCTGCTCTCCGACCGGAACCGGGAGACGCGGAGGGAGGCGGCGCACAGCCTGGGTGCCGTGTTCGGGGAGAATCTCCGCCTCTTCGCCCACATCACCAACACGCTCGCCAAGGACAAGGAGATCGAGGACCGCTGGCGCGGCTACGCCCAGCCCTGGTCCGCCCGCAACCTCGCCAACCGGGTGGAGGACGGGGTGGTGGAGGCGCTGGCCACCGCCGTGAAGGCCGGCTACCCCATGCTGTCCCACCGCTACTACGCGCTGAAGGCCCGCTGGTTCGGCCTGGACCGGCTGGAACACTGGGACCGCAACGCCCCCCTGCCCGACGCCGACGACCGGGTGGTGCCGTGGGAGGAGGCGAAGACCCTGGTGCTGGACAGCTACGCCCGCTTCAGCCCGGAGTTGGCGGAGGTCGGCTCCCGCTTCTTCGCCAACCGCTGGATCGACGCCCCCACCCGCCCCGGCAAGGACCCCGGCGCCTTCGCCCATCCCACCGTGCCCAGCGCCCATCCCTACCTGCTGGTCAACTATCTGGGCCGCACGCGTGACGTCATGACCCTGGCGCACGAGCTGGGCCACGGCGTGCATCAGGTGCTGGCGGGCGGCCAGGGCCACCTCCAGGCCGACACGCCGCTGACGCTCGCCGAAACGGCCAGCGTGTTCGGGGAGATGCTGACCTTCCGCGCCCTCCTGGACCGCACCGCCGACCCGGCCAAGCGCAAGGCGCTGCTCGCCTCCAAGGTGGAGGACATGCTGAACACGGTGGTCCGCCAGATCGCCTTCTACGAGTTCGAGCGCCGGGTCCATACCGAGCGGCGCCAGGGCGAGCTGTCGGCCGAACGCCTGTGCGAGATCTGGCTCGCCGTGCAGACGGAAAGCCTCGGCCCCGCCTTCCGCTTCGATGAGAGCTACCGGCCCTACTGGACTTATATCGGCCACTTCATCCACGCGCCCTTCTACGTCTACGCCTACGCCTTCGGCGACTGCCTGGTGAACAGCCTCTACGCCGCCTACGAGGACGCTGCCCGCCACAACGGCTCCAAGGCCTTCGCGGCCAAGTACCTGGACCTGCTGTCCGCCGGCGGCACCAAGCGGCACAAGGAGTTGCTGGCCCCCTTCGGCCTGGACGCCACCGACCCCGGCTTCTGGAGCCGCGGCCTCGGTGTCATCCGCGGCTTCATCGACGAGCTGGAGGCGCTGGAGTAGCCGGCATGGGCATGGGCTTCGCCTTCTCCACCGTGCTGGCGGCGGACGCACCCACCCTCTGGGCCCACGCCACCAGCATCAAGGGCATCAACCGGGAACTGTCGCCGCTGCGCATGTCCGCCCCAGCGGATCTCCGCGGGCCGGACGGGCTGGACCGGCTGCTCCCCCGCGTGCCGGGCCAGGGCCTGTTCGTCTCCTGGGTCACGCTGCTGGGCGTGATCCCGCTCGATCGCCACGTCTTCGGGCTGGACCGCATCGTCCCGAACGAGGGCTTCTGGGAACGGTCGCGGACGGCCCTGATGCGCGACTGGCGCCATGTCCGCACGCTGGAGCCGGTGGTGGGCGGCACCCGCCTCACCGATCAGGTCTGGTTCGAAAGCCGGGTGCCCGGCCTCGACCGTCTGCTCGCCGGCCTCTACCGCGGCGTCTTCCGCAAGCGGCACGCCGTGCTGCGCAGGCTGTTCGGCGCGGTGGAGGCGCCGACGGATCAGCCGTCCGGCCCCTAGATGCCGCCGTCCTTCAGCGCCGCCCGGATCGCCTCGGCATGGCGCTTGGCGGAGACGAGGTGCGGGTTGATCGCCAGCGCCGCCTCGTAGGCCTTCAGCGCCTCCGGCAGGCGGCCCAGCGCCAGATTGATCAGGCCCAGCCCCGACAGCGCCCCGAAATGCCGGGGCTCCAGCGCAAGGGTGCGGGCGATGTCGCGGGCCGCCGCGTCATAGTCGCCGGCGCGGTAGAAGGCCGTCGCCCGGCGGTTCCAGGCCTCGGCATGGTCGGGGGCGAGATCGATCGCCGCGTCCAGGGCCGCCAGCGCCTTGTCGTACTCCTCATGCCGGATATGGTCGGCCGCCGCGTCCATCAGCAGCGCGACCTCCGGCTTGCCCTCCGGCGGCTGCGTCCAGATCGCCCAGATGTCGCGCACGATGGGGGCCGCCGCGTGGGGATCGTCCGCTGCCTTCAGCCGGTCGAACAGGCTGTCCAGCCGGTTCTCCGTCCCCGACGCCGGCCCGACGGCCAGCGCCAGCAGGGCGGCGAGAACTCCGATCAGTGTGGCGAGGGCTATGCGCATGGGATGGACATGGCGCCGCCGCGCCCGCCGGAAAGCCCCCGGCGCCACTTGACAATATTCCTATGTCATGACAGCCTGTCGGCGAAACTCACCCGAAAACCGCCTTGTCCCCGGCGCCGCCGGTGAAACGAAACGCGGGTCCACCGCGAAAAACGTTTCACGGCGTTTCACAGCGTTTCAGAAGCCACGCGTTACGTGACGCCCCTGAGGCCCAAGATACGTATCACGACGTAACACAACGTATCACAGGCCCGCCTCAGGCCATCCCGCGCAGCGGCTCCGGCACCGGCCCGCCCGTGGCCCAGTCCAGCAGTTCCACCGTGTGCACGATGGGGATGCCGGTCCCCTGGCCGATCTGGGTCATGCAGCCGATGTTGCCGGTGGCGATCACCTGCGGCTGCACGCTTTCGATGTTCTTGACCTTCCGCTCCCGCAACTGCCCGGCCAGCTCCGGCTGCAGGATGTTGTAGGTCCCGGCCGACCCGCAGCAGATGTGCCCCTCCGGCACCTCCACCACCTGGAAGCCCGCCTGTTTCAGAAGCTTGCGCGGCGGGTCCTTGATCCGCTGCCCGTGCTGCATGGAGCAGGCGGAGTGGTAGGCCACCTTCAGGGCGCGCGGCACCGGCACCTCCGGCAGGCCCAGCATGGCCACCACCTCGGTGATGTCCTTGGCGAGGCCTGACACCCGGGCCGCCTGCTCCGACAGCTCCGGATGCTCGCGCAGCATGAAGCCGTAATCCTTCACCGTGGTGCCGCAGCCCGACGCCGTGATCACGATCGCGTCCAGCCCCTCCCCCTCGATCTCGCGCATCCAGGCCCGCACGTTGGCCGGCGCGAACTCCGGCTCCTTCGCACCCATGTGGTGGGTCAGGGCCCCGCAGCAGCCCTGGCCCTGCGGGATCACCACCTCCGCCCCCAGCCGGTTCAGAAGGCGGATGGTGGCCTCGTTGATGGCGGGGTTCAGCACCGGTTGCACGCAGCCCGACAGCAGTGCCACCCGCGCCCGCCGCGTCCCCTCCGCCGGGAACACGCCCGGCCGCTCCTGCCGCGACGGTGGATGCACCTTGCCCGGCGCCAGGGACAGCATGGTCTTCAGCCGGTCCGGCAGGATGCCCTTGAACGCCTTGCCCAGCGTCGCCGCCCGCAGCGCCCAGCGGAACCGGTCGGTGTAGGGCAGGATCTCGGTCAGCAGCTTGCGCTGCACCCGGTCCGGCAGCGGCCGCTCGTAGGTCTCGGCGATGTGGTGCCGGGCGTGGTCGACCAGGTGCATGTAGTGCACGCCCGACGGGCAGGTGGTCATGCAGGACAGGCACGACAGGCAGCGGTCGATGTGCTGGACCACGGTGTCCGTCGCCGGCTTGCCGTTCTCCAGCATGTCCTTGATCAGGTAGATGCGCCCGCGCGGGCTGTCCAGCTCGTCGCCCAGCAGCAGGTATGTCGGGCACGTGGCCGTGCAGAACCCGCAATGCACGCATTTGCGCAGGATCTTCTCCGACTCCGCCACATCCGGATCGGCAAGCTGGGCCAGGGTGAAATTGGTCTGCATGGTGTCAGGCGGTCCTTCCGGCCGCTTCACGCCGTTCCCGGCGGCGGTTCATGGCATAGAGCGCTGGCGCCAGCACCCGGTCGTAGACGGCGTCCGCCAGCGGCTTCACCGGCCGGCTGCCCACCAGCGCCGCCAGCCAGCGGTAGCGCGGGATTGCCCGCCAGATCAGCAGGAAGGCGTCCACACCGGCATATGGGCGATCGCCCGGCCCGATCACATGCAGGCGGCGCTTCACCGTCTCCGCGTCCAGGCCGTACCGGGCCAGCAGCTCCGGCGCCTCGTACAGGTTCACCCAGCGGTGCCGCCCGCCTTCCTTCGCGTCCAGCCGGGCGTAGTGCTCGATCTCCGGCCGGCACACACCACAGCGGCCGTTGTAGATCGTGGTCAGGTCGCAGACTTCGCCTTGGTCCGCCATTTCAGACGCCCGCCATTTCATGCACCCGCCGTCATGCGGCCTGGGTTCAGCACGCCCTTGGGGTCGAACTGGGCCTTGATCCGCGCCGACAGGGCGGCAAGGCCGGCCGGCTGCGGCTGGAACACGGGCACCGAGGCCCGCACCGCCTCCGGTGCCCGCACCAGGGTGGCGTGCCCGCCGCCGCCGAAGCCCTCCGGCGCCAGGATCGCCCCGCGCACCGCCCCGGCCAGCGCGTCGCCCGCCGGCAGGCTCAGCCAGATCCAACCGCCCCCCTGGTCCAGGAAGGCCTTCGCCCCCGGGCAGGCCGACAGCAGCCGGTCCAGCACCCTGGCCCCCTCCGCCGGCGGCACGGACAGTTTCCACACCAGCCGGTCCGGGTCCTCGGCAAAAGGTGTCACGTCCCGGATGGCGCGCCACAGGGCGGCACTCTCCTCCCCCGCCAGCTCGGCTTGGGCCGCCCGCCCGTCCAACATGGCGCGCAGGTGCGTCATCCGCGCGGCCACCGACACCGCCGGCCCCTCCAGCCGCAGCACGGCACAGGGCGTGCGGTCGGGCAGTCCGGGGAAGGCCAGGTTCTCCGGCACCCACGCCGCCCCCGACACTTCGGCCGAGCTGCCCAGAGCCGCCGCCATCAGGGCGATGCCGTCGGCCGCCGCGACACCCGCCAGCACCAGCGTGCGCGCCGTCTCCGGCCCCGGCAGCACCTTGATGGTCAGCTCCGTCAGCACGCCCAGCGTGCCGTAGGCGCCGGTCAGCAGCTTGGGCAGGTCGTAGCCCGTGACGTTCTTCACCACCTTGCCGCCGGCCTTGAACGACTCCCCCCGGCCCGAAACCGCATGCAGGCCCAGCACATGGTCCCGCGCACTGCCCGCCTTGAACCGGCGCGGCCCCGCCAGCCCGGCCGACACGACACCGCCCACCGTTCCGCCGCCCCCCGGCAGGCCCAGCAACGGCCCATGATCCGGCGCCTCGAACGCGAACTCCTGCCCGCGTCCCGCCAACAGGGCCGTCACCTCCGCCATCGGCGTGCCCGGCAGCACGGTCAGCAGCAGCTCCTCCGGCTCGTACGACACCACGCCCGACAGGCCGGACAGGTCCAGCGTATGCGCCGCCTGCACCGGCCGCCCCAGCCCCCGCTTGGTGCCGGTGCCGACGATCTCCAGCGGCTGCTCCTCCGCCACGGCCCACCGGACGGCCTCCAGCACCTGCGCCGCGTTGTCGGGTTTAAGGACGGTCATGGTTTTGCTCCACCGCCACTCTTCCCTCTCCCTGAGGGAGAGGGAGGGACCCGCGCAGCGGGAGGGAGAGGGGTTACGGTGTTCCCGGATCGTCCTTCTAAAGGTCGCGAAGCGGGAGGGTGAGGGGTTACGGTCTCCCCGTATTGTACGGTTTCCCCGGACCGCGCGAACCCATGGAACCGCTCCGACAGGCCGATCTCCGTCGCGATGCTCGACAGGACCTGATCCAGCGCGTCCGTGACCTCCGCGTTCCAGAACCGGAGCACCCGGAACCCCTGCGCCTCCAGGAAGGCCGTGCGCTCGGCATCCACGTGGGGGTTGTGCTGCCCGCCGTCGATCTCCACGACAAGCCGATGGTCCAGGCAGACGAAGTCGACGACATAGCGGCCCACCGGGTACTGGCGGCGGAACTTCAGGCCGACGAACCGGTGCGCCCGGACCGCACCCCAGAACATGCCTTCCGGATCGGTCTGGTCGCGCCGCAGCCGTCGGGCGCGCCCGGTTCCGTGCTTCGTTCCGCGGGACCGTAACCCCTCTCCCTCCCGTGCCGCTGCCGCGCCACGGGCCCCTCCCTCCCCCTCGGGGGGAGGGCAGGATTCATCCGCCTCGCCTCTGCCACCCTTCCCTCTCCCTGAGGGAGAGGGAGGGATCCGCGAAGCGGGAGGGTGAGGGGTTATGGTCTCTCCGGATTGCCGACCCGTCATCTCAGAACCTCGGCAGGTCGGGAAACGGCATCCGCCCCTTGTGCACCACCATGCGGCCCAGTTCGGCGCAGCGGTGCAGCACGGGGAAGACCTTGCCGGGGTTCAGCAGGTGGTCCGGGTCGAAGGCGCATTTCAGCCGGATCTGCTGCTCCAGGTCGGCGGCGTCGAACTGGTCGGTCATCAGGTCGCGCTTCTCGATGCCGACCCCGTGCTCCCCGGTCAGGACCCCACCCACCTCCACGCACAGGCGCAGGATGGCGGCACCGAACTTCTCCGCCCGTTCCAGCTCTCCCGGATTGTTCGCGTCGAACAGGATCAGCGGGTGCAGGTTGCCGTCCCCGGCATGGAACACGTTCGCCACCCGCAGGCCGAACTCGTCCTGCATCTCCGTCATGCGGCGCAGCACGCGGGGCAGCTCCTTGCGGGGGATGGTGCCATCCATGCACATATAGTCCGCTGCGATGCGGCCCACCGCCGGGAACGCCGCCTTGCGCCCGGCCCAGAAGGCGGCGCGCTCCTCCTCGCTGGTGCTGACCCGGCAGTAGGTGGCGCCAAGGCCCCGCGCGATGCCCTCCACCCGTTCGATCAGGTGGTCCACCTCGGCCATGGGCCCGTCCAGCTCCACGATCAGCAGGCTGGCCGCGTCGCGCGGATAGCCCGCGTTCACGAAGTCCTCCGCCGCGTTCAGCGCCGGGTTGTCCATCATTTCCATGCCGCCCGGAATGATGCCGGCGGCGATGATGGCGGCCACCGTCTCCCCGCCCGCCTCCACGCTGGGAAAGCCCAGCAGCACGGCCCGCGCCGTCTCCGGCTTCTGCAAGATGCGGACGGTCACCTCCGTGACCACGCCCAGCAGCCCTTCGGAGCCCGTGAGCACGCCCATCAGGTCGTACCCCTCGCTGTCCAGATGCTTGCCGCCCAGGCGCACCACCTCCCCGTCCATGGTCACGAACTCGATGCCCAGGATGTTGTTGGTGGTCACCCCGTACTTCAGGCAGTGCACCCCGCCGGAATTCTCCGCCACGTTCCCGCCGATGGAGCAGGCGATCTGCGAGCTTGGATCGGGCGCGTAGTAGAAGCCCGCATGCTGCACGGCGTGGGTGATGCCGAGGTTGGTCACACCCGGCTGCACGGTGACGGTGCGGTTGTCGTAATCGATGTCCAGGATGCGGTTCAGCTTGGACAGGCCCAGGATGATCCCGTCGGCCAGCGGCAGCGCCCCGCCGGACAGGCCGGTGCCCGCCCCGCGCGGCACCACCTTGACCCCCATCTCCTTGCAGACCTTCAGGGCCGCCGCCACCTCCGCCGTGGAGCGCGGAAGCACCACCACCAGCGGCAGCTGGCGGTACATGCTGAGGCCGTCCGTGTCGTAGGCGCGGCGTGCGTCCTCCGCCCCGATGACCCCACCGGGAACGGCGCGCTCCAGCCGGGCAACCAGGGCCTCGCGGTTGCGGAGGACGGCCTCGTCCGGCTTCGGCATCAGCATGGCACGCCTCCCCTGGAACGCGTTCTTGTCGTTCCGGGGATGATGGGCGCCGGGCAGGCCGCTTTCAAGAAAACCGCGCTCATCCGACGCATGAATCGGATTCACGGCTTCCAGCCCGATGGACGCAACAACGAAAACCGCGCCCCCGGTGTCCGGAACGGCGCGGTTTGCGAGGAAACCTGCGTGTGGAAGGCCGCGCCGTCCCGTAATCGGGGCCGCGGCCGCCGGCCTCAGCCCTGGCGGGCCTTGAAGCGCGGGTTCTGCTTGTTGATGACGTAGACGCGGCCACGGCGCCGGATCACGCGGCAGGCCTTGTGGCGGGTCTTCATCGACTTGAGCGAATTGACGATCTTCATGGTGCTTACTCGGGCGAAGGCGTTTCGTGCGAGGCGCGGACCATAATCGCGGCCTCCCGCCCTGTCAACGCCCGGTATCGCGGCCCGGTATCGCGGCCCGGCATCGTGGTCGGTGTGCGCCCGTGACGATCCTGCGGTTCGCCCGTTTTCGTTCTCGAATGACCCGTTCGACGATGACGAAGGATTCCGCCATGACGGCTGCCGCCTCCCCGGCAAGCGTGCCGGCCCGTCCGCACTCAAGCACCCGCCGCGCCCGCCTGCTGGCGACGGCCGCCGCCCTGCTCTGTCTCGCGGTCCCGCCCGCGTTGGCCCAGCGCCAGCCGGAGCAGGTGCCCGACCAGCGCCAGCCGCAGAACACGCCGCCGCAGGCGTCCGGCCTGCCGCGCGGGGATGCGCGGGGTGGCGAGGTGACGCCCATGCGGGACGCGCCGGCCAGCTTCTCCAGCCTCGCCAAGTCGAAGCTGCCGGCGGTGGTCACCATCACGGCCGCCGGACGCGCCGGCCCGCAGGCACAGGGCCCCGGTGGTCCGGGCGGTCCTGGCGGCCCTGGCGGCCAGGGTCCTGGGGTTCCCGGCATCCCGCTCCCGCCCGGCAACCCGTTCGAGGATTTCCTTGAGGATTTCTTCGGCCGGGGCGGCCCCGGTGGACCCGGCGGCCCGAATGGCGGGCCGGTGCGTCCCACCCGGGCGCTCGGCTCCGGCTTCATCATCGACCCGGCCGGCTACATCGTCACCAACAGCCATGTCGTCGAGGACGCGGAGGAGATCGAGGTCGCGATGCAGAGCGGCCGCACGCTCCAGGCGACCGTCGTCGGCACCGACCCGGCGACCGACATCGCGCTGCTGAAGGTTGAAAGCCAGGAGCCGCTGCCGACCCTGGCCTGGGGCGATTCGGACGCCAGCGAGGTCGGCGACTGGGTGCTCGCCATCGGCAATCCGTTCGGCCTCGGCGGCTCGGTCACGTCCGGCATCATCTCCGCCCGCGCCCGCGACATCGGTGCCGGGCAGTATGACGACTTCCTGCAGACCGACGCCGCCATCAACAGCGGCAATTCCGGCGGCCCGCTGATCGCCATGGACGGCCGCGTGATCGGGGTGAACACAGCCATCTTCTCCCGCACCGGCGGCTCAATCGGCATCGGCTTCGCCATCCCCTCGGCCATCGCCCAGAACGTGACGGCGGAGCTGCGGGAGCAGGGCTTCGTCACGCGCGGGTTCCTCGGCGTCACCATCCAGCCGGTGACGCCGGAGATCGCGGAGGCGTTCGGGCTGCAGGGCGACCAGGGTGCGCTGGTCTCCAGCGTCACGCCCGACAGCCCGGCCGCCCGCGCGGGCCTGGAGACCGGCGACGTGGTGCGCACGCTGAACGGCAACCCGATCGAGGAGCCGCGCGACCTCTCCCGCGCGGTCGCCGACATCGATCCGGGCGAGAGCGTGAAGCTGGGCGTCATCCGCGAGGGCAAGGAGCGGACCGTCACCGCCGAGGTGGGCGAACTCCCGCGTGAGCAGCAGGTCGCGGGCGCCGAACCCGGCCCCCAGGGCGGGGAGGGTGGCGAGGGCGCGCTCGGCCTCACCCTGGCGCCCGTCTCCCCCGGCCTCAGGGAGAAGTTCGGGCTGGAGGAGGACGTCTCCGGTGCGGTGGTGATGAACGTGGCCCCCGGCTCCCCGGCGGCGGAACAGGGCTTCCAGCCGGGCGACGTCATCACCCGCGCCAACCGGGAGCCGATCGGCACGCCGGCCGACCTCGTCCAGGCCATCGAGCAGGCCCGCGAGGCGGGCAAGGAGTCGATCGTGGTGCTGCGGCGCACGCAGCAGGGCTCCATCTTCGTGCCGATCCCGCTGGACCGTCAGGCGGGCTGAACGGGACCGGTGCGCGACCGAGGCCGGCGGATCAGCTGAGGTCCGCCGGCTTCAGCGCGTGGAAGCGGTAGACGCGCACGCCGTCGTCCAGCACGGCCACGCGCCGCGCCCACAGCTCCACCTCCTCCACCACGGCGATCTTGGTCTCCTTCTCCATCGCCACCGTCTCCAGGTGCTTCACCAGGGCCTGGATGGCGTCCAGGATCAGGGTCCGGTGCATGTCGGAGATGTCCTCCGCGATGCGGATGTCCAGGTTCCGCTGGGCCATCGCCGCGCTGTATTGCTCCACCGTCCAGGCCAGCGGTTCCACCGGTTCGTTGGCCTTCCAGCTCTGGAAGTCGCGCCCCGGCTTGGCGTCCTTTTCCAGCACGTAGTCGGTGATCAGAAGCTGCCCGCGCGGCTTCAGGCAGGCCTCGATCGCGTCGATCAGGCCGTCCTTGTTCTTCACCGTGAACAGCATCTCCTTGCTGAAGATGCAGTCCACGCGCTTGGGCCACTTGAAGTTCTCCGGGTCGAAGCCCTGCACCGGCGCCTGCCGGGCGAGGCCCGCCTTGTGCGACCGGAACATGCCGGCCTCGGTCAGCACGGGGTTATACTCCAGCCCCGTGATCCAGGCGCCGTACTGCTTCGCCATGGCCCGGGTGGAGCCGCCAAGCCCCGCCCCCAGATCCAGCACGCTCATCGCCGGGTTCAGGCCGAAGGGCTTGACCAGGGTGGGGATGTGGTCGGTCCCGCCAGGTGTCGCGAAGCCGTCTCCCCAGATCTTCTCGGCGACCTCGATCCGGGTCGCGTTCCACAGCGGCTTGCCGTTGCGGTTCAGGTGCTTGCGCTCGGCCGGCGCGGGCTCCGCCGGCGCCGCTCCCTGCGCGGCGTCCGCCTCGCCGGCGCCCTGCCGGGCGGCGGACAGGTCATAGCCCTCCCACCAGGCGCGGAGCCGCTGCTTCAGGGACATGGGCTGGGCCGGTGCGTCGCTCGCCATGGCTGGTGCGGAAGTCCGGGTGGTGACGGGTCGCGGTCCACTTTCGATGGGGGCGAGTTTACCTGTTTACGCCACCGGGCGAAACTGTTCCCGGTCCATTCGCATAGAGCGCGCAATCCACCCTTTATTCATGGTTCGCGGGAGACCATGGTGGTAGCCCGACCGCACAAACCACCCCCGGCATCACCGTGCCCACCGCCGCCAAGCCCACCATCCTCGTCGTCGAGGACAACCCGCCCCTCGCCCGCATCTACCGGGAGTATCTGGAGGCGGACGGCTACACGGTCGCGACGGTCGGGACCGGGGCGGAGGTGTCGGCGGCGGTGGAGCGGGAACGCCCCGCCGTCATCGTCCTCGACCTCAAGCTGCCCGACATGGACGGGCTGGACGTGCTGAAGGCGCTGCACGCGGAGGTTCCCGGCATCCCCGTGGTGGTCGCCACGGCCCACGGCTCCATCAGCGTCGCCGTCGACGCCATGCGGGAGGGGGCCTTCGACTTCCTGGTCAAGCCCTTCACCGCCGCCCGCCTGACCGTCACCGTCCGCAACGCGCGGGAGAAGAGCGAACTCGCCAGCATGGTCGAGCGCTACCGCCGGGAGCTCGACCGCGACGGCTTCCACGACTTCATCGGCGCCTCGGCGGAGATGCAGGCCGTCTACCGCATGATCGAGTCCGTGGCGCCCAGCCGGGCCAGTGTCTTCCTCACCGGGGAGAGCGGCACCGGCAAGGAGCTGGCCGCCGACGCCATCCACAAGGCCAGCCCCCGCCGCGCGAGGCGCCTCGTCGCCATCAACTGCGCCGCCATCCCGAAGGACCTGCTGGAAAGCGAGATTTTCGGCCATGTCCGGGGCGCCTTCACCGGCGCCACAATGGACCGGGAGGGGGCCGCCCATCAGGCCGACGGCGGCACGCTGTTCCTGGACGAGATCTGCGAGATGCCGGTGGACCTCCAGGCCAAGCTGCTGCGCTTCGTGCAGACCGGCCTCGTCCAGCCGGTCGGCGGCTCCCGGCAGGAGAAGGTGGACGTCCGCATCATCGCCGCCACAAACCGCGACCCGCTGGCGGAGGTGCAGGCCGGCCGCTTCCGAGAGGACCTCTACTACCGCCTGCATGTGGTTCCGGTGCATCTGCCCGCCTTACGGGACCGGGAGGACGACGCCCTGCTGATCGCCCGGCGCTTCCTCGTCCAAATGGCGGCGGAGGAGGGCAAGCGCTTCACCGCCTTCGCACCGGAGGTGGAGGCCCGCATCCGCGCCTTCGACTGGCCGGGCAACGTCCGCCAGCTCCAGAACGTGATCCGCAACATCGTCGTCCTGCATGACGGGACGGAGGTCACCGCCGCCATGCTGCCGGAGCCGCTGCGCTCCGGCACCGCCCCGGCCGCCACCCCGTCCCAAGCGGCCGTCGCCAGCCCCGGCGCCCCGCCGGCGGCCCCGCCCCCCGCCACCCCCTCCCACCCCCCGCGCGGGGAGGTGGGGGAGGGGACGATCCAGCACGCCCACGCCCGGACCCACAACGACGTGCCGCGCGCGGCCGCCCTGCTGGAGATCAGCCCCTCGACCATCTACCGCAAGCTCCAGCAGTGGAAGACGGGGGACGGGGCGTGACGGCGGCGGGCGCCCTGCTCGACCATGCCGTGGTGGACGACATGATCGCCGCCATGCGCCCAGGCGCCTTCGGACCGATCCTGCGGTCGCTGGAGGCGGACCACGCCGCGCGCATGGGCCGCATCGGCGTCGCCGCCTCCGTCGGCGATCTGGCGGCCCTCGCCGGGGAGGCGCACGACCTCGCCAGCACGCTGGGCAGTTTCGGCGGGATGGAGGCGGCCGGCCTCGCCCGGCGGCTGGTCGACGCGGCGCGGGCGGGGGACCGGGCCGCCGTGGGCGCGCTGCTGCCGTCCGTCATGCGGACGGCCGACGCCACGCTCGCCGCCCTTCGGGACCGCTACGGGCCCCGCTAGCGGGTGGACCCGCGTCCGAAGTGCCGGAAATACCGGGGATGCGGGCCTCCCGGACGC
The DNA here is from genome assembly GCA_029267445.1 of Rhodospirillaceae bacterium. Taxonomy (GTDB): domain Bacteria; phylum Pseudomonadota; class Alphaproteobacteria; order Azospirillales; family Azospirillaceae; genus JAJUIU01. The sequence goes on from JAJUIU010000056.1 coordinate 17,643, forward strand.
GGCATCTAACCCTTCGGTGGCAACCCGCGCCTTTCATGATGCGCGCCGCGCGCTTCCGGTATAAGGTGCGTCTCGGGGCAACTCCTCGACTCGGCAGATTTTCCGGTTTTCCGGTGGTTTCTGGGGTTCCGGTTTGTGTCAGACGGGTTGATGTTCCTACGGCCGGCGGGCGGCAAGGCCAGCCTTCCGGCATTTCCACAACTTTCAGTCGTCGAGCTTTGGATACATGTACGATCGTCGTTCTCCCAGCACTCCCCAGGTCACCCGGCGCAGCGTGAGCGCCACCGTGAAGTGGTACAACCCCGCCAAGGGCTTCGGCTTCGTGACCCTCTCCGACGGGTCCCCGGACGCATTCCTCCACGCCTCCGTGGTCCAGTCTTTCGGCTATGACACGCTGGCCGACGGCACGACGATCGTCTGCGATCTGTCCCAGGGCCAGAAGGGGCCCCAGGTCGCCGCGATCCACAGCATCGACCCCTCCACCGCCAGCGCCTCCCCGCCGCGCCGTGAGCGCAGCCCCGGCGGCTTCGGCGGCGGTGGCGGCTATGGCGACGCCCCGCGTCCCCCGCGCCGCAGCTTCGACAGCGGCCCGACCGAGACGATCGAGGGCGTGGTGAAGTTCTTCAGCGCCGACAAGGGTTTCGGCTTCGTCACCCCGGACGGCGGCGGCAAGGACGTGTTCGTCCACGTGACCGCGCTGGAGCGGTCCGGTGTGCGCACGCTGATGCCGGAGCAGCGCGTCCGCCTGACCACCAGCATGGGTCAGAAGGGTCCGCAGGCCAACAGCGTCGAGCTTCTCTGACGCTCGCCTGAACCGACGGGGGGCGCCGCCGCAGGGTGGCGCCCCTTTCGGTGTTGACCCGCCGGTGCGGCGGCCATCACCGGCCCCCGTCATTTCCACAGCATTCCAATTGGTGAAAGCGGCTGTCGCGCGTGGCACTCTGCCCCGCATGATCCGCCTCGCCCCTCTCGTCCTCGCGACAGCCCTCGCCCTCCTTCCCCTGGCCGCCGCCGCGCAGTTCACCACGCCCGAACCGGGCGGCGACCGCGCGGCGAAGACGCTCGCCAGGGCGGAACGGCAGATGGCGGTCACCGCCAATCCGCTCGCCAGCGCGGCGGCGCTGGACATGCTCCGGCGCGGCGGCAGCGCCGTGGACGCCGCCATCGCCGCCCAGCTGGTGCTGGGGCTGGTGGAGCCACAATCCTCCGGGCTCGGCGGCGGTGGCTTCATGGTGCTGGCCCTGCCCGATGGCCGCGTCACCACCTATGACGGGCGGGAGACCGCCCCCGCCGGAACCACGCCGGACCGCTTCCTGGGGCCGGACGGCAAGCCGCTGGGCTACTTCGCGGCGCTCGACCATGGCCGCGCCGTCGGCACGCCTGGCGCCATCGCCCTGCTGGCCTTCGCCCATGCCCGCCACGGCCGGTTGCCCTGGGCCGACCTGTTCGCCCCGGCGATCCGCTTGGCGGAGGATGGCTTCCCCGTCGCCCCCCGCCTGAACGGCGTGCTCATCCGCTGGCGGGAGCGGCTGGAGCCGCGCGAGGACCTGAAGCGGGTCTTCTACGCCGCCGGGGCGCCGCCCGCCGTCGGCACCGTCCTGCGCGACCCGGACTATGCCGCGACCCTGCGCCTGCTGGCGGCGGACGGGCCGGACGCCTTCTACCGGGGCCCGCTGGGTGCCGCCCTGGTCGCGCGGCTGGAGAAGGCCGCCGCCGGAACCGGCATCGCCACCGTCGGGCCGGACGACCTCGCCGGCTACGCGGTGATCGAACGGGACGCGGTCTGCGGCACCTACCGCGTCTGGCGGGTCTGCGGCATGGGTCCGCCCTCCTCCGGCGGCATCGCGCTCCTGCAGATCCTGGGCCTGGTGGAGCGGTTCGACATGGCCGCGCACGGTGCGGACACGGTCACCGGCCGGCACCTGCTGGCGGAGGCTGGGCGCCTCGCCTTCGCCGACCGCGACATGTATGTGGGCGACCCGGCCTTCGTCTCCGTGCCGACGGCGGGTCTCACCGATCCCGCCTATCTCGCAGAACGGTCCCGCCTGATGGCACCCGACCGGGCCATGGCGGGTCCCGCCCAGGCCGGCACGCCCCGCCTGCGGGAGGGGAGCCTGCGCCTCGCCCCGTCGGCGGAGGATGACATGCCCTCCACCAGCCACCTGTCCCTGATCGACGCCGACGGCCTCGCCGTCTCCTTCACCACCACGGTGGAGTTCGCCTTCGGCTCGGGCATCGCCACCGGCGGGATGTGGCTGAACAACCAGCTCACCGACTTCTCTTTCGCGCCGGTGAAGGACGGGCGGCCCGTGGCCAACGCGCCCGCCGCCGGCAAGCGCCCCCGCTCCTCCATGACGCCGACGCTGATCTTCGGGCCGGACGGGCGGCTCGCCCACATCCTGGGCTCGCCCGGCGGCCCGGCCATCATCGGCTATGTCGCCCAGACGACGGTGGCGCTGCTGGACTGGGGCCTCGATCCGCAGGCGGCCGTGTCCCTGCCGATGGTGGTCAACAACAACGGCCCCACGGTGGTGGAGGCCGGCGCCCAGGGCGACGCGCTCGCGGCGGCGCTGGAGGGGCTGGGCCACAAGGTGGAGCGGCGGGAACTGCCCAGCGGCCTGAACGTCATCTCCCTGACCGGGTCGGGCCTGCTGGGCGGGACCGACCCCCGCCGCGACGGCGCGGCGCTGGGGGACTGAGACCGGGCACGGGAGGGACGGCATGGACACGCTCAGCTTCGCCACCGCGCGGACCCTGACCTGCGAGGCCGGCGCGTCCACCCGGCTGGCGCCCGTCCTGGTCGGGCTGGGCGCGCGGCGGGTGCTGCTGGTGACCGACGCGGGCGTGGAACGGGCGGGCCTCACCGACCCGGCGCTCGCCGGGCTGCGCGAGGCGGGCCTCGCCGTCACCGTCTTCCGCGACGTGGTGGCCGATCCGCCGGTGCCGGTGGTGCTGGCCGCCGCCAAGGCCGCCCGCGACTTCCGCGCGGACGCGGTGCTCGGCATCGGCGGCGGCAGCCCGCTCGACACGGCGAAGCTGGCGGCCCTCCTCGCCGCCTCGGACCAGCCGCTGGACGCCATGTACGGGGTGGGCAACGCCACCGGCCCGCGCCTCCCCCTGGTGCTCGTCCCCACCACCGCCGGCACCGGGTCGGAGGTGACACCCATCGCCATCGTCACCACTGGCGATTCGGAGAAGAAGGGCATCGTCTCGCCCGTGCTGCTGCCCGACGCCGCCGTTCTGGATCCCGATCTGATCGCGGGATTGCCCAGGCCGGTGACCGCCGCCACCGGCATCGACGCCATGGTCCACGCGATCGAGGCCTACACCAGCAGGCACCGCAAGAACCCCATTTCCGACGCCCTGGCGCGGGAGGCGCTTGTTCTGCTGTGGCGCGGCCTGCCCCGCGCCTGGGCGGATGGGTCGGACCGGGCGGCGCGGCGGGACACGCTGCTGGGCGCCACCATGGCCGGCATGGCCTTCGCCAACGCGCCGGTCGCCGCCGTGCACGCCCTGGCCTATCCGATCGGCGCCCGCTTCCACGTGGCGCACGGGGTCAGCAACGCCCTGATGCTGCCCCATGTGCTGCGCTTCAACCTGCCGGCCGCCGAACGCGAATACGCCGAACTGGCCGCCTTGCTGGACCCGGCCCTGGCGGATCGGCCGATGGCGGAGCGCGCGGCCGCACTGCCGGCCATGCTGGCCCGCCTTTGCCATGATCTCGCGGTGCCGGGCCGGCTGACGGAGGTCGGCATCGCCGCCAACGACCTGCCCGCCTTGGCGGAGGATGCGATGCGGCAGACCCGCCTTCTGGTCAACAACCCGCGCGAGGTCACCCTGGACGACGCGCTGTCGCTCTACCGCGAGGCCCTTGGATGAGCCGCTCCGAAGCCCCCGGCCGCGCCGCCTTCCGCCATTTCCGGCCCATCGACACCCGCTGGATGGACAACGACGTCTACGGCCACGTCAACAACGTGACCTACTACAGCTACTTCGACACGGCCGTGAACGGCTACCTCGTGGCCGAAGGCGTGCTGGACATCCATGCGGGCGGCACCATCGGTCTGGTGGTGGAGACCGGGTGCCGCTATTTCGCCCCGGTCGCCTTTCCCGACAGGCTGGAGGCCGGGATCGCCGTCGCCCATGTCGGCACCAGCAGCGTGCGCTACGAGGTCGGCATCTTCCGGGCGGGGGAGTCGACGGCCGCCGCCGCCGGGCATTTCATCCACGTCTATGTCGACCGGGCGGATCGGCGCCCCCGTCCCCTTCCCGCGGACTTCCGCGCCGCCGTCGAGCGGCTGCTCCGGCCGGAGCGACCCTGACGCAATCGTGGTGAATCTGCTATGCTCCGTCCGGGCGGGGAAGGATAGGCCGTCCATCCCCCGGACGTGTTGACCGGGATTTAACCCCTTCGCGCGTAACTGGTCCGCGCGGGGAAGAGGGCGGAAAGCCGGGGTGGAGGGGTCGCATGGAACCGCTTGAGCTGAGCGAGCAGGCTTACGACAAGCTGGAGGAGGAGCTGCTCTCCACCGCCGCCGGCCGGGCCTTCCTGCGCACCCGCGACAAGCGCACCCGGCTGATCGCGCAGGACGACTGGCGCACCTTGCTGGGCCAGATGCGTCAGGCGGTCCAGCGCATGGGCGACGGCGGCGGCGCCGTTCCGGACCCGTCGCAGAACCCGGCCATCCGCATCATGCGGGAGGAGCTTAAGCAGCTCTCCGGCTATATCGAGCAGACCCGGCAGGAGATCGCGCAGCTCCGCCCCACCGATCCCGGCGCCAACCGGATCATGGCGGCCACGAACGAGCTGGACGCCATCGTCTCCGCCACCGAACGCGCCACCTCGGACATCCTGAACGCGACGGAGCGCATCCAGGAGCTGGTCGGCAAGCTGGAGCCGTCGGACGTGACCGGCGACATCGAGGCGCAGACGATCGAGATCATGACCGCCTGCTCATTCCAGGACATCACCGGTCAGCGCACGACCAAGGTCGTCAACACGCTCCGCTACATCGAGCAGCGGGTGAACACGATGATCGAAATCTGGGGTGTGGACGAGCGGGCGGCGGGCGACGCCGGGCTGTTCGCCACCCGTCCCGACGACGAACGGCCCGACGCGCACCTGCTGCACGGCCCCTCGCTGGAGCGGATCAGCCAGGACAACATCGACGCCCTGTTCGAAAGCCTGGGCAACGGCCCGGCTCCTTCCGGCACGGCGGAGCAACCGGTACCGGCCGCCCTCGCCGCCGCCGAGGCGGAGCCGCCGCCGCCCAAGCCTGCGAAGGCGCCCAAGGCCGCCGCCCCGCCGCCCCCGCCGAAGCCGGCCGAAAGCGGCAACGCCACCCAGGCCGACATCGACGCCCTGTTCGGCTGAGGACGGCCGCCGTGACCGCCGAACGGATACCGGAGGTGGCGCCGCGCGTGCGGCTGACGCAGGCGCAGCTCGACCGCGCCTGCGACCGTCACCACGCCTATCTCGGCGGGCGCAGCGGCGGGGCGCGTCTCAGCCTGCCCTTCTGCGACCTGTCCGGCCTCGTCTTCGAACGGCGCAACCTGACCAACGCCAACCTGCACGGCGCCGTGCTGCGCGGCGCGCGTTTCGCCGAAGCCACGCTGGACTTCGCCGACCTGTTCGGCTGCGACCTCCGGGAGGCGGACCTCAGCGGCGCGCAGCTCCGGCGGACCGACCTCCGCGCCGCCACGCTCAGCGGGGCCAACCTGCGCGGCGCCCGCATGATCGAATGCGACATGCGCGACGGCGCCACCGCCGGTGCCGTCCGCAACGATTTCCTTGTCCTCGGCATCGACCCCGGCCCGGCCCAGCTCGCCGCGGTGGATTTCAGCGGTGCGGACCTCACCCGCGCCCGGCTGTCCGGCTCGCAGGCCCGCGCGGCGGATTTCAGCCACGCCATCCTGAAGGACGCGCGGCTGGTGCGCGCCGACCTGCGGGACGCCCGGCTCACCGGGGCGTCGCTGCGGGGTGCGGACCTGACGGGCACGGACCTGCGCGGCGCCGACCTCGCCGGGGCCGATGTGGATGCCACCGCCCTCGCCACCGCCGTGCTGGACGACGCGGACCTCCACAAGCTTGGCGACGCGCGGTCCGACATGGGGGAGGAGGCGGGCGATCCCCCGCCCCTGCGCAGCCCCGGGACGGCTGAGCTTGAGGAGATGCTGGCCCGCCACGCCGCCTGGGTGGAGACGGCGGGACGCAAGGGCGCCCAGCTCGACGGGACCGGCCTCGACCTTTCCGGCCAGGACCTGTCCGGCCGCGTGCTCACCCTGGCCCGGCTCCCCGGCGCCAGCCTGCGCGGCGCCAGCCTCGCGGGGGCGCAGCTCCAGGCGGCGAACCTCGCCGGTGCGGAGCTGCGGTCGGCCAGCCTCGCCCGGGCCGACCTGCGTGGCGCGGGCCTCGACCGCGCCAACCTGATCGATGCGGACCTGAACGGTGCGGACCTGTCGATGCTGCTGACGCCCAAGGGCGCCACGGTCCGCACCTCGCTGGTGCGGGCGCGGCTGGCCGGGGCCAATCTCAGCGGCGCCCGCTTCGTCTCGGCGGACCTCAGCGGCGCCGACCTTACCGGCACCCGCCGCGACGGGACGGATTTCACCGGCGCCACTTTGGACGGCACCCGGGGCTGAGCCTCAGGCCTCCGCCGGCGTCAGCGCCTGCTGCTCCAGCGTCCGCCCCTCCACCGCCTCCACCAGGGCGCGGTAGAGCCGCTGCTGGTGCCGGTCCATGACCAGGAACTCCGGGTGCCATTGCACCCCCAGCACGAAGGGACTGTCGGTCGCCTCCACCGCCTGCACGATCCCATGGATGTCGCGGGCGGCGATGCACAGCCCCTCGCCCAGCCGGTCCACCGACTGGTGGTGCAGGGCGTTGACCCGGCACTCGTCCTCCCGCAACACGCGGCGCAGCCGGCTGTCCGGGTCGATCCGCACCACCTTGCGCGGCAGCACCGTTCGCAGGCGCGGCGCCTCCACATAGACCTTGTAGATGTCGGTGTGCAGCGTGCCCCCCCGGTGCACGTTGATCATCTGCGAGCCCCGGCAGATGCCCAGCACCGGCTTTACCCGGTCCGCCGCCCAGTCCAGCACCTCCAGCTCCAGCTCGTCGCGGGCCGGGTCGATCTTCACCGTCGGCTCCAGCAAGGAGCCGTAGCGCACCGGCTCGATATCGTCCCCGCCGCCGATCACCACCCCGTCCAGCCGGTCCAGGTCGCAGGCGCTTTCGGCCGTCAGCTTCACGGCGCGGGCGCCCGCGCGGATCAGGGCCAGCCGGTTGAACAGCCACAGCGTCCGGCTGCCCCGCACGGACGCGGTCACGCCGATCAGCGGGCGGCGTCCCGCTCTCCGGCTCACGGCTCAGCCCTCACCATGGCGCCCTCACCACGGCGCCAGCCAGCGGCGGACCATCTGGGGCCAGTCGGCGCTGGCCCGCGCGCGGCGACAGTCCGCCCACAGCGCCCCCAGTTCCGCCAACGCCCAGCGGTCGATCGCCAGCCGCTCCACCTGCACCCAGCGGTTCCAGTCCGGCACGATCGACCAGCCGGGCACGCCCACCCGGCTGTCCGGCAGCCGCCAGTGCCAGGTCGGGCGCGGCTTCACGTGCGGGTCCGCCGGCGTCTCGCGCAGCACCTCGGGGATGGCCAGGGCGAACAGGGGGTAAAGGTCCAGCTCTCGGTTCCGCGACGGATTGTGGTGGATGTAGTCGCGGGCGAAGTCGCGCAGGTCCGGGCGGTAGTCCGGATCGACCACCAGGTCGACATAGGCGTCGGTGAAGCGGTTGACGAACGGCGCCATCCGCCGCGCCAGATCGATCCCCATGTCCGCCCGCAGCAGGGGCGCCAGCAGCAGATAGGCCTTCATCGTGTCGATGATCGGGTCCGCCTCGATGCGGGCCAGCTCCGGGTTGAAATGCAGGCCGAAGGCGTAGAACAGGCGCCCCTCGGTACCCTGCCCGCCGTTGCGGCGCAGGCCCTCCACCAGCGCGTCCAGGTCGCCCAGCCGCTCGATCGGGATCGGCGGGCAGGCGACCTCGAACGGCAGTACCAGGCTGCCCGCGTCGCCGATGGCGGCGCGGACCTTCAGCTCCACCCGGTCGAGCGTGCCCGCGTCGGGCGTCTCGGGCTTCCCCGGATGGGCGAGCAGCATGTCCAGCTCGACCGTGAAGTCGCCGATCCTGGAGGCGCGGACCAGTCTGCGGTGCTCGTCCAGCACCACCTCCTCCCCGCCGTAGATGTAGCGGATCAGGCGGGACGTGTCGGCGATCGACAGGCCGGCGAACTCGATCTCCACCCCGACCCGGCGCGGGGCGCCGTCGGCACGGTGGAGTTCGGGCGGGATGATGGGCTGTACGGGCATGGTGATGGGGTAACGCTCAGAGATGGCGAAGGAGCCAGTCGCGCGTCTCGCGATGCACGCGGTCCGCCACCTCGTCCAGCCCGTGCCGGGCGCCGCTGAAGATCACCAGCCGCTTCGGCTCCCGCGCCACCTTCTGGATGTACTCGCTGCTTTCCGGCACCAGCACCTCGTCGTCCTTGCCGTGGATGGAGAGCAGCGCCGCGCGCGGCCCGAGGGAGGCCGCGGGTCCGGCGCCGTAGCCCTGGCTCGCCAGCGTGACCACCGCCTTCACCTCCGTCACGGCGGCGGCCGCCCGGATGACCACGGCGCCACCGAACGAGTGCCCGACCACCCCGAACCGCCGGATGCCCAGCGTCTCGAGATACTTCAGCCCGGCCATCACGTCGAACACGGCCTCGTTCAGGTCGCGGCTGTCGCGGAAGCGCACCCGCAGGGAGGCGACGTCCTCCCCCGTCAGTTCGGTGGCGAGGCGGGGATAGAGATTGCGGGCGGGCGTGTCCCAGCCGCCGCCGATCCCGCCGACCCAGACGACCCCGCGCTCGGCGGCGGGCGCGGCGTAGAGCCTGCACTTCACCTCGCCGCGCCCCATGGACAGTGTGACCGGCTGGTAACCGCCCACAAGGGAAGTGTCGTCCGTCGTCATGGAACGCCGGCCTCCGGTTCCGCTCGCCCTGGATGGGCATCTGGCCTCAACCGGGCGCCGGGGTGCCGGTTCCCCGGAACGCCCGGTTCCCCGGAACGCCCCTGGGGGTGCGCCTGTTTGCAGCGTGGACCGCCGGCCCCGGCCGGCCCTCAGCCCCTGTCAGAAGAGCGCCATGCAGAGCCCCCTGAAGATCGCCTTCCACAACATGGACCCCAGCCCCGCGATCGAGGGCATGATCCGGGACCGGTTCGACAAGCTGGAGCGGCTCTACGACCGCATGACCGCCTGCCGCGTCTCGGTGGAGGCGCTGCATCAGCAGCACCGCACGGGCAACGTCTTCGAGGTCCATATCGACATGATCCTGCCGGGTGCGGAGCTCGCGGTCAGCCGACAGCCGAAGAAGGCGCAGAAAAAGTACGCCGACCCCGACGTGCAGACCTCGATCCGCGACGCCTTCGCCGCCGCCGAGCGCCAGCTCAAAGCCTTCAAGCAGCAGCAGCGCGGGGAGGTGAAGCGGCACGACTTCGAGGTCCAGGGCCAGATCACCCAGTTGGCGGACGACCACGGCTTCCTGCTCACCAACACGGGCGGCCTGCTCTACTTCCACCGCAACTGCGTGATGAACAACGGCTTCGAGACGCTGAAGCCGGGCGACCGCGTACTGTATGTCGAGGAGATGGGTGACACCGGTCCGCTCGCCTCCAAGGTCTGGCAGGACCGCGACCGGGAACTCGGCTGAGCCGGGAGGGCTCCAGAATGACGCGCGACGCCAAGCCGGAGACGTCCGGCCCCTACACCGGACGGGACGGCACGGGGCGCGAAGGTCCCCGGGACGCCGGCCATGCCGAGACGGGCCATCCCGGCGCCCGGGCGCAGCAGGCCCGCGACCGGCACGACGCCGGGGCCTACCGCGACAAGGTGAACGTGGCCGACCCCGCCGCCTCCCCCCTCGGCACG
>JAJUIU010000050.1 GCA_029267445.1 Rhodospirillaceae bacterium
CCCCAGGTACAGCATCACGTTGGCGGGCGACTTCTCCACCTGCACCGCCACCCGGTCGCCCGGCTTCACGCCCAGCGACACCAGCAGGTTCGCCATGCGGGCGGACAGCCGGTCCAGGTCGGCAAAGCTGATGTCGCCCTGGTCCGTGGTGCGCATGAAGGCCCGCGAGCGGTCGGTCGGGAAGGCGCCCGCCAGCACCGCGTAGAGGTTCTCGTTCATGGCCCGTCTCCTCCCCGTCCCGTTCTTCTTCGCCCCGACCATCGCCATCCCGGCGCCCTCCGTCCAGACCCGAATGCCGCTGGCGGATTTGCGCTTGGCGCGGGGCGGCGGATCGGCCGTAATGCATGCCCGCGCATGATACCGGCACGAAGAGGTAACGGCCCATGGCAGCGACGGTCACCCGGCATTTCGTCACTGTGGGCGCCCGCCAGGTGCACTACCGCCGCGCCGGTTCCGGCCCGCCCGTGCTGCTGCTGCACCAGTCGCCCAAGACCTCGGCCGACGTGCTGCCCATGCTGGCGGTGATGGCGCCCCACTGCACCGTGATCGCCCCGGACAATCCCGGCTACGGCCTGTCCGACCCGCTGCCCGTGCCGCCCACGCTGGCGACCATGCCCGATTTCGCCGACGGGGTGGCCGCGTTCATGGACGCGCTGGGCATTGCCAAGGCCGCCGTCTACGGCTTCCACACCGGGGCCGCCATCGGCACCTGCCTCGCGGCCCGGCACCCCGGCCGGGTGACGGCGCTGGCGGCCAACGGCGTGCTGCTGACCACGCCGGAGGAGCGGGCGGATTTCCTCGCCAACTACCTGCCGCCCTTCGCCCCGGCCTGGGACGGCGGCCACCTCGCCTGGCTGTGGGCGCGCCTGCGGGAACAGGTGGTCTTCTTTCCCTGGTACCGCCGCACGGCCGCCGCGCGCATGGACTATGCCATTTCCCCGCCCGACCGCCTGCAGGCGGGCGTGCTGGACTTCCTGCTGGCGGGCGACAACTACCGCGCCGCCTACGGCGCCGCGCTCGGCTACGACAAGAAGCCGGACATCAAGGCGCTGACCGTGCCCACCCTGTTCGTCTGCGCCAAACCGGACCCGCTGTCGATCTATCTGGAGCCGGTGGGCCGCATCGCCCCGCCGAACGCCGCGCCCCACCTGTCCGACACGGCCGAAGGCTGCCTGGAGGCGTCGCGGGACTTCCTGCTGCGGCACCTGCCGGACCAGCCCGCCCCGCCGCCCCCGGCCGCCCTGCCGACAACCGGCGGCATCGCCGGCGGCTATGTCGCCATGGCTGGCGGGCAGCTCCGCCTTCGCCGGGTGGCGGGTGACGGACGGCCAATGGTGCTGCTGCACGATCTCGGCACCTCCTCCGCCCAGTTGGAGCCCGTCCTCCGGTCGTTGGCGGGCGTCGGGCGCGCCGCGCTGGCGCTGGACCTGCCCGGCCATGGCGACAGCGACGATGTCCTGGCGGGCGCCACCCCGACGGTCGGCGCGATGGCGGACGCGATCGGCGAGGCGCTGGCCGCCCTGGGGCTTGAGGCGGTCGATCTCGTCGGCTTCGGGCGGGGTGCCGCCATCGCGGTGGAGCTCGCCACCCGCCGCCCCGCCCTCGCCGCGTCCGTCCAGACCGTCTCCGCCGCACACCTGACGGCGGAGGAGGCGGAGCGCCATGTGGCCCATGCCGCCCCCGACCTGACGCCGGACGCCTGGGGCGGCCATCTCCTGAAGGCCTGGACCCATGTGCGCACGGCGGCCTTGTTCTGGCCCTGGTTCGACACCGGACGCACCGGCATCGCCCGGATCGAGCCGCTGCTGGAGGAATCGGTCCTGCACCAGAGGCTGATCGACCTGTTCAAGGCGGAACGGGTCCACGGCCCCGCCGTCATCGCCCAGGCCGCTTACCCGCTTGTCGAATCGCTGCGGGCCGTCCCCTGCCCCGTGCGGGCCTGGACGGCACCCTTCGATCCCGCCGGCCCCCGCGCGGCGGAGACGGCCCGCGCCGCCGGTCTCCGTCCGGAGCCGCTGCCCTTCGACCTGCGGGACTGGGGGCCGCCGCTGGCCGCCCCCTAGCCCGCCTGCGACGGTCTGACACGGACACTTCATATTGCGGCGCGGCAACCTTCGCCCGCCGCATCCGTTCCCCCCGGACGAATCCCCGCGCAAGCTGCGGGAATTCCGTCATTTTGCCGCACCCGCGCTTGACCTTCGCCATTCCATCGTCATTTTGCGGTGCGGTATTCAACATACCTCATTCTTCCGGGGGATTACTGTGACGACCATCGACCTGCAGTCCGCCTTCACCATCGCCTGCTCCGAGCTGGGCCTCGACCCCGCGAACACCAACCTGTTCACCCTGGAGTGCCATCGCCAGGGCCGCGACCCCAAGACCACCTCCATGGCCGAGCTGGATCGCAACGCCAGCGACCTGTGGACGGCGATGCGCAAACCGAAGGTGGCCGTCTGATCCACCCGCCCGGTTCCCTGCACGGGGAGCTTGGATGCGAAGCCCGCCGGTATCCGCCGGCGGGCTTTCGTTTTGCCTCCTCCCAGGCGGCCGCGCCGCTTCCGGAAAGTTTGCAGGGTTTCCGAAAACTCTGCATAGTTCTGCGGTGGTGTCATCGCGGGGACGGGGATGATGGAGCCTGGGTCGGCCTTCTCGGCCGCGCTCGATCTGGTGTTCGGCGGGGATGCGGATTTCTGGGGCATCGTCCTCCTTTCCCTGCGCGTCACGCTCACGGCCCTGCTGATCGCCGCCGCGATCGGCCTGCCACTGGGCGCCCTTCTTGCGATCGGCCGGTTCCGCGGCCGCGACGCCGTGATTGTCCTCACCAACGCGCTGATGGGGCTGCCGCCCGTCGTGGCGGGACTGCTGGTCTACCTGACGCTCAGCCGGTCCGGCCCTCTTGGCTTCCTCGGCCTGCTGTTCACCCCGTCGGCCATGATCGTGGCGCAGACGGTGCTGATCCTGCCCATCGTCATCGCCCTGACCCGTCAGGTGGTGGAGGGCCTGTGGGAGGAGTACGCGGAGCATCTGCGCTCCCTCGGCCTGACGCCGCTGGGCGCGATCCCCACCCTGCTGTGGGACGCGCGGTTCGCACTGCTGACGGCCCTGCTGGCCGGGTTCGGCCGGGCGAGTGCTGAGGTCGGGGCGGTGTTGATCGTCGGCGGAAACATCGCGGGGGCCACCCGCACCATGACCACCGCCATCACGCTGGAGACGGGCAAGGGCAACCTCGAACTCGCCCTCGGCCTCGGGATCGTGCTGATGGCGGTGACGCTGACCGTCAACGCCCTCGCCTTCGGCGCCACGCGGGCGTCGCGGCGCTGGGGCGGCTGAGGTGAATGCCGAGGTTCCGGCCATGCGCGCCACACCCAGCATCCTGCCTCTCAGGCTCACCGGCGTCGGCTACGACGCCGGCGGCGGCACCCTGATCGACGGGGTGGACCTGACGCTCGCCGGCACCGGGCGTCTCGTGATCCTGGGCTTCAACGGGGCCGGAAAAAGCCTGCTGCTCCGCCTCTGCCACGGTCTGATCCCGCCGACGCGCGGCCGGCTGGAGTGGCAGGGTCCGGGTGCGGGTGCCGGCGCGCGGCACCGCCACGCCATGGTGTTCCAGCGCCCCGTGATGCTGCGGCGGACGGCCCTTGCCAACCTCGTCCACGCGCTCGCGGCATACGGCGTGCCCGGTGCGGCGCGGCGGGAGCGGGCCTGGGCCGCACTGGAGCGGTTCGGGCTCACCCCCCTCGCCGACCGGCCCGCCCGCGTGCTGTCCGGCGGGGAGCAGCAGCGGCTGGCCCTCGCCCGCGCGTGGCTGCTGGAGCCGGAGGTGATCTTCCTGGACGAGCCGACCAGCAACCTCGACCCCGCCGCCACCAAGGCGGTGGAGGAGATGATGCGCAGTTTCACCGCCGATGGGATCAAGGTCGTCATGACCACCCATGACCTGGGGCAGGCCCGCCGCCTCGCCGACGAGGTCGCCTTCCTGCACCGGGGCCGGCTGCTGGAACACGGGCCGGCCGAGCCCTTCTTCACCGCCCCCCGCAGTGCCGAGGCCGCCGCCTACCTGCGCGGGGAGCTTGTCGTCTGAACCAACGGACCGGGGGGGAACCATGCCGATCCTGAAGCGCCGCACGCTGGGCGCCCTGCTGGTCGCCGCCGGAGCCGCGTTGGCGGTGCCCGCCCAGGCCGCCGACAGGTTCATCACCGTCGCCTCCACCACCTCGACGGAGCAGTCGGGCCTGTTCGACCATCTGCTGCCGCTCTTCACGCAGCGGACGGGGATCGCGGTCCGGGTCGTCGCCCAAGGCACTGGGCAGGCGCTGGAGACGGCGCGGCGGGGCGACGCCGACGTGGTCTTCGTCCATGACGCCGCCGCCGAGCGGAAATTCGTGGACGACGGCTTCGGCGTGAAGCGGCATGCTGTCATGTACAACGACTTCGTGCTGATCGGGCCCAAGACGGACCCGGCCGGGGCCGCCGGCAAAGACATCGCCGCGGCGTTGAGAAAGGTGGCGGAGGCCAAGGCCCCCTTCGCTTCGCGTGGCGACGACAGCGGCACCCACCGGGCGGAGCTGCGCTTCTGGAAGGATGCCGGCCTCGATCCGAAGACCGCCGGCGACTGGTACAAGGAGACGGGATCCGGCATGGGGCCGACCCTCAACACCGCCTCCGCCATGGACGCCTATGTCCTGGCCGACCGGGGCACCTGGCTGAACTTCAGGAACCGGGGCGACCTCGCCGTGCTGGTCGAGGGCGACAAGCGGCTGTTCAACCAGTACGGCGTCATCCTGGTGAACCCGGCCAGGCACCCGCATGTGAAGGCGGACATGGGCCGGACGTTCATCGACTGGCTGGTGTCCAAGGACGGGCAGGCGGCGATCGCCTCGTACACGATCGGGGGCGAGCGGGTCTTCTTCCCCAACGCGGCACCCGCCAGTTAGATTGCCGGCCATGGACTCCCCCTCGCCCGCAATCCCCGCGACCGAGTACCTGAACCTCAAGGAGGTGGCGGACCTGCTGCGCCTGAAGGAGCGCAAGCTCTACGACCTGGTGAAGGAGGGCCGCATCCCCTGCGTGAAGGTCACGGGCAAGTGGTTGTTCCCGCGCGCACGGATCGAGGCCTGGATCGCCGGGGCGGAGGCGGGCGGACCGGCGCCCCTCACGGCAATTCCTGTCGGCTCCCGCGCCCGCCCGCCGGCCATCGTCGCCGGCAGCCGCGACCCGTTGCTGGACTGGGCGATCGGGGAAAGCCGGTGCGGACTCGCCACCCTTGGCGGCGGCAGCTTGGCCGGGCTGGAGAAGTTCCGGGCCGGTGGCGCGGTCGCCGCCGGCCTCCACCTGCTGGACGCCGATAGCGGGGAGTACAACGTCCCCTTCCTCGACCGTCGGGGCGGCACCGATGGCATGGTGCTGATCGAATGGGCGCGCCGGGAACAGGGTCTCGTCGTCCCGCCCGGCAACCCGCTGGGCCTCGCGTCGGCCGCCGACATCCTGGCCAAGGGCGCGCGGGTGGCCATGCGCCAGCCGGAGGCCGGGGCCCACGTCCTGCTGCGAGCGCTGATCGCCCGCGTCGGCGGCACCCTCGCCGACATCCCGGCCGGCGGCGACGTTTGCCAGACGGGGCTGGAGGTGGGGCTGGCCGTGCTGGACGGGCGGGCGGATTGCGGCCTTGCGGTCCGCGCCGTCGCCCGCCGCCTGCATCTGGATTTCGTGCCGCTGGCGTGGGAGCGGTTCGACCTGCTGCTGGATCGGCGGGACTATTTCGAACCGCCCTTCCAGGCCCTGCTCGCCTTCTGCCGGACCCCGGCCTTAGCGGCCAAGGCGGCCGACCTCCAGGGCTACGACCTGTCGGGCCACGGCACGGTGCGCTTCAACGGCGCCTGACAAGATGGCACTGTGCACCCGACATCCCGTCGCCGGAATGCACCACCCATGGACACCCGCCACCCCACCCCGCCAGCAGACGATTTCCTGATCGCGCCCGATCCGGACGATCCGCGCCTGACGGAGACCGTCTCCGGCATCGACCAGACGGGTGCGGCCGTGGAGACCGCCGTGACGGTTGAGCGGCCGCTGACCCTGTACCTGAACGGGCAGGAGATCGTCACCATGATGACGATCGGCGATTATCCGGAGTATCTGGCGCTGGGCTACCTGCTGAACCAGAACATGCTGCGTCCGGACGACACCGTGACCGCCATCCAGTTCGATCCGGAGATCGACGTGGTCGTCGTCCGCACCGAGCGGAAAACCGACTTCGAGGAGAAGCTGAAGAAGAAGACCCTGACCTCCGGCTGCGCCCAGGGGACCGCCTTCGGCGACGTGATGGAGAAGTTCCAGACCGCGAACCTGCCGACGGACGTCCAGCTCCGGACCTCCTGGCTCTACCCCCTGCTGCACAGGATCAACACCGCCCCCAGCCTTTATCTCAACGCCGGCGCGATCCATGGCTGCGTCCTGGCGGAAAGGGACCGGCCGCTGGTCTATATGGAGGATGTCGGCCGCCACAACGCGGTGGACAAGATCGCCGGCTGGATGTTCCGGCATGGCGTGCCGCCGGGCGACAAGATCTTCTACACGACCGGCCGCCTCACCTCGGAGATGGTGATCAAGACAGTGCAGATGGGCATCCCGATCCTGGTCAGCCGCTCCGGCTTCACCGCCTGGGGCGTCCAGCTCGCCCGCCAGGCCAACCTCACCCTGGTCGGCCGGGCACGGGGCAAGCGGTTCCTGGCGCTCGCTGGGCTCGATCGCATTGTCTTCGACGCCGATCCGAGCTACGCGGAGGAGGAGAGCGCACGGCACCGCCGCAAGGGGGCCCGCGACGATGACTGAACGGGTCGGCGTGCTGCTGGCGGGCGGCCTCTCCAGCCGCATGGGTGGGGGCGACAAAAGCCTGAAGACCGTCGGCGGCACCACCATCCTGGAACGGGTGGTGGCGCGGATGCGGCCCCAGGTCGGGCGTCTGATCCTGAACGCGAACGGCGATCCGGCCCGGTTCCAGGCTTTCCCGTTCCTGGCCGATCTGCCCGTGGTGCCCGACGGTGTGCCGGATTTCGCCGGGCCGCTGGCCGGCGTGCTGGCCGCACTGGACTGGGCGGCGGAGCACGCGCCAGAGGCCTCCGACGTCATCAGCGTGGCCACCGACGGCCCGTTCCTGCCCCGCGATCTGGCCGACCGGCTGACAGGGGCGCGCGATGCCGCCCAAGCCCAACTCGCCTGCGCCCGCTCCGGCCCCTATGCGGAGGGCTGGCAGACCCACCCCGTGATCGGCCTCTGGCCGCTCGCCCTGCGGCACGAGCTGCGCAAGGCGGTGGTGGAGGAGGGGCTGCGCAAGATCGACCGCTGGACCGCCCGCTATCCGCTCGCCTACGCCGATTTCCGCATCGATCCCGTCGATCCCTTCTTCAACGCGAACACGCCGGAGGATCTGGCGGAGGCGGAACGCATCGCCGCCGCTTATCCCGACCTTTAGTTCGCTGAATTCATTGATCCTCGGCGTGATGCGGCCTAAAATCCGAACCGAGCGGGGACAAGCCGGCAGGCACACGCCAAGCCGGCGCCCCCGGGTGAATGGTTCGGGGAGAATCACCATGCGCGCTTTCCTGATCTCGGTCGTCGTCGCGACCGCCATGGCGATCGGTGCCGCCATCGTGCTGGGCGGCATGCAGAAGTCGGCCGACCAGGCCTACGCCACCACCGGCGTCCGCCTGGATCGCTGATCCCGCCCCTCAGGGCAGCAGCAGTTCCATCGGCAGGTAGGGAACGACGTCGCCCGGGGCCACCCGGGTGACGTCTTCGCGCAGCTCCACAAGTCCGTCCGCCTCCGCCATGGAGGACAGGATGCCAGCCCCGTCGCGCGGGAACTTCACGGCCTCCAGCGTGCCGTCGGCCGCCGTGCGCAGCGTCACCCGCACATACTCCCGCCGGTCCTTCTTCTTCCGATAGTCGAACGCCGCCCGCACCGGGAACAGCGGCGGCGGCCGCACCTCCCAGCCCGACAGCCGCTGGATCAGCGGGCGCACCAGATGCAGGAAGGTGATCATGGTGGCGACCGGGTTGCCCGGCAGCCCGACCAGCGGCACCGATCCCGCCAGCGTGCGCACCTGCCCCAGCGCCACCGGGCGGCCGGGCTTGATGGCGAGGCGCCAGAAATGGAGGTTTCCGTCGGCCTCCACCGCCGCCTTCACATGATCCTCCTCGCCAGTGGACATGCCGCCGGTGGTGACGATCAGGTCCGCCTCCTCCGCCGCCTTGCCCAGCGCGTCGCGGATGGTGTCCAGACGGTCCGGCAGGATGCCCATGTCCGTCACCTGGCAGCCCATGCGCAGCAGCAGCGCCGTCACCGTGTACCGGTTGCTGTCGTAGATTCCGGCGGGCGGCAGCGGCGTGCCCGGCTCCACCACCTCGTCGCCGGTGGACAGCACCGCCACCCGCAGTGGCGCGCGCACCTCCAGATGCGTGGCGCCGACCGACGCCGCCAGCCCGACATCCTGGGGCCTGAGGCGCCGCCCCGCCGGAATCACCACCGTGCCGGCCTTCACGTCCTCCCCGGCCTTGCGGCTGTTGGCCCCCCTCTTCAGGCCCGGCCGCAGAGTGACGCGGTCGCCGTCCAGCGTGGCGTCCTCCTGCATCATCACCGTGTCGAAGCCCGGCGGCATGGGCGCGCCGGTGAAGATGCGCACGGCCACCGGCCCGGCCACGTCCGGCGCCGCATGCCCGGCCGCCACGCGCCCCATCACCGGCAGCACCGTATCCGCCTCGTGGTCCAGGTCGGCATGCCGCACGGCGAATCCGTCCACGGCCGAATTGTCGTGGGGCGGCACGTCCATCCCGGCGATCAGGTCGGCCGCCAGCACCCGGTCCACCGCCTCCCCCAGCGGCACCAGCTCCAGCCGGCCCACCGGCGCCAGCCGCTCCCGCAGCAGCGCCTGTGCCGCGTCGATGGACAGCAGCGGGCCGCCAAAGGCGAAGCAATCGTCGGAAAGCTGCGCCATGGCCCTACTCTCCGCCCAGCCCGTTCTCGCGCATCACGAACCGGGCGATGCCCTCGATGTCGTCGATGTCCAGGCGGGGCAGCGGGCAGCCCGCGATGGGCGCGTCCGTGGCCACGCCCACGATGTTCGGATCGTCCGGGTACAGCGGCGGCTTGCCGGTGACGGAGCGCCAGACCTCCAGCTTCCGGTGGCCCTCCTTCTTGAACCCCTCGACGATGATGAGATCCACCGGCGACATGCGGGGCAGCAGCTCGGCCAGGGTCGGCTCCGGCTCGCCGCGATGCTCGTGCATCAGCGCCCAGCGGTTGGCGGAGCTGACCAGCACCTCCGTCGCCCCCGCCTTGCGGTGCTCGTAGCTGTCCTTGCCGGGCGTATCGACGTCGAAGGCGTGGTGGGCGTGCTTGACGGTGGAGACCTTGAGCCCACGCGCCGTCAGCGCCGGGATCAGCCGCACCAGCAGCGTCGTCTTCCCGCTCCCGCTCCACCCCGCCAGACCGAAAACCTTCATGCCCCTCACCGCCCCTATGGTCGACCTCGCCCGCCTTCACAGACTTCGACCTACGCCATCCCGCCGCCAAAGGAAAGGGCGCCGGGCTCATGGCGCCGGCGCCCTGTCCTGACGGTCGGAAAGGTTCGTCCGCTTACTCCGCCGCGACCGGCTGGCCGCCGCGCGGCGCGTCCCGCTTGCCGAACATCTCCTCGACCCAGAGGTCATGGTGCGCGCGGGCCCAGTTCAGGTCCACCTCGCCAGACCCCATGGCGTCGAACGCCCCCTCCATGCCCAGCGAGCCGATGTAGATGTGCGCCATGATCAGCGCGATCAGCAGGATGGACACCACCGTGTGCAGGACCTGGGACAGCTGCATCCCGGCCATGTCGGTGAACCAGAAGGGGAACATCAGGATGAAGCCGGTGACGGCGATGACGCCGCCGCCCAGCACGGTGGACCAGAACACGATCTTCTGGCCGCCGTTGAACTTGCGCGCATGGGCGTGGCCCTTGCCGACGAGGCCGCCGCCGGCCATCAGCCAGTCGATGTCGACCTTGCCGGGGATGTTGTCCTTCACCCACAGCACCAGCATCAGGACGATGCCCAGCGTGAAGGGGAAGGACAGGTAGTTGTGCACGTACTTGCCGGCCTGGGACAGGGCGGTGAACGCCTCCGGCCCGATCAGCGGCAGGATCAGTTCGCGGCCGATGGCGATGTTCAACCCGCTCAGCGCCAGCAGGATGAAGCAGGTCGCCGTCAGCCAGTGGGCGAAGCGCTCGATCCCGTTGAA
This sequence comes from Rhodospirillaceae bacterium, assembly GCA_029267445.1. GTDB lineage: Bacteria > Pseudomonadota > Alphaproteobacteria > Azospirillales > Azospirillaceae > JAJUIU01. Next base: position 10,271 of record JAJUIU010000050.1, read on the forward strand.
GCGGACCACCGTCCGGCCGGACCGGCCGCCCTCGATCGGGATGCGGCCGCGCACGAAGAAGAACACCACCAGGACCGCCAGCATGCCCAGCAGCGCGCCGCCCTTCAGCAGCTTGCTGTCGTCGCGCCAGAAGTCGCGCCACTCCTTGCCCTCCGGCTGGATCAGCAGGCCGGACTTGGCATCCGGGATGCTGACGCGGCCGGCGACGTTGCCGTTCAGCTGCTGGAACAGCTTCACTTCCTGCTCGGTCAGGTTCTGCGGCGCCTGCCCCGTGGGCGTCTGGCCCTGGGTCTGCGCCACGGCCGGGGCCGCCGCCAGAAGTGGCAGGGCCAGGAGTGCGACGGCCATCAGACGGCCGGTCAGAGAGATGAACTTACGCATGGGTGACATCCTCCCTGGCGGCACCGTCCGGGTCGGGCCCGGACAGCGCGCCCCGTTTCGTCAGGCGCCGCGGCTGTCCGGATAGGCCGTCGACCAGCCCCAGGCCCCGGTGCCGTAGCCACGCTTCACGACACGCTCCTTGTAGATGGCGGCGATGACCTCGCCGTCGCCCGCGAGCAGCGCCTTGGTCGAGCACATCTCCGCGCAGAGCGGGAGCTTGCCCTCGGCCAGACGGTTGGAGCCGTACTTGCCGTACTCCGCCGGGGTGATGTCCTCCTCCGGGCCGCCGGCGCAGAAGGTGCACTTGTCCATCTTGCCGCGGCTGCCGAAGTTGCCCAGCTGCGGATACTGCGGCGCCCCGAACGGGCACGCGTAGAAGCAGTAGCCGCAGCCGATGCACAGGTCCTTGCTGTGTAGCACGACCCCGTCGGCCGTGGTGTAGAAGCAGTCGACCGGGCACACGGCGGCGCAGGGCGCGTCCGTGCAGTGCATGCAGGCCATCGAGATCGAGCGTTCGCCCGGCTTGCCGTCGTTGATGGTCACGACGCGGCGCCGGTTGATGCCCCAGGGCACCTCGTGCTCGTTCTTGCAGGCGGTGACGCAGGCGTTGCACTCGATGCAGCGCTCGGCGTCGCAGAGGAATTTCATGCGGGCCATGTTACGTCGCCTCCCCTAACTCAGGCCGCCTCGATGCGGACAAGCGTGACTTTTGTTTCTTGCATGAAGGTCACCGGGTCGTACCCGTAGGTCGTCACTGCGTTGACGCTCTCGCCCAGCACGATCGGGTCCGTGCCGGCCGGATAGTTCGCACGCTGGCTCTGGCCTTCCCAGTGGCCGGAGAAGTGGAAGGGCATGAAGGCGACACCCTTGCCGACGCGGTCGGTGACCAGCGCCTTCACCTTCACCTTGCCCTTCTCGGGACCGTGGACCCAGACCCAGCCGCCGTCCTTGATGCCCTTGGCCTGGGCGTCCGCCGTGTTGATCTCGACGAACATGTCCTGCTGCAGCTCGGCCAGCCACTTGTTCGACCGGGTCTCCTCGCCGCCGCCCTCGTACTCGACCAGACGGCCGGAGGTGAGGATGGTCGGGACCTGCTCCGCGACTTTGGTCTCGACCGCCTTGGTCTGGACGGTCTTGCCCACGTTGGTGACGCGGAAGTCGCGGTTGTCGTCGCGGGTCGGGTACTTGGCCACCAGATCCGGGCGCGGGCTGTAGATCGGCTCGCGGTGGACCGGCACCGGGTCCGGCAGGTTCCAGGCGACGGCGCGGGCCTTGGCGTTGCCGTAGGGCACGCAGCCATGCTTCATCGCCACGCGGATGATGCCCATGGACAGGTCGGTCGCCCAGGACACGCCGTCCGGGTTCGCCCCGCCTATCTTCTGGATCGTCGCCAGCTCATCCTCGGTCAGGTCGGTGTCCCAGCCGAGCTTCTTCAGCATCCCGTACGTGAACTCGGGATAGCCGTCCTCGATCTCGGACCCCTTGGACCAGCTGCCCTCGGCCAGCAGGGTCTGCCCGTCGCGCTCCACGCCGAAGCGGGCGCGGAAGGTGCCGCCGCCCTCCATGACATGGAGGTTGGTGTTGTAGAGGATGTGCGAGCCGGGGTGATTGATCTCCGCCTTGCCCCAGCACGGCCAGGGCAGGCCGTAATAGTCGCCCTCGACCGGCGTGCCGGGCGCGCCCTTCAGCGTCACCTTGTCGAAGTGCTGCTGGTTGGCCATGTGCAGCTTCAGCCGCTCGGGCGACTGGCCGGTGTAGCCCGTGCTGATGGCGCCGCGGTTGATCTCGCGCAGCACGCTCTCGGCGACCGGCTGTCCGTCCTTCACCTCGATGTTCTTGAAGAACTCGCCAGCGAAACCGAGCTTCGTGGCCAGCCGGTACATGACCTCGTAGTCGTTCTTCGACTCGAAGATCGGCTCGACCACCTTCTCACCCCACTGGACGGAGCGGTTGGAGGCGGTGCGGCTGCCGTCGCACTCGAACTGGGTGCAGATCGGCAGCAGGTAGGTGCCGTTCTTGCGCTCCGACACGGCGGCGAAGGTGGTCGGGTGCGGGTCGGCGACGACCAGCAGCTCCAGCTCCTCCAGGCCCTTCCGCATCTCCGGCATGCGGGTCACCGTGTTGCCGCCGTGGCCGAACACGACCATCCCGCGCAGCTTGTCCGGCTGGCCCACGTCCTTCGGATCGAACAGCACCGCGTCGAACCAGCGTGTGGTCGGGATGCCCTTCTCCTCCATCAGCTTCTTCTTGGCGGCGCGGTCCATGTCCGCCTTGCCGAAGCGGTTCAGCATCCACTCGTAATCGACGTCCCAGACCCGGCACCAGTGGCGCCACGCGCCCTCGACCAAGCCGTAGTAGGCCGGCAGGGTGGTCACATCGAGGCCGAAGTCCGTGGCACCCTGCACGTTGCAGTGGCCGCGGAAGATGTTGGCGCCCGTACCCTCCGACCCGACGTTGCCCGTCGCCAGCAGCAGGATGGAGAAGGCGCGGACGTTGGCCGTGCCGACCGTCTTCTGCGTGGCGCCCATGCACCAGATCAGGGTGGCCGGCTTCTGCGTGGCGAACATCTGCGCCACGCGCTTCAGCTGCTCACCGGGGACGCCGGTCACGTCCTCGACGGTCTTCGGGTCCCACTTCTTCACCTCCTCGCGGATCTTGTCCATGCCGTGGACCCGCTGGGCGATGAAGTCCTTGTCCTCCCAGCCGTTCTCGAAGATGTGGTGCAGCATGCCCCAGATCACCGGGATGTCGGTGCCCGGGCGGATGCGCACATACTCCGTGGCGTGGGCGGCGGTGCGCGTGAAGCGCGGATCGATGACGATCATGTCCGCGCGGTTGATCTCCTTCCCGCGCAGCACGTGCTGCAGCGACACCGGGTGCGCCTCGGCCGGATTGCCGCCCATCAGCATGATGGTCTTGGCGTTGTTGATGTCGTTGTAGCTGTTGGTCTGGGCGCCGTAGCCCCAGGTGTTGGCCACGCCTGCCACCGTGGTGGAGTGGCAGATGCGCGCCTGGTGGTCGACCGAGTTCGTGCCCCAGAAGGCCGCGAACTTGCGGAACATGTAGGCGCCTTCGTTGGAGAACTTGGCGGAGCCGAGCCAGAACACGCTGTCCGGACCGGACTTCTCCCGGATCGACAGGAGCTTGTCGCCGATCTCCTCGATCGCCTGGTCCCAGGACAGGCGCTTCCACTCGCCGTTCTCGAGCTTCAGCGGGTACTTCAGGCGGCGGTCGCCGTGCACCAGCTCGCGCACCGCCGCACCCTTGGCGCAGTGGGTGCCCAGGTTGATCGGGCTCTCCCAGGTCGGCTCCTGGCCGACCCAGACGCCGTTCTGCACCTCGGCCGTGACCGAGCAGCCGACGGAGCAGTGGGTGCAGATGTTCTTCTTCTTGACGATCTCGACGCCGGGGGTCATCGGCCCGGCCTCGGCCTTCCTCACGGTGCCGAGCTTCAGCGCGCCCACGGCGGCAAGGCCACCGGCCGCGAGGCCGGACCGCTTCAGGAAGGTGCGGCGGTCGATGGTGCCGCCGGAGACGGCGGTCAGCGCCGCCGCGAGATGTCCGCGCGCGGGCGCGCCGGACGAGCGCTTGATCAGCATGGACGTTCCCTCCCTGAACTCAGTACCGGTTGGTCCGGTAGAAGGTCTTCACGTGTTCGGTCTCCCGGTAGCGCGCCTTGACGCGCTCCTCGGCGCTTTCCTTCGCCTCGGCCGGGGCCGCGGCGACCAGGGGGATGGCCGCGGCGCCCGCGGCACCCAGGCCCACCGTGCGCAGGAAATTCCGGCGCTCGATCCCAGACTTCGCTTCCTTTTCCGCGCTCATCGTCGTCTCCCCTTTCCGCAGGCCCGCCTCCCCGGCGGGATTAGTCTGTTCACCAAACGATTAGATACCACACAAAATCAGGCCGCCAAGCGGAAGGCTTCCGCCTCGACGGCCAGGAACGCGCGGCCGACACGGCCGACGGATTTGTAGAAACCGGCGTTCTGCGCCTTTTCCAGGTCGGCGAAGAAGCGCGACGCCCAGACGGCCAGATGCCGGTCGAAGAAGCGCTGCTGGCGATCCAGCGTGACGACGAAGTCGCCCGCGATCAGGCCGGCCATCATCTCGCAGAGCGACGCGATGTGGTCCTCGGGCTCCTTCACGTCGTCGGCCCGGGCGATGCCCAGCTCCTGCATGTCCTGGCGCAGGCGGGCTAGCGGCTTCTCGTTCAGGAATCCGGTGATGTAGTAGCTGGCGAAGGGCACCAGTTCGCCGCGCGCCACGCCGATGAACAGGTGGTGGTACTCGCGCTCGAGCGCGGCCGGATCGGCGATGCGGGCGGCGGCCCCCAGGTCGGTCAGCGCGGCCCCCAGGGGGGTGTCGTCGCCCAGCAACAGGCCCAGGGACTTCAGCAGATCGGCGTCGGGGTGCCGCGCCAGCAGGCGGCCCAGCAGCGCATACATCTGCGCCCGCATCGCGTCGGCTTCGTCGAGGCCCGTCGCGGTCCCCTGCGGCGAAACGCCGTCAGCCCGCGCGGCCATATCCTCTGCGCTCGCCACCATTCCGGTGTCGCCCTCCCCGCAGTATCCGCCTGTTGGATGTTATTCTTCGCGAATCATTCTCAGGCGGAACCAACGACACAGCATAATTCCATGCGGGGCAGTTGCCTAGACTATTTCGAACAGTTCCAGATCAGGTTAAGTCGTTGTTGCGCCCGCGAAATCGGGGGCGCATGGCCCGCCTTCCCCCGCCGAATCGCCGGCTGGAGAGGAACTGCGGGTCCTTGCGGGCCCGCAAGGACTGGTTACGAAGGGATCGCCCCGCCGTGACGGCGCTTCCGGATTTGCCGGTCGCCCTCGGGCGGTTCAGTCCGGCCGATTCGTTCGCCTTCTAACCGACTATCGATCCGACTCGGCTCCTCCACAGGGGGCGGCTCGGGAATCGGATGCGCCGGATCGGTCAGGCGCACGGTGTCGACCGGCACGGGCTCCGCCGGCCCGGACTCCAGCCGCGGCGGGGCACCCTCGGCGACATCCAGGGGTGCTGACGCCTCCGCCGGGGCGTCTGCGCCGGGCACCGCCTCCGGCTTCGGCTCGGACGACCGGGGCTTCAGCACCATGTCGACCAGCTTCTTCACGTCGTCCGTGGGTAGAAGGGCGCCGTACCCCGGCGCGTTGAAGTCCCAGTCGTAATCGGCCAGCGTCTTGTACTCGCGGATCGCGGGGTCGGAGAGCCACAGCTTGCGCAGTGCTGCCGTCTTCAGCTCCGTCGGCACACCCTTGCGCATGAAGGCGCTGAAGTCGCTCTCCGCCGTCAGGCTCTCCACCGGCGGCAGCTCGGACAGGTCGACCGGCTCCCCGGCCGCTTCGGGCGCCTCGGCACCGGCCTTCGCCTCGTCGGTGGGAGCTGCCGTGTCGGCGGCCGGCCGCCGTTCCTGAACCCGCGCCTCGCGCTTGCGGCGCGACCAGCGCGAGAGGAAGCCGCCCTCCTCCTCGTCACTCATCATCGTCCTCCGCCGGCCTGATCCGGTTGCGCCCGACCGCCAGGGCCTCCGGATCGGCCCGGTCGCGCTTGCGCTTCCAGAACCCCCGCTCGACATGGTGCTTGGCCACGAAGTCGCCCATCCAGGCGTGGATCTCCGGCGGCATCGGCACCGCCTCCAGGATGTCGTCGCCGGAATCGGCGTGCGCGTGCGCCTCGCCGGGGTCGATCGTGGCCAGCAGCAGGTCCACCCCGCGCTCCGAGGCGTCCTTGCGCATGACGATGTAGACCGCCGGCTCCTGCGCCTCGACATTGTGCTTGTAGACCTGGGTCTCCTTCTCGAACAGGACCAGTTCGGACGTGCCCGCGAACCACCGGCTGACCCCGCCCTCCTCCCCCAGCGGCGTCCAGGGCTCGGCCGCCACCGGGGCCGGCAGCACGGCCACCGGCCGCCATTCGAAGGGCTGCCAGACGCTTTTCAGCGGCCGCTTCTCCACGATGACGGAGACGGTCCACTTCTCGACGATGGCCGCCATGCGCGTCCTCCCTCAGCCCCGCCGGTCGGCGAAGGGCAATCCGGTCAGCAGGTTCTGCGGCTTCAGCCGCAGCGTCTTGTCCTCGCCCATCGCCATGGCGAGGTAGACCGGCCGCCCGGCCACCCGGTCCAGCATGTCGGCCGGGTCGGCGAACTCCAGCCGGAACAGCGACAGCACGCGGGCGAGGTCGGCCTGGGGCACATCCTCCCCGTCCCACATGGCGTTCAGGATCCGCGTCGCCTCGGCGTCCAGCCCGACATGCCAGGACCAGCGCTCGTCGCTGATCGTCTGCACCGGCTGGATGGAGACCTTGATGGTGGTGAAGTGCACCACCCAGCGCTCCAGCACCCGGCACAGCGCGTCCAGGCCAGGGCGGGAGAAGCTGACGTCCAGCACCATGTCGAACCGGTCGCTGCGCTCCCAGTAGGCGGCGGCGTTCTCCGCGTTCAGCACATCCAGCTCGACGCTGCGCAGCGGCGTGCCGCTCTCGACGATCAGCTGGCCCAGCGTGCCGAACCCGCCGGTGCGGGCGGACTGTTCCACCACCTCCTCGTCGGCCAGCAGGATGCCGCCCTCCAGGATGCTGACCTTCTGTGTCCGGAACAGGCATTCAGCCGCCCGCACCAGCAGCGGATCGTCCGTCCCGTCCAGCATGTTGCGCAGGATCAGGTGGACCAGCTGGTCCAGGAACATGGGCGGCACCAGAAGCTGGCCCGGCGCCTTGGCCTGGAAGAAGGCGCGGTAGGCCGCCTCCAGCGTGGGATGGGCCAGCAGCAGGTCGCGGAAGCCCAGCCAGACCTGGTAGTTCTCCCGCGCGTCGGCGTCCTCCACCAGCGAAAGGCGCTGCTTCGACACGGCCTCGCGCGGATTGTCCAGCAGGGCCGCGTGCAGCTTGCGCTCCTGCGGGCCGGACTCCGGGATGGGTGCCATCTCCGGCCGGGCCAGATAGACCTTCAGGAACTCCGGCGTCACCACCAGCCCGCCGCCCTCGGAACGGTCCAGCAGATGGTGGCCGGACGACAGCCAGAAGTCCCGCGCGCTCTCCGCCACCATGCTCATCGGCCGAGCCCCGCCAGCTTGATCAGGTCCACCGTTTCGCCCGGCTCCTCGTCGTCCTCCGGAACCAGCTCCCAGATGCGGGCGTGGTCCTTGTCCCGTTTGGGCTCGATCACGCGGACGCTCTCCTTGATCTGGCCCGCCTCGTCGAACCGGCGTTCGACGGCCAGCAGCGTGTTCACCGGCTTGTCGCACAGGCTGGCGGCGAAGCGCACCTCCTCCACCGCCGCATGCCGGGCGCTCACCATGTCGGGAGCGCCGTACATCTCCATGAAATGGCGGGCGAGGGCCGCCACTACACCCTCCACATCGGCCTCCCCCGCCTTGGCCACCGTCACCAGCGTGGACCAGCCGAAGGTGCCCACACCCAGGAACCCGTTGGCGAAGGCCTGTCTGCGCCGGCCCGTGATGCCCTCGGGCGGTTCGTTCAGGAAGGCGAAGGCGCCGGACACGGCCCATTCGCCCGGCTCCGCCGCATGCTCGAAGGCGAAGCTGTCGGAACTGTCCAGGCGGATCGTGCGGGGCAGCTTGAAGGCCATGGCTCAGGGTCCCACGCTCATGGACAGGGACGTTCTCAGGCTCCGCCGCTCCGGCTTGGTGCTGCCGGGGTCCAGCAGCAGCAGGTCGCCGTTCGGGTCCAGGCCGTGGCGCACCGCCCCGTTGCGCACCTCCGCCGGCAGATGGCCCAGCCAGTCATAGGCGACCGGGTCGAACCCGTCCTCGATCCAGCGGCTGGTCCGGTTCAACAGGTGGCGGGCGAAGCTTTCCACCAGCATGGGCGCCTCGACGTCGCCGAAGCCCTCCTCGTGCAGCGCCGACTCGCCCACCATGCGGCCGGGATCGGACAGGGCCGCCGGCCATTTCATGCGCAGCCGCGCCCCCACCACCAGCCAGTCCGGCAGTTCGCCCTCGGCGGCATCCTCCGGCCACGCCATCCGCGTCGCCCCGACCACCGCCCCATCCACCAGGATCAATTGCGGCCAGGCGAAGGTGACCAGCTTGTTCGGCGGGCCGTTCGCCGTCAGCGCGTCGGCGATGGCCAGCGCCGTGACGTAGAGCGCGGGCAGCGCCCGCTCGAGCGGCCGGTCCGGCTCGAACACCACGGCGCAGTCGAAGATCTCAAGCGACTGCGCCCAGACCAGGGTGCCGGCGCCGGACCCGGCCTTCGCCTCTTCCACGGCGCGGGCGAAGGCGTCGCCCCCGCCCGCGGCGACCGGCGTGAACACCGGCGGGAAAGCCAGTGGTTCATTGGAGAAACCTGTGGCCGTCACGGACCCATTCCCCCACATAACTTGGTGTCGTAAATGTCCAGACGCCCTTCTATGCTGGCAACGACGTTTAGAACAGCCCGAAGAAAACAGACAAGCCCATGAAGCTGCACGGCCGGACGGTTCTAGTTTGCAACTGCGAAAAGACCATGCCCCTGGATGGCGAGGCTTTGGGCCGCGCCTGCGGGGCGGCCGGTCCCGCCCGCATCGACCAGCAGCTCTGCCGCGCCCAGACCGACAAATTCTTGCGCGCCCTTGATGACGGGCCGCTGCTGGTCGGCTGTACCCAGGAGCGGCCCCTGTTCGAGGAACAGGCGGGGGAGGCCGGGCGTGCCGAGGCCGACATCCGCTTCGTCAATATCCGGGAGCGCGCCGGGTGGTCGGACGAGGCCGCCGCCGCAACGCCGAAGATCGCGGCCCTGCTGGCCGAAGCCGCCCTCGCCCTGCCCCCGACCCCGCTGGTCAGCCTCAAGTCCGAAGGGGTGGCCCTGGTCTACGGCCGGGACGAGGCGGCGATCGAGGCGGGGCGCCAGCTCGCCGACAAGCTGAACGTCACCGTCATGCTGACCCGGCCGGATGGGGTGCTGCCCCCCGCCAGCGTGGATTTCCCAATCGTGCGCGGCACCATCCGCACGGCCACGGGCCATCTGGGCGCCTTCGACATCGTGGTGGACGAGTACGCGCAGCCGCTGCCCTCCTCCCGCCGGGCGCTTGCCTTCGGGCTGTCGCGCGACGGTGCGAAGTCCGCCTGCGACGTCATCATCGACCTGTCCGGCGGCACGCCCCTGTTCCCCGCCCACCACAAGCGCGACGGCTATCTGCGCGCCGATCCGGGCAGCCCGGCGGATGTGGCCAGGGTCCTGTGGCAGGCGGCCGATCTGGTGGGGGAGTTCGACAAGCCCCGCTATGTCGACTACCGCGCCGATCTCTGCGCCCACAGCCGCAACAAGCGCACCGGCTGCACCCGCTGCCTGGACGTCTGCCCCACCGGGGCGATCACGCCAAATGGCGACCATGTCGCGATCGATCCCTATGTCTGCGCCGGCTGCGGCAGCTGTGACGCCGTCTGCCCGACGGGGGCCGCCTCCTACGCCCTGCCGACCCATGGCGCCCTGCTGGAGCGGGTGCGCACCCTGCTGCTCACATACCGGGAGGCGGGCGGGTCCAGGCCGGTCCTGCTGCTGCATGAGGGGGAGCATGGCGCGCCGCTGATCGACCTGCTGGCGCGCCTGGGCGACGGGCTGCCGGCGCGGGTCATCCCCATGCAGGTGAACGAGGTGACCCAGCTCGGCATCGAGGTCTTCGCCGGCGCCATGGCCTATGGTGCCGCGGAGGTGCGGGTGCTGGTCCAGCGCCGCCACCGCGACGATCTGGAGCCGCTGCGCCGCACCCTGGATCTGGCTGAGACCATCCTGTCCGGCCTCGGCTACGGCACGGGCCGCTGCGCCCTGGTGGAGACGGACGATCCCGACGACCTGGGTGCCCTGCTGCGCGCCATGGCCAAGCGCGACGGGGTGGAGCCCCGCCCCTTCCTGCCCATGGGCGACAAGCGCGGCCTGATGAAGCTGTCCCTGCGGGAGGCGCACGCCGCCGCCCCGGCCCCGGTGGACGTGGTCCCGCTGGCCGCCGGCGCCCCCTTCGGCACGCTCGACATCCGGGTCGACGGCTGCACCCTCTGCCTCGCCTGCGTCGGGGTCTGTCCGACGGGCGCCCTGTCCGACGATCCCGACCGGCCGCGCCTATCCTTCACGCAGGACGCCTGCGTGCAGTGCGGGCTGTGCAAGAACACCTGCCCGGAGAAGGTGATCAGCCTCGTCCCCCAGCTCGACTTCCGGCCGGAGGCCCGCGCGGCTGTCCTGGTCAAGGAGGAGGAGCCGGCCGAGTGCATCCGCTGCGGCAAGCAGTTCGGCACCAAGGCGACGGTCGAGCGGATCGTCGCCAAGCTCCAGGGACAGCACTGGATGTATGCCGGCGGCGGTGCGGCGGGCCTTGGTGGTGCGCCGGGCTCCAGCCCGCTCGACCGCATCCGCATGTGCGCCGACTGCCGGGTGATCGCGCAGACGGAGTCGACCCTCGACCCCTACGCCGGTCCCGCCCGCCCCAAGACCCGCACCACCGAGGACTATCTGAAGGAGCGCGAGGAGGGGACGGGCTGACGCCCCCGCCTCACGGCTTCGGCCGCGCGGGTCCGAAGGGCCAGCCGCCGGAGAAGTCGATGACCGCTCCGGTGAGGAACCGGGTCTTCACGGTGGCGAGGAAGGCGATCACCTCGCCGATCTCCTCCGGCGCCGCCAGCCGCCCCACCGGCACGCATTGGCGCACATACTCCCGCCCGCGCTCCGTCTCCTGGAAGAAGGCCTTGGGGTAGTAGGCCTCGCTGTAGAGGAAGTTCGGCGCCACCGCGTTGACGACGATGCCGTCGGCCGCGCAGTCGATCGCCAGCGAGCGCACCAGCGCGTTCGCCGCCGCCCGCGCCGCGTCCGGGAACGCCCCGCCGGACAGGGGCAGGCGCGTGCGGTTGGACGTGATCATCACGAGATTCGCCCCGCCCTGCGCCCGCAGGCGCGGCAATGCCGCCTGGATCAGCCGGAACGGGAACTCCAGCAGGGCCGCATAGTTGCCGCGCAGCGCCTCCAGCGGTGCGGTATCCGGGGGATGGGCGGGGGCCGGGAAATGATCGTTGCTGACGATGGCGGCGATGCGGTCGGCCCGGGCGAAAGCCTGATCGACCACAGCCTCGGGTTCGGCGGCGGCGATCGGTTCCAGCCCCTCCCGACCGGCGGCGAAATCCGTCCAGGCGTCCGGGTCGGCGAAGGCCGCGTCGTGGGCCAGCACGCGGAACCCCGCATCCAGCAGGGCGGCCACGGCGGGCGGCCCGGCGAAGCCGGTCGCGTTCGTGACGAGGGCCACCGCCGCCATCGGCGTCTCCAGCCTCAATCCATCGCCTGTTCACGCAGGAAGGCGACGAGGGCCGCCCGCTCCTCCGCGTTCGGGATGGTCTGGATCGGCATCTTGGTGCCAGGCGTCACCACGTCGGGGCCCAGCTCGAACAGCTTCGCCACCGTCTCCTCCGTCCAGACGATGTCGCCGTTCCTGAGTGCTGGGGAATAGGGATAGCCGGGTACCGTGCCGATCCTCCGGCCGAAGATGTTGTGCAGGGTCGGCCCGGCCCGGTTGCCGCCATCGGCCGTCAGCGTGTGGCAGGCGATGCAGCGCTTCCACACCTTGGCCCCCAGGTCGTCGCCCTCCGTCCCCGGATCGGCCGTCACCGTGCGCACCGGGACCGGGCTGTCGTACTCGCGGCCCGTCTCCACATCCCAGTGGCGGATCATGCGGTCGTTGCCGCCGGCGAACACGGTCTTCCCGTCAGGGGAAAACGCGATGGACCACAGCGGCCCCCGGTCCCCCGCCAGCCGGTGCAGAAGGGTCCCGTCCGCCACCCGCCAGATGTTGAGCGCCCCGTCGATCCCGGCGGCGGCCACCAGGGTCCCGTCCCGGCTGGCGCCGATGGTGAGCAGCGCCACCGGCACCTTCGCCCGTAGCACGCCCGACCGTTCGCCCGTGTCCAGGGTCCAGAGCGTGACCGTGCCGTCGGCCCCCGCCACCGCGGCCCGGCCGCCCGGCAGAAGGACGAGGCCGTTCAGCGGCACCGGCCCGCCCCCCATCTCCGCCAGCTGCGTCCCGTCCGCCACCCGCCACAGCCGCAGGGTCCCGTCGGCGGAGGCGGACACCAGCCGCCGCCCGTCGGCGGTGAACGCGACACCGTTCACATTCCCCCGGTGCCCCTCCAGCGTGCGCAGCGCCGTACCGGAGGCGGCGTCCCAGAGCCGGACCGTGCGGTCCCAGGCGCCGGACGCGATGGTCCGGCCGTCCGGCGACACGGCGATCGTGGCGATGCGCCCGCCATGTCCCGTCAGCTTCGCCGCCGGTTCCGCCGCACCCGGCCGCCAGAGGGCGAGCGTGCCGTCGTCGCTGGCCGTGACGAACCCGCCCGGCAGCAGGGCCACGGCGTTCACCGCCGCGTCATGGCCGTACAGCACGTCCAGCGCCGCCCCGGTCTCCAGGCTCCAGCGGATGACGGAGTAATCGAAGCTGGTGCTGACCATCTCCTTGCCGTCGGCGGCGATGGCGACCCCCTTAACCGGGCCGCCATGGCCGACGAACTCGGCACTGGCGCTCCCACAGAGGAGGAGCGCCAGGACCGGGGCCAGCAGGACCGGACGCCGCCGCATCAGGACAGCTTGATGTCGTCGGTCACCTCGTGACGGAGATCCAGGCCGTCGATGGTCAGGACCATCCGGGCCTTCAGCGTCTCCGTCCCGTTGAGCCTGCCGCCCGCCATCCCCTGCTGCACCGCCTGTTCGATGGCGCGCTGGCTGGTCACGCCGACCTGCTTCAGGAACTTGCGCAGTTCCATGTTGAAGACATCGTCGTTCACGAAGGGCCTCTCCGGGCTGCGGGCGGTTGTCGGGGCCGGGCCGCTCAGTGGAGCGGCTTGACCTCAATGGTGGTCAGCGCCGTGCGGATCTGCTCCATCCCGGCGTCGTAGTTCTTCTCGTTGCAGGCCTTGTTGCCGGCGGCCAGCGTGTCGCGGGCGGTCTTCTTGACGTCGTCCGCCGCCTTCGAGGCACCCACCCGGTCGTTGAACTGGATCAGCAGCGTCTGGCACTTCACCGCCTTGGCGATGTCCACGGCCGGGGCCGCTGCCGGGGCGGCGGCCGGCTTGGTCTGCGCCATCGCCGCGCCGGCGATCAGCAGCGGGGTGGCCAGGGCCAGAGCAATCAAGGACTTGCGCATTCTTGCCTCCCAGGGGCTGGCCGGCTTGGCGCCGGCCTTGGTTCGTTTCCGCCGGGGAAGGATAGCGCGCGCCCGGCCGCCCTGCCAGGGGGGCCGTGCGTATCCTGCGAACGATTTGCCGCCCGAAGCATCACCGCTCCGGGTCAGGCCCAGGTCAGCCACCCAGCGCCTTCGCCCGTATGGCCGTCAGGGTCGTCGCCGGCGTGATCGCGTCGGGGTCGAGGCGCAGATGCACGATGGCCGGCCGGCCGCACGCCAGTGCCGCGTTCAGCGCGGGGCGCACCTCCGCCGTCGTCGTCGCCGTGAAACCCTCCCCGCCGAACGCGCGGGCGTAGGCGGCGAAGTCCGGGTTCCTGAGGTCGGTGCCGAACACGCGGCCCGGATGCTCCCGCTCCTGATGCATGCGGATGGTGCCGTACATGCCGTTGTCGACCACCACCACGACGATCGGCAGGTCATACTGGACGGCCGTCGCGAACTCCTGCCCCGTCATCAGGAAGCAACCGTCGCCGGCGAAAGCGACCACCGGTTGGTCGGGGCGCAGCAGCTTCGCCGCGACCGCCGCCGGAACGCCGTACCCCATCGAGCCGCTGGTGGGGGCGAGCTGGGTGCCGAAGCGCCGGAAGCGGTGGAAGCGGTGGATCCAGCCGGCGTAGTTGCCCGCCCCGTTGCAGACGATCGCCTCCGGCGGCAGGGCGCGCAGCCAGTCCACCACGGCGGCCATCTGCAGCGCACCCGGATGCGGCGGCACCGTGTCGGACCAGGCGCGGTAGGCGGCATGCGCGGCCGCCGTCCCCTCGGCCCAGGCCGGATCGGCCGGCGGCGCAAGCACCCGCCACGCCGCCAGGAAGGCGCCCGGTGCGGCTTGGATGGCCAGTGCCGGCTGGTACACCCGGCCCAGCTCCTCCGCCCCCGGATGCACATGCACCAGCGGCACTCCCGGATCGGGCACGCCCAGCAGCTCGTATGACTGCGACGGCATCTCGCCCAGCCTGCCGCCCAGCAGCAGGATCAGGTCCGCCTCCTTGATGCGTCGCACCAGCGCCGGGTTCGGCCCGATGCCCAGGTCGCCGGCATATCCCGGATGGTCGGCCGGGAACAGCATCTGCCGGCGGAACGTGACGGCCACCGGCAGGCGCCAGCGCGCGGCGAGGTCCGCCATGGCCCCGGCCGCCTCCGCCGTCCAGCCGCCGCCGCCCAGCAGGACCATGGGACGCTGTACCTCCGTCAGCATGCGCCCGAACCGGGCCATCGCGTCCGGATCGGGCCAGGGTTCCGCGATGGGGCCGACGGGCGCGTCCGGGACCGTCGCCGTCTCGGTCAGCATGTCCTCCGGCAGGGCCAGCACCACCGGACCCGGCCGCCCCTGCATGGCCGTTCGCATGGCCCGCGCCACGAACTCCGGCACGCGCGCGGCCTCGTCGATCTCCGCCGCCCACTTCGCGACACCGCCGAAGACGGCGCCGTAATCCAGTTCCTGGAAGGCCTCGCGCTGGCGGAACGGGCGCGCCACCTGGCCCACGAACAGGATCATCGGCGTGGAATCCTGCCGGGCCACATGCAGCCCCGCCATGGCGTTGGCCGCCCCCGGCCCGCGTGTCACGAAGCAGACGCCCGGCCGGCCGGTCAGCTTGCCGACAGCCTCCGCCATCATCGCGGCCCCGCCCTCCTGCCGGCAGACGGTGAAGCCGATGCCGCTGTCCCGCAGCGCGTCCAGGACGGCGAGATAGCTCTCCCCCGGCACGCCGAAGCTTCGGGTCACCCCCCATCCACTCAGCGCGTCGACGAGAAGGCGGGCGCCGGTGCGGGAGACAAGATCGTTCATGGCTGGCGTCGAAAGGCTGGCGGGGCGCGGCGGGACGCGGTGGCACGGACGGGTGCAGCATGCACGCAACACCCGTCGGTCCGCAAACTTCGCGGCTTTGCCCTGTGAACCGTTTAACATATATCCATCCTTTCGAGCTAACTCACTCGACGGATGTGACCGGGTGTGCGGGGGCGGGTCGGTCGGTGCAGAAGATTTACGAGGTCTTCTCGTGCAGGAACGGTGAGTGGGTCCTGGCCGGCGGCACGTCCGACCGGTCCGAGGCCGAGCGCATGTTCGCCGAGGCGGTGAAGGACAAGGCGAGCCAGGGCGCCCGCCTCGTCGAGGAGGGGATGGACCCCAACACGGGCGACATCCGCGACCGCGTCATCCAGAAGCGCGACAAGCAGGAGAACCTGCCCTACTTCAACCCCCGCAAGGCGAGCGAGGCCGCCGCCGCCGCGAAGCGGGCCGGCGGGGGCCGGTCGGCCCCGGCGGGCGGCGGGATCGAGCTCGATTCCCCCCGTCCGGCCAAGGCCGGCGTCATGGCGGGAACGGCCCCGCCGATCACCGCCGAAGCGGTGAAGGAGGTGGCGCACGGGGCTGCGGTCGAGGCCGGCACGGGCTTCACCCGCTGGCTCACCCTGAACATGGCCGCCGTCGGCATTCCGACCGGTCTGTTCATCGCCCACGAGCGCTTCATCCAGGCCACCCAGACGGAGATCGCGCTGGCCGCCGGCGTGGTGCTGATGATCGTCCTGCTGGTGGTGCTCAACAAGGACGCCCTCACCGCCGAGCGCCATAGCGCACGCCCCGCCCGGGCCCCCCGCCCGCAGGCCCGTCCCGCCCCGCCGCCACGGCGCAAGCGGATGCGGGTGATCGGCATCCTCGGCAAGGAGCCTCCCGCCCCGCCGCCGGAGGAACCCCGGCCCGAGGTGGTGGAGGAGGACACCCGCAGCCTGCTCCAACTCCTGCAGAAGAGCCTGGAGATCCTGGCGGGCGACGGCCGATTCGTGAAGGGCGGGCGCCTCAACCAGGTGGACGTGTTCGGCTGCCATCTCTTCTTCGCCGGTGCGGCCGAGACGGCGATGCCCCCGGCGGAGCGCAACGCGGAGGAGCGCTCCCAGGCCCTGCGCGCCGTGCTCTCGGTCCTCAGCAACGACGCCCGCATGATCGACTGGTTCATGGGCGGCATCGACGGCCATCGGGAGGACGCCAAGGCCGCCGCCATGTACGAGCGCGGCCGCGCCGCGGGCGGCCTCTGGCACGCCCGGAAGAAGGGGGCGGAGGGTAAGCTGCTGGAGGCGCTGGTCGCCTGGAACGCCGTCGACCCCGACGGGCCGCCCACCGTCACCCTGCTCTACGCCACCATGCCCATCAACGCCGCCCCGGGTGCCAATGCCGTGGGTGCCAACGCCGTGGGGGACCGGCTCACGCTGGCCCGGGTGCGCGGCGCCGTCGGCGCCCGCGCCGGGCGGGAGCTGCGGGCGACGGAGCGCACCATCGTCGCCAGCTTCGTCACCCCGCGCGAAGCCGTCGCCGCCGCCGCCGACATCCAGGTCGGCAACGAGGCGGACCGCGCCGCCGACCCGACCGTGCCGCAGCTCCGCCTCGCCGTGCATGGCCGGGCCGGCCTGTCGCTGACCGACGAGGAGGCGGTGCGCGACGCGATCCAGACCGCCGCCACCCTGGCGACCCGTCTCGCCAACGGCACCGTCGTGCTCTCGGGCCCCGTGGCCGCCGCCGTCGACGGGCTCTACGCGACGGAGGGCCTGGGCGGCGTCACGCCGGAGGGCGGTGCCGCCGTGGAGGCGTTCGCCCTCGGCACGCCGGTCGACGCGGAACCACAGGCGGCACCCATGGCCGAGCCTCCCGCCGAGGCGGCCGAGGCCACCCCGCCGGCCCCGGCCGAAGCGGCACCGGACGCGTCCCAAGGGGTCGATCCGGCGGCCGATCCGGCGGTCGAGGACGCCGAATCCGGCATCGACTGGGACGAGCTCGATTCCAAGCTCGACGCCCGCTTGGCGGAGGATGCGGCCCGCGCCCGTCGCGCCGAAAGCCCGGCCGCCTGAGACGGCCCCCGTAGGTTCCCCCGGAACCGTCCCCTCCCCGCCCATGTTGCCTTGGCGACGCAACGGACGGGGAGCGGGACGGCCATGGCCGATGGCGGAATGGGGGCGGATCGCGGCGCGCGCGAAACTCAGGGTGGGCGCACGGTCGTCATCACCGGCGGGTCGGCCGGCGTCGGGCGCGCCGTGGCGCTGGCCTGCGCCCGCCGGGGCGACCGGGTGGGGCTGATCGCCCGCAGCCGCACGGGCCTGGACGACGCCGCGCGGGAGATCGGCCGGCAGGGCGGGACCGCCTTCGCCGCCCCTGCGGACATCGCCGACCCGGACGCGCTGGAGCGCGCCGCCGACGCCATCGAGGCGGCACTGGGTCCGATCGACGTCTGGGTCAACGCGGCCATGGTCACCGTCTTCTCCAAGGTGCGGGACCTGACGCCGGAGGAGCTGCGCCGCGTCACCGAGGTGACCTATCTCGGCAACGCCTACGGCCTGATGACGGCGCTGCGGCGCATGCGTCCGCGCGGGCGCGGGGCCCTGGTGCAGGTCGGCTCCTCGCTGGCCTATCGCGGCATTCCGCTGCAGGCCGCCTATTGCGGCGCCAAGCACGCGCTCCAAGGCTTCCTGGAAAGCCTCTGGTCGGAGCTCGCCCATGACGGCGGCGCGGTCACCGTCTCCGCCGTCCACATCCCGGCCGTGAACACCCCGCAGTTCGACTGGGCCCGCACGAAGACGGGCCGCCTGCCCCGCCCGGTCGCCCCCGTCTACCAGCCGGAGGCCATCGCCCGCCACATCCTGGACGTGATCGACCGGCCCAGGCGCGAGGTCTGGGTCGGCTGGACCACGCCGCTGGTGATCGGGGCCGACATGCTGGCGCCGGGCGCGCTCGACCGTTATCTGGGTGCCACCGCCATCGACGGGCAGGCGCGCGACCGCCGGCCGCCGCCGGACCGGCCGGACAACCTGTTCGACCCGGTGGAGGGGCTGCACCGCACCCACGGCGGTTTCGACCGCGAAAGCCGCGACACCGCCATGGGCGTCCCCGCCGCCGCGGCCCGGCTGGCCGGCATCGGGGCGGCCACCCTGCTGGCCGCCGGCCTGACGGCGGGGGGCATGCTGCTGACGCGTCCCCGGCCGCGTGCCCGGAGCCTCGGCCGCCGCTAGAGCCTGGCCTTCGCATCGGGCGCCGCTGGGAC
>JAJUIU010000055.1 GCA_029267445.1 Rhodospirillaceae bacterium
GCCGGTGCCAAGTTCCCCCTCTCCCCTTGCGGGAGAGGGTCCCGAGCGGAGCGAGGGGGTGAGGGGTCCCGGTTCCTCTCAGCCGGTGGCATACCCCTCACCCGGTTCGGCTCCGCCTCACCACCCTCTCCCGCAGGGGGAGAGGGTTCACCGGGGCCGGCTCATGCCTTCAACCACCATGCCCGCTCGACCAGAACGGTGACGGTGCCAAGTTCCCCCTCTCCCCTCGCGGGAGAGGGGGGCGAGCGCCAGCGAGCCGGGTGAGGGGGCCGGTTCCTCTCCGCCACATCCCACACCACCCGCGCGGGAATCCGCCCCGCCGCCCGCGCGGCCCCGTGTCGCAGCGCACAACGGAACCATTCCCCGGGCCGTCCCCGGCGCGGCTAATTCGAGCAAAATCAAACGCTTAAGTGTCAGCTTTCCGCGCTTGACAGGGGTGGGGCCGGCCCGTATGGTGCCGCCGCTTTCGCGCGGCGTCGACAACGGCGGCGGAAGGCGGCTCGTCGCATGGGAAAGCTCCATCCGGAACCGGCTCCATGGCAGACGACAAACCGCCCCCGTCTCTTGAGGAACTCGAGGCCCGATTGCGTGAGGCGCGGCGCGGAGCCGGCCTCGACCCCGAACCGGGCAAGCCGGCGATGGGGGTCGGGCAGGGCTACGGGCAGGGCGTCCGCATCGGGATCGAACTGGTCGCCGGGGTTGTCGTGGGCCTTTTCCTCGGGATCACCGTGGATGGTTGGCTCGGGACATCGCCCTGGGGCACGGTCGTGTTCTTCCTGCTCGGCGCGGGCGCGGGGTTCATGAACGTCTACCGTGCCGTCACCGGCAAGGGATACGCGATTGGTTACCGGAAGGACCCCGCGCGGGGGTCCGCGGAGGACGGGCCCGACGGGTCCGGCCGCTGAGGGCTAGGGACAACGGGCAAGGGCGCAAGGGGCATCAGATCGTGGCCACCGATCCGCTTCACCAGTTCCAGATCAAGCCGATCGTCCCGATCGAGGTGGGCGGGCTCGACCTGTCCTTCACCAATTCCGCCGCCTTCATGGTGCTGGCGGTGGTGCTGGTCACGGGGCTGCTGATGTTCGGGATGCGCGGCCGCGCCATGGTGCCCGGCCGGCTGCAGTCGGTGGCGGAGCTGCTCTACGAGTTCGTGGCGACGATGCTGCGGGAGAATGCGGGGCCCGAGGCGCGCAAGTTCTTCCCCTTCGTCTTCTCGCTCTTCACCTTCATCCTGGCGGGCAACCTGCTGGGCATGATCCCCGGCTCCTTCACCTTCACGAGCCACATCGCCGTCACCTTCGCGATGGCGGTCACCGTCTTCCTGTTCGTCACCATCCTGGCGTTCGTCCGGCACGGGCTGCACTTCTTCAGCTTCTTCCTGCCGGCGGGCACGCCGCTCTGGCTCGCCCCGCTGATGGTGATGATCGAGATCATCTCCTACCTGTCCCGGCCGCTGAGCCTGGGCGTGCGACTGTTCGCCAACATGCTGGCCGGTCACACGATCCTGAAGGTCTTCGCCGGTTTCACCGTGGCGCTGGGCGGCGCCCTGGGGGCGGGCGGGTACGTGTTCGGCCTGTTGCCGGTCGCCGCGAACGTGGCGGTGGTGGCGCTCGAAATCCTGGTCGCCTGCGTCCAGGCCTATGTCTTCACGCTTCTCACCTGCATCTACATCCGCGACGCCATCGAACTGCACTGATGGCCGGCCGGGTTCCGTTCCCATCCAATCAACCAGTGGACTGAAGAGGTTTCAAAATGGACGCTGAGGCTGCTCGCTACATTGGCGCCGGTCTGGCCATGCTCGCTCTCGCCGGCGTCGGCGTCGGCCTGGGCAACATCTTCGCCAACCTGATCGCCGCCGTGGGCCGCAACCCCGCCGCCCGCGACCAGGTGTTCCCGCTCGGCATCTTCGGCTTCGCCGTGACCGAGGCGGTGGCGCTGTTCGCCCTCGTCATCGCCTTCCTCATCCTCTTCGCCTGATCATCGGAACGACGGACCGGCGCGCGACGGCGCGGGGGTGAAGGCTCCCGCGCCGTCGTTCCACCGGTCCGGCGCGCGTGTCAGGTCCCGGGCCGCCAATGCCGCGCGCCCGGTGCGGAGCGGAGAGAGGAGCTTCCATGTCGATGGGAGAGCTGAAGGGCCTGTTCGGCCGCCTCGCGGCGGTTGTCCTGCTGGCGTTCGCGCTGGCCGGTCAGCCGGCCGTCGCCTTCGCCGCCAACGAGGCGGAGAAGGTGGCCGAGGGTGTGGCCGCCGAAACGGCCGAGCATGTCGAGGGCGGGCTGCCGCAGCTCAATGTCGGGACCTACCCGACGCAGCTGTTCTGGCTGGCCATCACCTTCGGCCTGCTGCTGTTCCTGATGTCCAAGGTGGCGCTGCCCCGCGTCGCCGAGGTGCTGGAGGCCCGGCAGGAGAAGATCGCCAACGATCTCGACCGCGCCCACAGCCTGAAGGCGGAGGCCGACGGCGTCATCCAGGCCTATGAGAAGGCCCTGGCCGACGCCCGCGCCAGCGCCCAGAAGGTGCTGGCCGACGCGGTCGCGACGACCGACGCGGAAACCGCGCGGCGTCAGGCCGAGCTGGCGGCGGACCTCGCCGTCCGCGCCCGCGAGGCGGAGGCCCGGATCGGGGCCGCCAAGGAGACGGCGCTGTCCAACGTCCGCACCGTCTCGGCCGAGGCGGCGCAGGCCGCCGTGGCGCGGCTGGTCGGGCTCGACCTCGACCAGGCCCGGGCCGAGGCCGCCGTGGACCTCGCCCTGAAGGAGCGCGCGTGATGTTGCAGAGCACGACCTTCTGGGTTCTCGTCGCCTTCGTCGCCTTCGTGGCGCTGGTCTGGAACGTCGCCAAGAAGGCCATCCTCGGCGCGCTCGACGCCCGGGCGGAGCGCATCCGCCAGGAGATCGAGCAGGCCCAGGCCCTGCGCGAGGAGGCGCAGTCCATGCTGGCGCAGTATCAGCGCAAGCAGCGGGACGCGCTGAAGGAGGCGGAGAACATCATCGCCGCCGCGCGGGAGGAGGCCGACCGCATCCGCCGCAACGCGGCCGACGAGCTGGAAACCTCCCTGAAGCGGCGGGAGGCCGCCGCCATGGACAAGATCGCCCAGGCGGAGGCCCAGGCCCTGCAGCAGGTCCGCGACCTCGCCGTCGACCTCGCCGCCGCCGCGACCGAGCGGCTGCTGGTGGAGAACATGGACTCCGGCCGCCGCGCCGCCCTGGTCGATCAGGCCATCAAGGATCTGGACGGCAAGCTGCACTGAGCGGCGCCGGCCACTGGAATTCGGACGGGCGGTGGAGCGATCCACCGCCCGTTTCGTTTGGGCGGAGGCTTGACAATATTCCTATTCCGTGGCAGTCTCGCGGCTGATCAGCGCCCGGACTCCGCCCCCTCTCTGCCGGAACCCGCCAAAAACGATAAACGGCGTTTCACGGGGGCTCCCCCGTCCCGCCCGTTACGTGACGCCCCCGATAGCCGGAAAACGTATCACGGCGTAACACGGCGTATCACACGGGTCCGTCTCAGGGCCGGAACGCCTCAGTCCGCCGGCAGCCGCAGCTTGGCGGCGAGGCCCAGGAAGGCGGGGAAGGGGTGGATCACCACATATGTCGGGATCGGGCCCAGGAAGTCGCGCATCCGGCCCTTCTCCACGAACCGCTTGCGGAACCGGGAATGGCTGAGGAAGGCCAGGATGCGGGGCGCGATCCCGCCCGCCACATAGACGCCGCCGCGCGCGCCCAGCGTCAGGGCGAGGTTTCCGGCCACCGTGCCCAGCATGGCGCAGAACATCTCCAGCGCCTCCAGGCAGGCCGGGTCCTTGCGGTCCAGCGCGCGCCCCGTCACCTCGGCCGGGGTCAGCCTCTCCGGCTCGTGCCCGTCGATCAGGACCAGCGCCTCGTAAAGGTTCACCAGCCCCGGCCCGGACAGCAGCCGCTCGGCGGAGACATGGTCGAAGCCCTTGCGCAGCTGGGCCAGCACGGCCCCCTCGCGGTCGCTGACCGGCGCCATGGTGACGTGCCCGCCCTCGGTCGCCAGCGCCCGCCAGCCGCGCGGACCCGGCACCAGGGCCGACACGCCCAGCCCGCTGCCCGGCCCCAGCACGCCGATGGGCCAGCCGGGCTCGGCCCAGCCGTCGCCGATCTGCACCCGGTCGCCCTCGGACAGCTCCGGCACGGCGAGGGCCACGGCGGTGAAATCGTTGATGACGTCCAGCCGCTCCAGCCCCAGCTCCTGCCGGACCCGTTGGATGGAGAATTCCCAGGGCAGGTTGGTCATCCGGATGATGTCGCCGGTGACGGGGGAAGCGATGGCGAAGGCGCCCGCCACCGGCCGTGCATCCGGCGCCATCTCCGCCAGATAGGCCTTGGCGGCGGCGGCCAGCGACGGGTGGTCGGCGCAGCGCAGCGCCAGTTCCCGGCTCACCCCCTCCGGCCCCGCCAGGGCGAAGCGGGCGTTGGTGCCGCCGATGTCGGCCAGCAGGAACGGGCCGCTCACTGTTCGGGCTCCAGGGCGGCCAGCGTGTCCACATAGGCCTGGCGCCAGTGGGTGATGTCGTTGGTCCGCAGCACGCGCATCATCGCCTCGTAGCGTTCGCGGCGCTCCGCCAGCGGCATCGTCAGCCCCCGCTGCAGGTTCTCCGCTGTGGCGCCGATGTCATAGGGATTGACGATCAGGGCGGCGTCAAGCTCCTTGGCGGCCCCGGCGAATCGCGACAGCACCAGCACGCCGGGGTCCTCCGGATTCTGGCAGGCGACATACTCCTTCGCCACCAGGTTCATCCCGTCGCGCAGCGGGGTGACCAGCCCGATCCGGGCGTGCCGGTAGAATCCCGCCAGGGCCTTGCGATTGAAGCTCTTGTTCAGATAGCGGATCGGCACCCAGTCGAACTCGGCGAAGCGGCCGTTGATGTGCCCGGCCATCCCCTCCAGCTCCCGGCGGATGGCCTGATATTCGGCCACGTCCGCCCGGCTGGGCGGGGCGATCTGCATGAAGGACACCTGGCCCCGGTTGGCGGGGTACGCGTCCAGAAGCTGCTGGAACGCCTCGAACCGCTGCGGCAGCCCCTTGGAATAGTCCAGCCGGTCCACACCGATGATCAGCGCCCGGCCGACCAGGCTGTCGCGCAGCCGCTGGGTCTGGACGGAGTTGGCACCCTGCGCCGCCAGCCCGGCCAGCAGCTCCGTCTCGATGCTGATGGGGAAGGCCTGGGCCGTCACCGTGCGGCCGAAGGCGCGGACGCGCACGGCGCCGGTGCCGCCGGTGCTGTTGCTGCCCAGCTCCGTCACCTCGCCCCGCGCCTCGTAGCGGATGTAGTTGGCGAAGCAGCGCAGGTCGCTCTCGGTCTGGAACCCCACCAGGTCATAGGCGCACAGGTTGCGCACCAGCGCCTCGTGCGCCGGCAGGGCCACCAGGATCTCAGGGGCCGGGAAGGGGGTGTGCAGGTAGAACCCCATCCGCTGCGGCAGGCCCATGTTGCGCAGCTGCTCGGCGAAGGGGATCAGGTGGTAGTCGTGCACCCAGATCAGGTCGTCCGGCTCCAGCAGCGGCGCCAGCTTGCCGGCGAACAGGCTGTTGACCCGCTGGTAGCCGGCATAGGTGCGCCCGCTGAAGCTGGCGAGGTCCAGTCGGTAGTGGAACAGCGGCCACAGGGTGGAGTTGGCGAAGCCGTTGTAATACTCCGCGTGGTCGCGCTCGTTCAGCGCCAGGGTGGCATAGGTCAGGCGGCCGGACTGGGTGATCTTCGGCGGACCCTCGGGCCCGTCCACGGTCTGCCCGTTCCAGCCGAACCAGATGCCCCCCCGGCTCTTCAGCGCCTCCTGGATGGCCACGGCGAGGCCGCCCGCCTGCTGCTGCTTGCCCTCCTCGACCAGGGCCACGCGGTTGGATACGACGACCAGCCGGTTCACGCCGTTTCGCCTCCCTGCTGCCATTCCGGATGGGCGGGTGCGTCCGAAGGGGCACCCCGCGCCGGGGGCCACCTTACCGGCGGGGGCGGGGCCTTGGGCACCCTGACCTCCGTCAGGGGGCGTCGAACGTCATAGGCCGATGGGCCTGTCGGCCGGGGGTGTCCTGGCCCCGTCGCCCAGCGGGCGCTGCATGATGTAGAGGTCCAGCCAGCGCCCGTGCTTGAAGCCGCAGCCGGGGATGACGCCCGCCTCCACGAAGCCCAGGCGGGCGTGCAGCGCCACCGACGCCGCGTTCGCCTTCTCCCCGATCACGGCCACCATCCGCCGGTAGCCCAGCGCCGCGCAGCGGTCGATCAGGCTCGCCAGCAGCAGCCGGCCCAGCCCGTGCCCCTGCGCCCAGTCGGCCACGTAGACGGAGTTCTCCACGGTGTGGCGGTAGGCGCTGCGGGTGCGGAACGGCCCGGCATAGGCGTAACCCGCCACGCGGCCGGGGGCTTCCGGCAGCTCCGCCACCAGCCAGGGCAGGCCGCGCGCCGCCACGTCGGCCATGCGGCGGCCCATCTCCTCCAGCGACGGCGGGGCCTCCTCGTAGCTGGCGGTGCCGTCGATCACGCGCGGGCCGTAGATCGCCAGGATGCCCGCCGCGTCGGCGGGCCCGGCGTCGCGCAGCAGGGGCGGGGTCATCGGGCGCGGGCGGCCAGGAAGCCCGGCGGCACGCGGGCCAGGGCGGCGACGATGCTCTGCATGTGCTGGGCCAGCGTGCCCAGGAAGGGCCGGCGGGTGAAGGTCGTCTCGTCCATGTAGAGGGAGCGGTTGATCTCGATCTGGATGGCGTGCACGCCGTCGCGGGGGCGGCCGTAATGCTTGGTGGTGTAGCCCCCGGCATAGGGGGCGTTGCGGGCGATGGTGTAGCCCAGGCGCCGCAGCGCCGCCTCCGCCGCCTCCGTCACCTGCTCGGCGCAGGCCGTGCCGAAACAGTCGCCCAGGATCATGTCCACCCGGCTTCCGGCCACCATCTCCGGCGGCAGCCCGATGGAGGGCATGGAATGGCAGTCCAGCAGCACGCAGTAGCCGAACTGGCTGCGCGTCTCG
This sequence comes from Rhodospirillaceae bacterium, assembly GCA_029267445.1. GTDB lineage: Bacteria > Pseudomonadota > Alphaproteobacteria > Azospirillales > Azospirillaceae > JAJUIU01. Next base: position 6,987 of record JAJUIU010000055.1, read on the forward strand.
TCGATCAGGCCGCGCAGGGCGGCGTGGTAGGGGTGGTAGCAGTCGCGCACCCGGTTCATCGCCTCGCCGATGGGCAGCTTGCCGCGATAGATCTCCTCGCCGCTGGCGACGATGCGGGCGATGGTGCCCAGGCCGGCCGCCACGCGGGGGCTGCGGCTGTTCACATAGGCCGGGACCGGCCCCTCGAACATCTCCGGGTCCAGCTCGTAGGGCTCCCGGTTCGGGTCCAGATAGGCGCGGGGGAACAGCGCCTCCAGCATCGGGGCGCCCAGGTCCACCGCCGGGGCGAAGATCTCGTCGACGAAGCAGTCCTCCGACCGGCGCAGCTTGCGCGGATCCAGGCGCGAGCCCGCCAGGAAATCGGCGGAATAGTCCCGCCCGCTGTGCGGGGAGGCCAGCACGATCGGCAGGCTGCGGGTCGACGGGCGGCGGACGCGGTAGACCACGCCCTCGTGCGGATCGGCCGGGCGCGCGTCCACCGCCGCCGGCATGCCCATGCCCGGCATGCCCAGGCCGGGCGTCCCGAGGCCGGGTGTCTCCAGGCGGGGCGTGTCGAGCGTCGAGGCGTCGAACGAGGGCGTGTCGGGCAGCGGCCGGTCCATGACCGGGATTAAACGCCAAGCGGCCCGCCCTGTCACCGCGCTTGGGCGCGAACACCGCGCTTTGTCCGTCCGGCGGCTGTCACAGGGGGTGTCTCGGGGGGTGTCACGGTGGCGGGAACCGTCCCGTGCGCGGGCGTGCGGGGAGGGCGTGCGGGGAGGGGTTGCCAAGCCCCCGGCGAGGTGCTACACCCCCGCTCCGCGCCGGGCCGGTCCCGACGCGTTTCCGCACGGGATGGGCGCGTAGCTCAGCGGGAGAGCACTACGTTGACATCGTAGGGGTCACAGGTTCAATCCCTGTCGCGCCCACCATCCCAAGCCACAAAAATTCAGGACCCTTCGGCCGCGTCGCGGGCGCGCACGATCGCCGCGGCGACCGCGTGGACATCGTCCAATGACCGGACGACCACGGTTCCGTGTCCCAGGACCAGCAGCAGGTCGCCGGCGGCGCGATGCGCGGCCCGTTTCGTCGTTCGGACGTTCATGACCTCGATCGAAGCGATGTCCCGAAGCGGGATCGGCCGCACAGGTTCCAGCGCACCCTGCCTGAGCAGCAGCCGCCCACGCGTCAGAGCGAAATGGAACCGGGTGTCGTCCGCCCAGACCAGCAGGCACAGGGTCGCCGCCAGTACCAGGCTCGCGCCCGGTTCCAGGAACGCCAATCCGGCGGGTGCCGGCATGAGCGCCGCCAGCCGGCGCGCGCTGGCGCGCCGGCATCTGCGGAAGACGACGGTGGTTGCGGGTGCCGGGGCGCGCATCGATCTTGGCCGGCCCGTGCGCCCGCGGCTCAGTCCCGCGCGCGCCGCTCGCTCCGCCAGAAGGACCAGGTGAAGCCGGCGAGCACGCCCGCCGTGAAATCCTCCCGGAACAGCGGGCTGTCGGCGTTCTCCGCCCCCGCATAGAGGCCGAGCTGGGCGCCGGCGTACAGGGTCAGCTGTTCGGAGAGCGCATAGTAGGTCCCGAGGAAAGCCTCCGTGCCGACATAGCCGCCCTGGGCGTCAAAGGCCGGGCGGCCGGGTGCTGCGAAGCCGGAATCGACCTGGTAGAAATAGTCGTGCAGCCGCTCCGTCGCGAAGATCGGCCCGCCGCTGAGCACGAGGCCGACATCGCCGCCGAACAGCCCCCGCGTCTCATAGGAGGCGCGGAGCTGATAGACGAAGCCGCGATCGTCCAGACTGGAGAAATCCGTGGAGAAGGCGGCCCGCACCTGCAGCGCCACGTCCAGCTCCTCCCTCTCCGACCGGTGCAGCTTCAGCACGAGCTGCGGCCCGATCTCGGCCAGGAAGTCCAGGTCCGGCATGCCGCGCCGGGCGTCGTTCTCGTCCGACTCCGCGTCGAACGAGCCGTCGAGGCTGATGTCCAGCTCGAACAGGCTGGTGTTGACCACGCGGCTGCGGGCGATCCCGTCGTCGCCGACCCGGAAGATCTCCCCCCGGTAGATCACATAGGGTGCCGCGAGGCCCCGGAAGCCGCCCTCGTCGGAGGCGGGATAGTGGGGCAGCCAGCCGCCACCGCCACCCACCCCGGCCTCCCAGAGGGGCCGTCCGTCGGTCGCGGCCATGGCGGGAACGGCCAGGGTGGGCAGGAGGGACGTGGCGGCGGCGGAGAGGGCGAGGGCTGCGGAACGCATCGGGGCACCTACATCGTTGTGGTTGCCCCGAATGTGGCCGCCCGCCCGCCGCCGCCTTGAACGATCGCGCCAATCTGACGCCCTGCGATTTTGGCGCGATCGTTCAAGCGCCGACACGGGCCGCCGACAAGATGGTGGGGCGGGCGCGGTCCCCGGAAGGCCGCCGATCCAGAGGTCCCGTATCCCCGTGTCCGACATCACCAGCGCCATCCTCTACACCCTCGTCGCCCGGGAACTGGCCCGCCAGGGTCTGCTCCCCTCGGCCGCTCCGGGTCCGGTGCCGACCAGCGGCACGGTGGCCTCCGCTGAGAAGTCGTCGCTGCTGGACGCGGTCCATGCGGCGCATGGCGCGCTGCCGATCCTCCGCATCGGCCAGGGCATCCGGGACGCCGGGCCCGAGCCGACCCTGCTCGCCCTGCTGATGGCGCGCGGACCCCATGACCTGCTGTCCCGCTGGCAGCGGCTGGAGCGCTACGTCCATTCCCACCACCGGGTGCTGCGGCGCGGCGGCGGCGATGGTGAACTGCTGCTGGAGCATGTGTCGATCCGCGACGGCGAGGTGCCGAGCGCGCCGGAGGACCTGCTGATCCTCGGCCTGCTGATCGCCCTGTTCGCCGCCACCGGCGCCACCGGCCTGACCGCCCATTTGGTCGAGGACGCGGCCGAAATCCCCGTCTGGTCCGGCGACGATGCGATCGATCCCGGCCCCGCCCCGCGCCGCACCGGACTGTGGCGCATCCGCTGGACCGGCCCGGTCGGGGATCGGTCGGGTGCGGCCGGTCAGGCGGGGCCGCTGCCCTTCGCGGTGGCGGAGGACGCCCGCGCCCTGGTCGACCGCATCATGGCGCTGATCCTGGCGGACTGTTCGCGATCCTGGTCGCTCCAGGAGGTCGCGCGCCATGTCGGCCACTCGACCCGCTCCCTCCAGCGCCGCCTGGGCGAGGCGGACACGACCTTCGCCGCCGTCGTCCGGACCGCCCAGGTGCGCAAGGCGACCGAACTCCTGCTCGCAGGCGACCTGTCCGTCGCGGAGGTCGGCCTGCTCTGCGGCTTCAGCGACCAGGCGCATTTCACCCGCGAGTTCAAGCGCCGCACCAACATCCCGCCCGGCCGCTACCGGGCCGAGTTCGCATCCTGATCCGCCCCCCAGACCCTCCCCACCCCCTACTGGACACCCCCATGACAGCCCTGCAAGCCCTTGCCGGTGGCACCCACGCCCCGGCCACCGCCACCGCCGAGGGACACGCGTTCCTGCGGGACCATGCGTCGCGCCGCGCGGTCTGGTTGGTGCGCCTGTCGCTGGAGCCGGCGGGGGAGGGGCTGCGTTGCGGGCGGCGCTTCATCGGCGTGGACGGCGCCCTCGCGTCGGAGGAGCTGGCGGACTGGTCGCCGGCCCACGGGCTCACGCGGGTTCACGCGCGGCAGCCGCACCTGGAGGAGGAGGCGACGGCCACGATCGAAGCGACGGGGCGCGGCTGGGAGATCCGCTACGGCCTCACCCGGGGCGGCGACCGGCGCCAGCGGACGGAGCGCGTGGGGCACCCGGTCGTGTCGCTGGCCTCCCTGCCGCTGTTCGCCGCCGCCCACTCTTCGGCGCTGACGGCGGGGATGGTCGTCAAGGCCCGGTTTCCCGTGCTGAAGGTGATGCGGTCCGCCACGGTGAACGTGCGCGCCCTGCCGCGCGACGGGCGGGTGGACGTGGTGGTCACGCCGGTCAATCCGGTCCTCCGGCTGCTGTTCGGCAGCACGGTCTGCCGGTTCGACGCGGGCCTGACGGCGCTGGTCGGCTATGACGGCGTGCTCGACCCCCGCGACGCCAAGCCGAACGGCCGCTGGCACGAGTATCTCGGCACCATCGAGATGGCGCGCCCGCTGGCGCTGCCGGTCCTCTGAGCGGGGGCGTCATGGACCTGAACGGACGCACCATGCTGGTCACCGGCGGGGCCAACGGCATCGGCCTCGCCCTGACGCGGCTCCTGCTGGGGGAGGGGGCGGGCCGCATCCTGGTCGTCGGCCGGGACCAGCGCCGCCTGGATGGGCTGCGGGCCGCCTATGACGGCAAGGTGACGCCCATCCGCGCGGACCTGTCCCGGCCCGGGGAGGTGGACCGGCTGGTCGAAACGGTGCGCGACACCGCACCCGACCTGTCGGTGCTGGTCAACAATGCGGGCGTGCAGACGCTGACGGACTTCCTGGACGGCGACCCGGCCCGCCATGTGCCCGCCCTGCGCGACGAGATCGGGACGAACTTCACCGCGGTTGTGGCGCTGACCTGCGGGCTGCTGCCCCTGCTGCGGTCGCAGCCGGCGGCGATGGTCGTGAACGTGACATCCGGCCTGGCGCTGGCGCCCAAGAAGTCGTCGCCGGTCTACTGCGCCACCAAGGCCGCCGTCCGCGCCTTCACCAAGGGCTTGCGCTATCAGGCGGAGGACGCCGCCCCCCACCTGCGGGTGGTGGAGGCGCTGCCGCCGCTGGTCGACACCGACATGACCCGGGGACGCGGGCGCGGAAAGATCGGCGCTGAGGACTGCGCCCGCCAGATCGTCGCCGGCATGCGCGCCCACGCCACCGAAATCTATGTCGGCAAGTCCCGTCTGCTGCGCGCGATCCAAGGCCTCTCGCCCAGCCTTGCCGACCGCATCATGCGCAACGGATAGGAGCCGACCCATGCGCCGAATCCTTCTGGCGACCCTCGCGGGCGCCTTCCTCCTCGCGCCCGTGGCCGCCGCCGGCGAGACGCGGGAAGCCGGGATCGCCTTCATTAACCGGGCCGGACAGGCGGAACGCTGGCAGCTTCTGGAGACCATCACCGGCACCGCCGCGGACCGGGTCGTCCGGCGGGAGTTCCGGCGCGACGGCCAAGCCTTCCATGTGGAGGAGAGCCGCCTCGCCGACGGGCGGCTGGTGGAGGTGACCGTGTCCGACACGCGGCCGGGCGGGGAGCCCGTGCGCATCACCGTGGATGGGGACCGTCTGACGTTCACGCCCCTCTACGAGGGCGACGCGCCCCGGACGGAGACGGTCGCGGGCGAGGTGCTGACCGTGGGCCAAGTCGCCCCGCGCATCGCGGACCAGCTGCGGCGGACGCCGGACCTGAAGACCTTCGATTTCCGGGTCCCCATCGCGAAGGCGCTGAAGACCGCCCCCATGCGCGCCACCGTCACTTCGGTGACCGACACCTCCTTCACGGTCGACCTGCGCTCGACCGACTTCATCGTGCAGAGCTTCTTCATGCGGGACACGTTTCGGATGACCGTGGACCGGGCGAGCGGGCAGCTGCTCGCCTATGCCGGTCAGCCGGAACCCTATGACCTGTCGAGCGGCCGCGCCCGGTCGCTCTGGACCGAGCACCGCTTCGGGCCCGCTTCCGTCCCCACCGCCCCGGCCGCCGGGTCCTGAGATGGTCATGATGGAAGCCGTGGCCCCCACCCCGTCCCGTGCAGCGCGGCTGGTGTTGGCGCTGGAACGCCGCGCCGACCGGCCCTGGTTCCTGCCGGCCGTCAGCGTCTTTCCGCTGACCGACTATGTGCTGCCGTTCCTGCCCAACCAGATGCTGCTGCTGGGCCTGTCGGTGCTGCTGCCCCGGCGCTGGTGGCAGCTCGCCCTGGCCTTCGTGGCCGCGACCGGCCTTGGCGCCTTCCTGACCGCGCTCGCCATCCAGCAGTTCGGCCAGCCCCTGATCGACGCGCTGTTCGGCGGCGCGCCCGAGGCGGGTGCGGCCGGGACCGTCATGGCTCACATCCAGCGCTACGGAATCATGGCGCTGGTCGTGCTGGCCATGCTGCCGTGGCCGCCCCGCACGGCCGTCCTGGTCTGCGCGGTCGCGGGCCTGTCACCCGCCGCCATCGCCATCGCCGTCGCGGCCGGCCGCGTCGTCCCCGCGCTGGCCTATACCCTCGTCGGCGCCAAGGCTCCCGGCCTGCTGCGTCGCTTCCGGGCCGTCGACCGGCTGCTCGGGGACCTGGGCCGGGGCCCCGGGCTCAGTCCAGACCCAGCTCCCGGATCAGGACGGGGATCTTCTCCTTGAAGGTGAAGAAGCCGCGCGTCGCGTGCGGCCAGCAGGCGCGGTCGTAGGGGCGGAGCAGGCGGACAAGGCGGACGCCATGCGGCGCCAGTGCCGTCTCGATCGCCGCCAGCCGGTCCGCCACGGGCCCCACGGGGGCATAGGGTGTGACGATCTGGCGGAAGCCGGCCGTGCGTGCCCAGTCGACCACGGCCGCGAGCGGGTCCGGCCCGGCGGGGCGCATCGGTTCCACCCCGAACATGTCGCCCGCCCGGCCGCACGCCTCGTCCAGCGCGTCCGCCACCCAGGCGGCCACGCCGGGCGCCACGCCCGTGGGGCTGTGCGCGGGGGAGGCGCGCAGGCCAGCCACGCCCGCCACACGGGTGGCGATGTCCAGGCTGTCCGGTGCCAGATCCTCCTCGTGCAGGAGCAGGCCGGTGGAGGCATCCGGGTCGGGCGTCGCCAAGTCCGGCAGCCGCCCGGCGGGCGGTGCTTGCGGTCCTGTCAGGGGCGGGGCGTCGTGGGCCAAGTTCGGCGGGTCGAACCGGCCGTCCGTGTACTCCCTGATGTTGGACCGGCGGGCGAGGTAGGTCTTCCCCACTGTCTGCAGGCCCCCGACCCAACGCCAGGAAAGGGTGTTGCTGGCCGGGTCACCGTCCAGCAGATGCCGCATGAACAGTGCCGCCCCCAGTTCCCACGGCAGGCGCAGGGTGAAGATCCAGATGCTGGCGAACCACATGCGGGCATGGTTGTGCAGGTAGCCGGTGTCGCGCAGCTCCGCCACCCAGGCGTCGAAGCAGTCGATGCCGGTCCGCCCGGCGGTGGCCACGGTATGGCGGTCGGCGGTGGCGGGGTCCGCCTCCAGCGCCCGCTGGGCTGCTTCCACCCCCGCCAGCCAGTCGGTCCAGACACGGGGGCGCAGTTCCAGCCAGCCCTTCCAGTAGGTGCGCCAGAACTGCTCCTGCACGAACTTCTCGGCCGCTGCCAGGCCGTGCGCGCCGAGGGCGGCCCGCACGACCTCCGCCTCCGTCACCAGCCGGTGCCGCACATAGGGGCTGAGGCCGGAGACGTTGGTCCTGTCATCGGGACCCCGGTCGAAGTTCCGTTGGGCGGCGTAGGCGCGGCCGGCGCGCGGCAGGAAGGACTGGAGCCGGGCGAGGCCGGCGGCGCGGGAGGGTGTGAACGGCGTGCTCATGCGCCGCAAGATCGTTCGGGCGCGCTTCCGGACCAGGGCGGCTGACGTTTGGACGCATCCCCGCCCGCCTCAGTCGATCCGGCCGCCCTCCCGCAGGCGGGCCAGCACGTCCACCCCCATCTGGAGGGCGAGGTCGATCAGGTCGATGAAGACCCAGTTCTCCAGCAGCAGGTCGTCCTGCCGCCGCCAGAAGTCCATGACGCGCATGCCGATGGGACGGCCGGTGGGGGGCAGGCCCAGGAACCCGCCGCCGGTGTGGGTGGCCCGCACGCTGGGCCAGCCGGTGGAGCCGACATAGGCACCCTCCCCCACGCGGCACTTATGGTCGCCGCCGCGCCGGTCCGGGAAGGCGGCGAGAAACGGGCGCTGGTGCACGTCCTGGAAGCCCTTCAGCCCCCGGCAGGTGCCGATGCCTGCGGGGCCGTACCACATCATGCGACGGGCGTCCCAGAACCGCTCCATCCCCATGCTGTCCAGCGTCTTGCCGTCGTACCGCATCAGGCCGGCGATCATCGCCTCCACCAGCTTCAGGCTCTGGGTCGAGGCGGCGGGATCGGCGGGCGTCAGCATCACGCCGTCGGCGGTGGCGGGGCCGGGCACCCGGTCCTCCAGCCCCAGGGTGAAGGCGAAGGGCGGGTGGCCCGCCTGGCGCAGCACGTCGGGGATGTCCAGGATCGTGTAGCTCTCGACGATGCGCCCGCCCACGAACCTCGCGAACTCCCCGTAGCGCACGGTCAGCACCCGCCCGGTGGGGCGGATGCCCAGCCAGGGGGCGGTGAAGGTGCCGCTGTAGTGGCCGGTGCTGGCGACCCAGGCGCCGTCCTTGAACACGCCGGACATCAGGATGTCGAACCCGCGCTCCAGGTCCGGCAGCGCGGTGGCGAGCGGGCGCCAGAAGCCGTCCACCACCGCGTCGGCTCCGGCGAGGGCGTTGATCGGGTGCGGGCCGTTCCAGGCGGCGTCGGGGGCGTACAGGTCCTTGAGATGTGCCGCCGCCGCGCGGGCGTCCGCCGTCGCGTCGATGCGGGTCCAGGCGGCATGGAAGGCCAGCTTCGCCTGGAAGGCCTGGGATTCGAGTTCGGTCATCGCGCGCGGGTCCGATCCTGGTGATCCGAATTCATTGCGCCGTCCAGCCGCCGTCCACAAGCAGGCTGGTGCCGGTGATCAGGCTTGCGGCGGGGGAGGCGAGGAAGACGACGGCCGCCGCCACCTCCTCCGCAGTGCCGGTGCGCCCCAAGGGGATGCGGTCCAGCACGAAGCGGCGGAAGTCCGGGTTGGCCAGCATGGGTGCGGTCATCGGCGTCTCGATGAAGGTGGGGGCCACGCAGTTCACGCGGATGCCCTTGGGCGCCAGCTCCACAGCCATCGCTTTGGACAGGCCCTCCAGCGCGTGCTTGGTCATGCAGTAGACGGTGCGGTTCGGGCTACCGACATGGCCCATCTGGGACGTCATGTGGATGACGCTGCCGCCGTTACCCGCCCGCAGCATGGCGCGCACGGCGGCCTGCGCCGCAAGAAACGCGGCGCGCACGTTCAGGGTCAGCAGCCGGTCCAGCGTCTCTGCCGTCACCTCCGCGAAAGGCTCCGGCTTGTTGGCGCCCACATTGTTCACCAGCACGTCCAGCCGGGGCAGCGCCTCCACCCGCTCCAGGAACGCGGGTTCCGTCGCATCCGCAGTCCAGATTTCGACGCTTCCGGCCGCCTCATCGGCCAGGGTGGCGAGGTCCGCCTCCGTCCGGGCGACGGCGATGACGTGGGCGCCGGCCGCCGCCAGGGCCCGCGCGCAGGACCGGCCCAGACCCTTGCCCGCACCCGTCACCAGGGCCGTCCGCCCGTCCAGCCGGAAGCCGCCGCCCACCCCGTCAACGGTGCCCGAACCGGTCATGAAGTTGCTCCGTCGAAGGCGTTGCATTCGAATGCAGTCAATCGTACAGTCCCCGAACCTTCAAGAAATTTCGCACCGGCCGTCCACGCGACGGTTCGGCGCCCGACGCAAGGCGGAGGAGACCATGGCGCGCTGGCTGAAGACCGGGATCGATCCAGAGAAGGCGGCGTCGGACGACGCCCAGGTCCGCGCCACGGTGGAGGGCATCCTCGGCGAGATCGCGCGTGAGGGCGACGCCGCCGTCCGCCGCTATTCGGAGAAGTTCGATGGCTGGTCGCCGGCCGACTTCAAGCTGTCCAGTTCCGACATCAAGGCCGCCTACGACGAACTGCCTCAGCGCACCGTCGACGACATCAAGTTCGCTCAAGAGCAGATCCGGAACTTCGCCGAGGTGCAGAAGTCCGCGCTCCGGGACGTCGAGGTGGAGACGCTGCCGGGGATCATCCTCGGCCACAAGAACCTGCCGGTGAACAGCGTCGGCTGCTACGTGCCGGGCGGCAAGTACCCTCTGGTCGCCAGCGCGCACATGAGCGTGGTGACGGCCAAGGTGGCGGGCGTGCCCCGCGTCATCGCCTGCGCCCCGCCCTACAAGGGCAAGCCGAACCCGGCCATCGTGGTGGCCATGGACCTTGCCGGTGCCGACGCGATCTACGCCTTCGGCGGCGTGCAGGCGGTGGGCGCCATGGGCCTGGGCACCCCGTCGATCGAGCCGGTGGACATGATCGTCGGCCCCGGCAACGCCTATGTGGCGGAGGCCAAGCGCCAGCTGTTCGGCCGCGTCGGCATCGACCTGCTGGCCGGCCCGACCGAGACGCTGGTGATCGCCGACGAGACCGTGGACGGGGAGCTGTGCGCCGCCGACCTGCTGGGGCAGGCGGAGCACGGCTACAACAGCCCGGCCGTGCTGCTGACGAACTCCGAGAAGCTGGCGCGGGACACGATGGCGGAGGTGGAGCGGCAGCTCACCATCCTGCCGACCGCCGAGATCGCGCGGAAATCCTGGGCCGACTACGGGCAGGTGATCGTCTGCGACAGCTATGAGGAGATGGTGAAGGTCGCCGACGACATCGCCAGCGAGCATGTGCAGGTGATGACCCGCGACCCGGACTATTTCCTGAAGAACATGACGAACTACGGTGCCCTGTTCCTCGGCCACCTGACGAACGTCTCCTACGGCGACAAGGTGATCGGCACCAACCATACGCTTCCCACGCGCAAGGCGGCGCGCTACACGGGTGGCCTGTGGGTCGGCAAGTTCATGAAGACGTGCACCTATCAGAAGGTGCTGACTGAGGAGGCGTCGGTGCTCATCGGGGAGTACTGCTCGCGCCTCTGCGCCATCGAGGGCTTCGCCGGCCACAAGGAACAGGCGGACATCCGGGTGCGACGGTATGGGAAGAAAGCCGCGTGAGAACAACCCCGGGGCCGTGATGGCGGAGCTGGAGGACACACCCTCAACCGCCGCCCGGCCCACGGCCGTGACCTCCTACGACGTGGCCAGGGTGGCGCGCGTGTCCCAGAGCTCCGTCAGCCGTGTCTTCACGCCGGGCGCCAGCGTCTCGCCCGAGGTGCGGCGGCGCGTGCTGCGGGCCGCGAACCAGCTGGGTTACCAGCCAAACGCCATTGCCCGCAGCCTGATCACCCGCCGGTCGGGCTTCGTCGGCCTCCTGATCGGCGCCTCCACCAACCTCTACTATCCCGAGGTCCTGTCCGAGCTGTCGCGCGGCATCTCCGACGCGGGCTCGCGCGTGCTGCTGTTCACGGTGGACAGCGAGAGCGAGACGGAGACGGTGCTGACCCATCTCTGGCGCTATCAGGTGGACGGGGTGATCGCCGCCACCCGTCTGGACGCCGCCCAGCTGACGGAGTTCGCCAACCGCCGGGTCCCGGTCGTCTTCTACAACCGGATGCCGCCCGACAACCCGGCCACAGCCGTCACGGTGGACCATGCGGAGGGGGAGCGGCGGCTGATCGACCGGCTGGTCGCGGCCGGGCACCGGCGGTTCGGGATCGTCGGCGGCCCGGCCGACAACATGGTCAGTCTGGAGCGTACGGAGAGCGCCATCGCCCGCCTGCGGCACCATGGCATCGACAGCGTCACCATCGTGCGCGGGGACTACGGCTACCAGAGCGGGATCGACGCTTTCCACGCGCTGCGGCGGGAGGCGGGCCGCGACCTGCAGGCCGTCGTCTGCGCCAACGACGCCATGGCGCTGGGCGTGATGGACGCCGCACGCCTCCAGGCCGGGCTGCGCATTCCCCAGGATCTGTCGGTGGTGGGATTCGACGGCGCGGAGCCGTCGCGCTGGCTGTCCTACGGGCTGACCACCATCCGCCAGCCGGTGCGCCGCATGGCGGAGGCGGCGGTGGCCATGCTGGTGGAGCGCATCGCCAAGCCCGACATCGAGCCGGAACGCCGCCTCTACGCGGGCGAGCTGGTCGAGGGGATTTCCGCCCGGCTGGGCAAGGGCTGAGCCATGGCGGGGGCCCGGCCGGCGGAACGCCTTCCCGCGATCGTTCTGCTGCCGGGGACCCTGTGCGACGCCCGCCTGTTCGAGGGGCAGATCAGGCCGCTGGGCGCGCTGGCCGACCGGCTGATCGTCGGCGACCTGACCCGCGGCCGCACCGTGACGGAGATGGCGGGACAGGTCCTCCAGTCCGCCCCGCAGCGCTTCGCCCTGGTGGGCTTCTCCCTCGGCGGCATCGTGGCGCTGGAGATGGCGCGGCTGGCCCGCGCGCGGCTGACCCATCTGGCGCTGATCTGCACCACGCCCCGCCCGGACACGCCGGACAGGCGCCTCGCCCGCATGAAGCAGGTGGAGGCGGCGCAGACCGGCGGCTTCCGCCGGATCGTCACCGACGAGCTGAAGCCCCGCTACTTCGCCCTGGGCGCGCCCAGGATCGAGCGGCTGAAGCGGCTGGTCGTGCGCATGGCGCTCAACCTGGGGGAGGACGTGTTCCGCCGCCAGTCGCTGGCGCTGGCCAGTCGGCGCGACGCGCGGCCGACGCTGCCGGGGCTGGCCGGGCTGCCGACCCTGGCGCTGGCGGGCGACGACGACGCGCTCTGCCCCGTGGCGGTGCATGAGGAGATCGTGGAGGCCGTGCCGGGGGCGTGGCTGTCCGTGCTGCCGGGCTGCGGGCACATGGCGCCGCTGGAACGCCCGGACGAGGTTTCACGGGAACTGGCGCGCTTCCTGACAAGCGCCTGAGCCGCGCCGGCTTTCCGCCGGCGGGCGACCAAGAGATGCAAGGGAGGACACGCATGAAGACCAGCCGCGACCGTATCCTGACCACCCATGTCGGCAGCCTGCCGCGCCCCGCCGACGTGGCCGACGGCCTGTTCGCGCAGGAGCGGGGGGAGCTGGCCGACAAAGCCGCGTTCGAGGCGGCGGTGGCCCGCGCCGTCGACGTGGCGGTCGGCCGGCAGGTGAAGGCCGGCATCGACATCGTCAGCGACGGGGAGATGAGCAAGATCTCCTACGCCACCTACATCAAGGACCGGATCACCGGCTTCGACGGGGACAGCCCGCGCCGCGTGCCGAAGGACCTGGAGGAATTCCCCTCCCTGATGAACCGGCAGTCCGGCAGCGGCAAGACGCCGACATACCGCCGGCCGAAATGCGTCGGTCCCATCGCGGTCAAGGACATGGAGCCGCTGGAGACGGACATCGCCCATTTCCAGGCGGCACTCGACGCGCACAAGCCCGCCGAGGGCTTCATGAACAGCGCCTCGCCCGGCGTCATCGCCCTGTTCCAGCCCAACGAGTACTACCCGAGCCACGACGCCTATCTGGAGGCGCTGGCGGAGGCGATGCGGCCGGAATACGAGCGCATCGTGGCGGCGGGCTTCATCCTGCAGCTGGACAGCCCGGACCTAGGCCTCGGCAAGCACATGATGTTCAAGGACAAGGACGAGGCGCACTACGTGAAGGCCTGCCACGGCCATGTGGACGCGCTGAACCACGCGCTGCGCAACGTGCCGCGCGAGAAGGTGCGGATGCATGTCTGCTGGGGCAACTACGAGGGGCCGCACCACTGCGACGCGTCGCTGAACACGGTGCTGGGCATAGCGCTGCGGGCCAAGGTGGGGGCCCTGCTGTTCGAGGCGGCGAACCCCCGCCACGCGCATGAATGGACGGAGTTCCAGGGTCGCGACCTGCCGGACGGGCTGGTGCTGATCCCCGGCGTGATCGACAGCACCACCAACTTCATCGAACACCCGGAGCTGGTCGCCCAGCGGATCGAGCGCTACGCCCATCTTGTCGGGCGGGAGCGGGTGATCGCGGGCACCGATTGCGGCTTCGGCACCTTCGCCGGCTATGGTGCGGTGGACGGGGAGGTGGCCTACGCAAAGCTGGCGGCCCTGGCGGAGGGGGCTCGCATCGCCTCGGCCCGCCTGTGGGGCAAGGCCGCGGCTTGAGGGAGGACGGCGCCATGACGACACCTGCGACAGCCGAGCCCTTCAACGTCCGCCTCTGCCGGGGTGACACGCTGGTCGGCACCTTCGCGAAAATTCCATCCCCCTTGATCGCCGAGGTGCTGGCCGGCACGCCGTTGGACTGCGTCTGCCTGGATGGGGAGCACGGGCCCTTCGGCCCGCACGAGCTGGACACGGCCCTGCTGGCGTTGCGCGCACTGGGCAAGCCAGCCATCGTGCGGGTGCGCACGGGCGCGCCGGACAACATCCTGGGTGCCCTGGACAGCGGGGCGCAGGCCCTGCTGGTACCCCACGTGCGCACGGCGGCGGAGGCGGCGGCCGTGGCCAAGGCGGCGCGGTTCGGCCGGGGTGGGCGCGGCTTCGCCGGACACACCCGTTCCGCCGGGCTGGGCGTACGCACCCTGTCGCAGCATTACGACTCCGCGACCGCCGAGGCTTGCGTGATCGCCCAGATCGAGGACGCTGAAGCCCTGGACGAACTGGACGCCATCGCCGCCACGCCCGGCATCGACGCGCTGTTCGTCGGCCGTATCGACCTTACCGTCAGTCTGGGCATGCGGGATCCGAAGGACCCGCTGATCCTGGAAACGGTCGCCCGCGTCTGCGCCGCCGGCAAGGCGGCGGGCAAGCCCGTCGGCATGTTCACGCCCGACCTTTCCGAACTGCCGCGCTGGCGGGCGGAGGGGGCCAGCCTGTTCCTGCTGGGATCCGACCAGGGCTTCCTGCAGCAGGGGGCGGCCCGGCTGACGACGGACGTCCGCGCCGCCCTCGGCTGAGGGACCTTTCCGCCACACTCCACCACCCATGGTCCCATCCGGTCCGGACTGTCACGAAAGTGTGAAGATTTGCCTTGCATGCGCAGTCAAAATGGATGAACGATTATTGCGGCACATTGGTCGCTTGCGGAACGATGCGGTCACGCAAAACCCCGGAAGCTGAAAGAAACGGTTCCATCCGGTGCTGGACGGGACCGGCCCGGTCGCCGTGAAACGGTTCGGGTGCGCATTCAGGAAACCCGACGGCCCGGCCGTCGGGGAAACCAGCAGGGACATCAACGAACAGGGACAAGGGAGTCCGGCATGACGCGGCAGAGTTTCAAAGGTTCTCTCCGGGCCGGCGCGGCCCTTTTCGTCATCGCGGCCGCCGGTCCGGCCTTCGCGCAGTCGGCACCGGCCCCCGCCGCCGGCGGGCTCGAGGAGATCGTGGTGACGGCCCAGCGCCGTGCGGAGAACGTGCAGGACGTGCCCGTCGCGGTGACCGCGCTGACCGCCGACCGGCTGGCCAAGAACGACATCCGCGACCTCAGCCGCGTCGAGGTGCTGACCCCCGGCTTCACCTTCGGCAAGTCGGGCTCCGACGCCCGTCCCGCCATCCGCGGCGTGCGCACGGAGAACGTGGCCGTGTCGGGTGACCCGACCATCGGCTTCTTCGTCGACAACGTCTATCGCAGCCGCGCCTCCATGGCGAACGAGCCGTTCGTCGATGTAAGCCGCGTGGAAGTGCAGCGCGGGCCGCAGGGCACGCTCTACGGCCGCAACACCTTCGGCGGCAACGTCGCGGTGGAGACGAACGCCCCCGGTCCGGAACTGACCGGCGGGGCCAGCCTGACCATCGGCAGCTACGACCGCCGGGCGGGAGAGGCGTTCATCAACGTGCCGGTGAACGACTTCTTCCAGTTGCGGCTCGCCGGCCTGCGCGAGACCATGGACGGCTATGTCGAGGGCACCACGGATGATCTCGACATCTTCGACCGCGACACGAGCTACCTCCGCGCCAGCGCCCGTGTCAGCGCCGGGCAGTTCGACGCCGTGCTGCGCTACAGCTACTGGACCGAGGAGGGCACCGGCGGTGCGGCCTTCGGCTACCGCGTCGGCGGCATCTTCGTGAACCCGGCGACCGGCGCCTTCGACATCAACGGACAGCCGTTCCGCCTGCGCTACGACCTGCCGCGCAACAACCGTCCGCTGCAGGATGGCCTGCCGATCAATCCGGACCCGCTGTTCTATCCGGGCGACACGAAGCTCGAGCAGGACCTGGAGCAGCACGCGGTCAGCGCCAACCTGTCCTACGACGCCGGGCCCGTGGTCCTGCGGTCCATCACCGGCTACATCGACTACGAGGTGTTCCGGAACGCGGACAACGACTTCTCGCTGCGCCTGGGTGCTGTCGACGGGCAGGAGGACCGGCTGGACGTCCTGAGCCAGGAGTTCCAGATCGCCTCGAACACGCCCGGCCCGCTCGAGTGGATCCTCGGCTACTACTACTTCAACGAGGATGTCGAGGCTTCGTTCTTCTCCAGCTGCCCCACCGGCAACCGCGCCACGCCGGGCTGCGCCTTCGCGGCCGGCTTGCCCGAGACGACGTCCAACGCCTTCTTCGGCCAGGCCTCCTACTGGGTGGTGGAGGACAAGGTCCGCCTGACCGGCGGCGTGCGCTACACCGAGGACGAGAAGGTCGTCAGCCGCGCCACGGCCTCCACCGACAGCCGCCAGCGGCTGGTGACGGTGACGCGCACCGGGCAGCAGTTCGACTTCACCTTCGAGAAGACGACCTGGCGCGTGAACGCGGAGTATCACGCGACCGAGGACAACATGCTGTACGCCACCGTCTCGACCGGCTTCCGGTCGGGCGGCTTCAACTTCGGCTTCTTCGCGAACCCGGCGCTGCCGGCCAGCTTCGGGCCGGAGGAGGTGACGGCGTACGAGATCGGCTCCAAGAACCGGCTGCTGGACAACCGCCTGCAGCTCAACGTATCGGCCTATTACAACGAGTTCGAGGACCTGCAGGTCCAGAACCAGTTCCTGATCCCGGCGGCTGGCGGCGGCGTCACCACGACGTCGGTCATCCTGAACGCCGCAAGCGCCTACAGCATGGGCCTGGAGGTGGAGCTCGAGGCGGTGCCAGTGGAGAACCTGACGGTGCTCGTCTCCGGCACGCTGATGGAGGCGAAGTACGACGCGTACCGCAACGTCCCGGCGCCCGCGAACTATACCGGCTTCCTGGACTACAGCGACAACGAGATCCCCTACAGCCCCGGCTACAAGTTCACCGGTGTGGTCAGCTACGACTTCGACCTGGGGGCCAACGGCACGATCACGCCGCAGGCCACGGTGCTGCTGTCCGATGGCTACTTCAACACCGACACCAACACGGTGCTGGATTTCCAGGACAGCTTCACGAAGCTCGACCTGCGCCTTGGCTGGGTGTCGGCCGACGACAGGTACTCTGTCGAAGCGTTCGTCAACAACGTGACCGACGAGATCACGTTGAACCGCGCCACCTTCGGCTCGCGCGGCCTGAACCAGAGCTACGACGCGCCGCGCATGTGGGGCGTGCGCGCCGGCGCCCGCTTCTGACGCGTGGTTCCCGGGGGCGGCTCGGCGCCGCCCCCGTTGTTTCCCTATCCGTCTCCTGACGATTTCAGCCTCGGCCGCCGGGTTCCTCCCTTTCCGGCGGCCTTTTCTTTTCGGGATCGCCGGATCAGCCCAGCCGGTAGAAGCGGGCGGCGTTGTCCGCGAACAGGGCGGGCAGGGCGTCCCGGCCGAGCAGGCCGGCCAGGATGCCGGCATAGCTCTCCATGATCGCGCGGTACCCCTTGTGCAGCCCGTCGACGGGGAAGTTGGACCCGACCATCAGCCGGTCCGGCCCGATCGCCTCCACCATGGCATCGATCACCCGGCGCGCATCGTCCGCCGTCCAGCCATTGTTGAACATGGCGAGCCCGCTGATCTTGGCGTGCGCCCGGGGCAGGGCCGCCAACCGGCGGATGCCGTCCCGCCACAGCAGGGCGGACGCCGGGTCCTGCGCCCAGGGGAAGCCCCAGGGCGATCCGCAATGGACCAGGGCGACCGGCAGTTCCGGCACCGCCGCGAACACGGCGGCGCAGTCCGCGAGCTGCCAGGGGTTCGCCTGGAGGTCGAACGACAGCCCCAGCCCGGCCAGCCGACGCAGGTTGCCGCGCCATGCCGCGTCGGCCAGCAGCCCGCCGCTGCCGGTGCGCCGGTCCTCCTCCGCCGAACGGCCGATGATCTGGCGCACGCCCCGCACCCGCGGCCGGGCGGCCTGGGCCTCCAGCTCCCGCGCCGCGTCGGGGGCGGCCAGGTCGCAGAAGGCGACGATGGCGTGCGGAAGGCCGGCCCGGTCCGCCTCCGCCTCCAGCCAGTCCGTCTCCGCCAGGGACTGGCCGGGGGCCGCGCCCACCTGGACGTGGACGGAGGCGCGCAGGGTGAGGCCGGCGGCGTCCGCCCGCAGATCCTCCGCCCGGTAGTCGCGCTGGATCGGCGTGGGGTCGCCGAAGAACCGGCGCTTGCCCCGCTCCATCAGCCAGGGATAGTGGACCGCGTCGAGCTGCCAGAGGTGATGGTGCGCGTCGACGATGGGCAGGCCGGCCAGCAGCCCGGCCCCGGTCGCCTGCCCCGTCACGGCGCCGCCGCCCTTGCCAGCAGCGCCACCCGGTCCAGCAGGCGCCGCTCCCGGACGATCCGGCCGCCGGCCAGCTCGAACAGGACCAGCACCGGAAGGCGCAGGCGCCGGCCGGTGGGCGGAATGCCCAGGCCGGGGGCAGTATGGCAGCCGGACAGGTGCCACAGGACGGCCGCCCTTTCCGGTGCCGCCGGGTCGAACACGGCCGTCTCCGGCAGCACCACGGCGTCGGGCAGGGCGGCCAGGATGTCCAGGAACTGGCGCACGCCGGCCGCGACGCCCGTTTCCTCCGTCCCGGCCAGGGCGACATCCGCACCGTCCGTATAGAGGTTCTCAGCCCTGTCGAAGCGCCGATGCGCCACCATGGTGAGCCAATGACCCAGGATGGCGGGCGCGCCGGGTGGCAGGGCCGCCGCCGGTTCCGGGGAGAGCTGGCTGCCCAGCGTGTCCGCCCCGATGTCAAGCGGCGGCACGGGATGTGCCGTCGCACGGTCGACCGGATCGCGGCCGATGGCGCGGCAAACCGCCGCCGTGTCGTCGAAGCTCCAGGCTTCCACCACCCGGCCGTCCAGCATGCGGGCCATCCCGCCGGCGAGCCCGGAGACGGCGGCGCCGTCGCGATGGGCCGTGAACGGGGCCGCCCAGGCGGCCAGGACGTGGCCATCCTCCTGACCGCTCACCAGCAGCGGCTCGCCCAGCGACTGGTCCCGCAGCAGCCCGGCGCGGGCCGTGGCGGCGTTGACGAAGCCCTCCCGTCCATAGGCGTCGCCCCAGGGCGTGCGCAGCACGGCCGTGTGCAGGGCGGCGACGTGCCAGACGCCGACGCCGCCATGCTCCCGCGCCGCGCGCTCCCAGCCGAACAGGGTCTCCGCCGCGCTCATGCCGCACCTCCCACCAGCTGGCGCAGCACCGCCACCTCGTCGAACACGGTCCATTCCCGCCGGATGCGGCCGCCGCGGACGTCCCAGTGCGTCATGCCCAGGATCAGCGCCTGCCGTCCCGAAGGCGCGCCATACAAGCCGCCGCCCAGATGCGTCCCGGCGAGGCACCAGCGCACCGCGATGTCGATTCCGCCGCTGGGGCACGGCACGGCGCAGACATGGTCGACCGACAGTTTGGCATCAGGGAAGGCGGCCAGCAGAGCGATGGCCCAGCCCGAAATCTCCCCATGCCCGAACAGGCCGCGCCCGCCCGGCGCCTCGGCCCGCGCGTTCGGCGCGTACAGCGCGCGCACGGCGCCGAACTGCCGGCCGTTCCAGACCGTGTCGAACAGGGCGCGGGCGAAGGCCGCCGGGTCGGCGTCCGCGTCGGGGACGCCGGCCGGAACGGTGGGTGCCAGGGCGGACACCCGCGCGATTTCCGCCAGCCGCCACTTTTCGTGCTCCGGCTGCGGCGGGCGGGCGGCCTGGGCGCGGGCGACCTCCACCGGGTCGAATCCCAGCTGCCGGACGATGAAGGAGTTGTCCCGCGCCAGCCATTCCTCGTAGATGCGGTTCTCCCGCACCGCGCAGTCGGCGATGGTGGTGACGCGCACCCGGCGCCCTGTGGCGGGGCCGAACTCGCTCTCGCCCGCGTTCGTCATCAGGCTGGTGATGCGGTGGCTGCTGTAGAAGCCTCGTGTGCCGTCGCCGGACCAGATCACATGGTCGCCGAACAGGCTGCGGTCCGGGAAGGCGGCCAGGGTCTTGGCCGTGTTGCGCACCACCTCCTCCGCCCCCACCGTGCGGCCGCCCAGCATGTGGACCAGGCAGTCGTCGGTGTAGTGCGTGTGGATCAGGCCGAGGTTCTTCTCCTCCCAGATCCGGTGGGTGCAGCGGATGATGTAGTCGGCGAAGTCGCTGTAGACATCGTCGAAGCCCGGCAGGTCCTGCACCCGGGCGCGCGGGGCCAGCAGGGCCTCGATCGGCGTGCCGGGGACGTAGGTCGCCCCGGCGGCGAGCGGGACCGGAGGGATGGGGTCGGCCATGGCGCTCAGCACTCCGGCAGGTTGACGCTGAGCCCGCCCTCGGCCGCGAGGCCGCCGAGGGAGGTCTCCTTGTACTGGTCCTTCATGTCGGCCCCCG
The DNA here is from genome assembly GCA_029267445.1 of Rhodospirillaceae bacterium. Taxonomy (GTDB): domain Bacteria; phylum Pseudomonadota; class Alphaproteobacteria; order Azospirillales; family Azospirillaceae; genus JAJUIU01. The sequence goes on from JAJUIU010000055.1 coordinate 27,222, forward strand.
TGCGCCGCATGGTCTCGATCACCCGGTCGAGGGTGACATGATGCGTCCCGTCGCCCATCAGCGCCAGCCGCGACGCGTCGATGGCCTTCACGGCCCCCATGGCGTTGCGCTCGATGCAGGGGATCTGGACGAGGCCGCGGATGGGATCGCAGGTGAGGCCGAGATTGTGCTCCATGCCGATCTCGGCCGCGTTCTCCACCTGGGCGTTGGTGCCGCCCAGCGCCGCCGTCAGCCCGGCCGCCGCCATGGAGCAGGCGACACCCACTTCGCCCTGGCAGCCGACCTCCGCCGCGGAGATGCTGGCGTTCCGCTTGTAGAGGGCGCCGATGGCCGCCGCCGTCAGCAGGAAGGTGTGCCGGCCCGGCGCGCCGCCCCGGTGGAACCGGTCGTAGAAGCGCAGCACGGCCGGGATGACCCCGGCGGCCCCGTTGGTGGGGGAGGTGACGACCTTGCCGCCGGCCGCGTTCTCCTCGTTCACCGCCAGCGCCCAGAGATTGATCCAATCCAGCGCCGACAGCGGATCGGACAGCATCCGCTCCTGCCGGCGCAGCAGCTCCGCATGCTGGGCGGCGGCGCGGCGCTTCACGTTCAGCCCGCCGGGCAGCACGCCGGTCTGCGCCATGCCCCGGTCGATGCAGGCCTCCATAACCGCGACGATGCGGTCCAGGCCTGAGCGCACCTCCGCCTCCGGCCGCAGCGCCGTCTCGTTGCGCAGGACCAGCTCGGCGATGGTCAGGCCGTGCGCCTCGCAGGTCGCCAGCAGCTCGGCCGCGTTGGCGAAGGGGTGGGGGATGGGCGCCGGACCGGCGCCGACGCTGTTCGTCCGCGCCTCGTCCTCGTCCAGCACGAAGCCGCCGCCGACGGAGAAGTAGCTGCGGGAGGCCAGAACGGCCCCGGCGGCGTCGAAGGCGGTGAAGGTCAGGGCGTTGGGGTGGAAGGGGTGCC
>JAJUIU010000061.1 GCA_029267445.1 Rhodospirillaceae bacterium
CAAGGGGAGAGGGTTTACCGAGGCCGCTTCCATGCCCACTCAGACCGCCAACCCTCAGGACAGTGACGTAGCAACTTTCCCCTCTCCCCCTGCGGGAGAGGGTCCCGAGCGGAGCGAGGGGCTGGTTCGTCTCAGCTACAGCCAGCCCCGGCGCCGGAACCAGAGATAGGGGACGACCGCCGACAGCACCATCAGCAGCAGCGCCAGCGGATAGCCCAGGGTCCAAGACAGCTCCGGCATGACCTCGAAATTCATGCCGTAGACGGTGGCCACCAGGGTGGGCGGCAGGAAGGCGACGGCGGCGATCGAGAAGATTTTCACGATGTTGTTCTGCTCGATGTTGACGAGGCCGAGCAGCGCGTCGAGCTGGAAGGCGATGTTGTTGGACAGGAAGGCCGTGTAGTCCGCCAGCGACTGGGCGTCCTGCACGGCCGTCTTCAGCCGCGCCTTGACCCCCTTGTCGCCGGAGAACTCCTTCGCCACGGCGATGAAAGCGAGGATGCGCGACAGCGTGACGAGGCTTTCCCGCGCCTTCGCCGTGACGTCATGGGCCCGCGCGATCCGCTTCAGCAGGGCGGACTGCATCTCGGAGCCGACATGGCGGCTTCTGCCGTCGGTCAGCATCAGGTCGCGGGCGACGGCGTTCAGGTCGTGGCCCGTGATCTCCAGCACGTCGGCGATGCGGTCCAGGATGGCGTCCAGCAGCAGGACGAAGGCGGTCGGCCCGTCGGCCAGCCTGTGACCCTGGCGGCCCGCCTGGACATGGAAGCCGTAGAAGGGCTTCGGATCGTCGTAGCGCAGGGTGATGAGGGCGCCGGTCGCGGGCGCGTCGACCGCCGCCCCCGGCATGGCCGCCGGCGTGGTCAGCACGAAGGTGACGTCCATCATCTCCGGGATCTTCGCGTCCGCGCGGCAGAGGACCGAGGCGGTCAGGAACAGGCCCGCATCCTCCCGGTAGACGCGGCTGGACAGCTCGATCTCCCGCATCTCCTCGCGGGTGGGGAGTTCGAGCCCGAAGGCCTGCTCCACCAGCCGGACCTCCTGCGGGGTGGGACCGAACAGGTCGATCCAGCAGGCCCGCGCGAGGTCGGCCGGGCCGGCGTCATCCGCCAGCCGCTCGTTCCGCCCGTCAACCGACCTGTAGGCCCGCAGCATCGCCGCCGTCCATCCCCTCACGCCATTCCGGACGGGTGTACCCAAGCGGCGGGCGCGTGGGAAGGGGCCGCCGGACGGTGGCGGCCCGATTCCCGGCGGCGGCCCGATTCCCGGCGGCGGCCCGATTCCCGGCGGCGGCCCGGACCCCGGCGGCGACCCGGACGACGACGGTTCAGTTGTTGGGCGGCGACTGGGCGATCCCCTCCTCCGTCTGGCCGACGACGTCGTCATCGTCGGCCTCGGCCGCGATGTCGCCCAGCGACACCACGCCGACCAGCCGCTTGTCGCGGTTCAGCACCGGGAGGCGTCGCACCGCGTGGTCGTTCATGATCTGCGCGACCTCCGTCGCGTCCATGTCGTCGAAGGCGTAGACCAGCTCGTCGGTCATGGCGTCGCGCACCTTGGCGGTGTTCGGGTCGGCCCCTTCCGCGACGCAGCGGACGGTGATGTCGCGGTCGGTGACGGTGCCGACCAGCCGGTCGTTCTCGCCGACGGGGAGGAAGCCCGTGTCGGCCTCGCGCATGCGCCGCGCCGCCTCGATCAGGGCGGTGTCGGGCGACACGAGCTCCACGTCCTTGGTCATGATGTCCCGGATCTTCATTCCAGATGCCTCCCGCTTGCGGATGTGGCCGGGCTTCCAGCCGGCCCGGCGCGGCGGATCAACCGCCCGGCGGGTCCGAAGTTCCGGCGGGGCCGGGCCGCGCCCGCGCGGGCTGGGAGGCCGTGGCCGGCGCTGCTAGGCTGGGGCGGAACCGCAGCCGGGAGACCGCCGATGTGGCCGGTGACACGCATCCAGGAGCTGATCGGGATCGCGCATCCGATCGCGCAGGCGCCGATGGCCGGCGGGCCGACCACGCCGGAGCTGGTCGCCGCCGTGTCGGAGGCGGGGGGCCTCGGCGGGTTCGGATCGGCCTATCGCACACCGGACCAGATTCGCGAGGAGATCCGCGCCGTCCGCCGGCTGACCGGCCGCCCCTTCGCCGTCAACCTGTTCGTTGAGGGCCCGGTCCGGCGCGATGACGCGCTGATCGCCGCGATGATCGAGCGCCTGCGCCCCTATCACGAGGAACTTGGCCTACAGGCGCCGCAGGCGCCGGCGACGCCGGAGCCCGTGTTCCGGGCGCAGGTCGAGGTCGTGCTGGAGGAGCGGGTGCCCGTCTTCTCCTGGACCTTCGGCATTCCGCCCGCCGACATCCTGGCCGCCTGCCGGGAGCGGGGGATCGTCACCATCGGCACGGCCACCTCCGTCCGCGAGGCGCTGGCCCTAGCGGAGGCCGGGGTCGACGCGGTGACGGCCCAGGGTTACGAGGCGGGCGGCCACCAGGGCAGCTTCATGAAGCCGGGCGACGCGGCCCCCGTCGGCACGCTGGCGCTGGTGCCGCAGGTGGCGGACGCCGTCGACCTGCCGGTGCTGGCGGCGGGCGGGATCGCCGACGCGCGGGGCATCGCCGCCGCGCTGTGCCTGGGTGCGGCGGGTGTGCAGATCGGGACGGCCTATCTGGGTTGTCCGGAGACGGGCACCAGCCCCGCCCACCGGGAAGCCCTGCGGACGGCGACCGACGAGTCGACCGAGCTGACCCGCGCCTTCTCCGGACGGACGGCGCGCGGCATCCGCAACCGCATGCTGGACGCGCTGCGCGGGGTCGAGACCCCGGCCTTCCCCCTGCAGAACAGCCTGACGCAGCCGCTGCGCAAGGCGGCTGCGGCGGCGGGGCGGGCGGAGTTCCTGTCGCTGTGGGCCGGGCAGGCGGCGGCGCTGGCGCAGACGGAACCGGCGGGCGAGCTGACGCGCCGGCTGGCGGCGGAGACGCTGGCCCTGCTCGGCCGGCTGGGCCGGGGACCGGACGCGCCGCCGCATCCACCGCCCCTTTGAACACGCCCCCTCTGAACAGGCAGCTTGTTCCCTGGAAGGAAAAGGGCGGCCGGCGGAAGGCTCCACCGGCCGCGAGTGCTCGTATGCGGAAAGGGAACGATGGACCCGCTTACGAGACCCTAGGGTCCAGGTCGACGGCCTGCCCGTCGCGCAGCCTTTCGGCGCCGCGCACGACGACGCGGTCACCGGCCCCGACCTCGCCCACGATCTCGACCCATTCGCCAAGCTCCGTCCCGGTGCGGACGGTCAGCCGCTCGGCCTTGTTCTCGGCGTTGACCCGGAACAGGTAGGTACCGCCGGCCCGCAGGACCAGGGCGTCGCGGTGGACGGCGACGACCTGCTGCGCCTGACCGGACGGAAGTGCCACACGGACCGCGCCGCCGACGACCCAGGCGCCCTCGGGCACGGCGACCCGCACCTCGAAGGTCCGGCTCTGCGCCTCGCCGATGGGGATGATGCGGCTGATGCGGCCCATGCGCTGATCGGCACCCTCGCCCAGCGCGACCTCCATCCCCTCGCGCAGGGTGGGCGCCAGGGCGACGGGCGCCTGCACCCGCACCTCCACATCGTCGACCGCGACCAGCCGGGCGACCTTGGCGCCGGGGCTGGACTCCTCCCCCACCTCCACCATGCGGCGGGCGATCTGCCCGGCGAAGGGCGCGCGCACGACCGCGCGCTCCATATCGAAAGCGACCCGCTCGCGCTGGGTGCGGACGCGGGAAAGGTCCTGGGCCAGCACGTCGCGGCGGGACTGCGCCTCCTCCAGGCGGCTGAGGGTGGTGTTGTTGCCGGCCGCCAGCTTCTCCAGCCGCTGCGCCTCCCGCGTCTGGAAGGCGAGCTGGGACTGCAGGCTGCGGATCTGGGCGTCCAGCTCCTCCGCCCGCAGCGCCAGCTCGCGGGTGTCGAGGCGGGCGATGGGATCGCCCTCGTTCAGGCGGGTCCCCGCCTCCGCCACCCAGGTGACGCGGCCCGCGACCTCGGCCGCCACCTCCGCGTCCTGGCGGGACCGGACGGTGCCGGGCACGCTGATATGCGGGGCCATGAGGCGCTGTTCGGCCTTGCCGGCGACGACCTTGGGCGGCGGCGGAGCGGGCGGGCCGCCCGGCTGCTGGGCGAATGCAGGCGCGGCGAGGACGGCCGAGGAAACGAGCAGGGCCGCCGCGACGACGCGGCGGGAGGAAGCGGGCATCCAGCGCATGGGGGCGGTCCCTACCGGAGCTATGGGGTCGGCCGCCGCGTTGGCGACAACGGCCGGACATGCCACCGCTTCTACCGGAAAGCCCGTTACGCGGGTTTTTCCCATTGTAACGCCCGCGTAAATTCCAACCTGCGTGCTTGCATCCGGGGCGGACGGGGGCGAGTCTCGGAACGCCACGGAGCCTGGACGCGCCGCCGCCTGTTCCCCGGGAATCATGACAGCCGCCCCCGAAGACCCGCACCGCCTCCCCACGCCCTTTCCGGTCGATCAGGCCGTGCTCGAGCAGGAGGCCGAGCTGCGGCGGCACCGCGCCTATGCGGCCGGCTTCCTGGGGCTTGCGGCGGTCGGCTGGGCCGCCAGCCATCTCGCCCCGCTGCCGCCGGAGGTGGCCCATCCGCTGCGGGCCGTGGCCGAGGCCGGAATGATCGGCGGCTTGGCCGACTGGTTCGCGGTGACGGCCCTGTTCCGCCGCCCGCTGGGCCTGCCGATCCCGCACACGGCCCTGGTGCCGAAGAACCGCGACCGTATCGCCGAAGGCATCGCCCGCTACATCGACCGGGAGTTCCTGGAACCGGCGCCGCTGGTCGAGCAGCTCCGCCGCATGGATCTGGCGAGCCGGGTGGCGGCCCTGCTACGCGATCCCGGCAACCGGGCGCGGGTGACGGACGTGGTCATGGGCTTCCTGCCGAGCCTTCTGCAAGACGGGCGGGACGCGGCCATCCGGGGCACCCTGACCACCGCGCTGAAGCGGGGGCTGGGCGACGTGGATCTGCGCCAGTCGCTGGCCCGGTTGCTGCGGGCGGTGTTCGAGAGCCAGGAGATGGAGGGCGTGATCAAGGATCTGGCGGAACGGCTGATCCACCTGATCCACACCCGCACGCCCGCCATCCAGGACACCATCTCCCGCAAGTCGCCCTGGTGGGTGCCGGGCTTCGTCGACGCCAAGCTGGCTGGCGGCGTGGCCAACGGGGTGATGGCCCACCTGTACGACCTGCGCGATCCGACCACGGTCCCCGGCCGCGACCTGCGCCAGTGGCTGATGGATCTGGCCGACGGGATCGAGAAGGGCAGCCCGCTGGGCGAGCGGCTGACGGGCGCGTTGCACAAGGTGCTGGAGGATGAAAGCTTCGGCCAGCTGATCCAGAACGCCGTGGGCACCCTGCGGACCATGGCGCTGGAGGACATGGCCGAGCCGGAGGGGCGCATCCGCCGGGTGGTGGAGGGCGTGGTCGCCTCGGTGGCGGAGCAGATGGACGACGCCGAGCTGCGCGGCCGGGTCAACCGCAGCCTTGAGGAGGCCTTCGTCGCCGCCATCCCGCGCTGGCGCCAGCGCATCCAGGGCTTCGTCAGCGGCACGCTGAAGGCCCAGGACGTGGGCGACTTCACCCGCCGGCTGGAAACGCGGGTCGGCAAGGACCTGCAGTACATCCGCATCAACGGCACCATCCTGGGCGGGCTGATCGGCGGGGCGCTATACCTTCTGAACGGCTGGCTGTCCTGACCGACGGCATGACCGGTGGGCGGTGACATCTTCGGCGGCCCGCTTGCCCCCGCCTGGAATACGGCTATTTACCCATTCCGATAGTGAATGGTTGGCAGTCTTCACTGACGGCACGGGTGGGGCATGGCGGTGGTACAGAAGTTCGGGCAGGCGGCGGCGGATTGGCTGAGCACCCGCGTCTGGTCCTGGACCGCGCACGCCCTGACGCTGGAGGCGATCGCCCCGGCCCAGCTCCAGATCCTGCGCGACGTCTGGGAGCGCAGCCGGGACGAGGGCGGCACCCCCCGCCTGTCCCGCTTCGACCCGGCCCTGCTGGGCCCGGTGCTGCGGCATGTGGCCCTGGTCGACGTTTCGGAGGGGGTGCGGATGGCCCGCTACCGACTGGTGGGCGCCGCGCTGACCAGGCTCTACGGCCGCGACCTGAACGGGCGGTTCATCGTCCAGTGTTACACCGGCGACGTGCTGATGGAGGTGCTGGAGGCCTACCGCAAGGTCGTCGAGTCCGGGCAACCCCTCTACAGCACGCGGGAGTTCCAGATCCTCGGCCGATCCTTCGGCTACCGGCGGCTGCTGGTGCCGCTATGCCGCGAGGGGGACGCGGTCAGCCACGTGGTGCTGGGCCTCTACCCCTCCAAGCGCGACCTCACCGAGGCCAGCCAGTGGCGCGGGGTGGAGGAGGAACTCGCCTTCCGCAAGGCGACCGAGGAGCGCGAATTCTCGCCCCTCGGCCGCAGCACGGTGGAGTGAGCCCTCACTCCGCCGCCGCGACGGCCGGTGTCGCCCGGGCCGCCGGTTCCGGCGGCAGGTCGGCGTCGTTGGCGGCGACGCCCGGGCGGCGGCTTTCGCCCATGCGCAGCAAGGCCGGCAGCAGCAGCAGGGTGAAGATCGTGCTGACCGACAGGCCGCCGACGATCACGGCGGCGATGCCGCGATAGATCACGCTGCCCTCGCCCGGCACGACCAGCATCGGGGCCATGCCGGCCACGGTGGTCAGCGTGCCCATGAAGATGGGCCGGATGCGGGAGCGCAGCGCGATCTCCACCGCCTCCTTCCGGCCCTTGCCCTCCCGCTCGCAGCGGGTGGTCTCGTCCACCAGCAGGATCGCGTTGTTCACGACGATGCCCAGCAGGATGATGAAGCCGATCATCGTCAGCAGGTCGAGCGGCTGGAAGGTGACCAGGTTCGTGATCTGGAGAAGGGCCACGCCGCCCACCGTCGCCAGCGGGATCGAGACCATGACCAGCAGGCTGTCCTTGGCGGAGCGGAACAGCAGCGCCATCAGCAGGAACAGCAGCAGCAGGGCCAGCATGAAGTTCTGGCTCATGGTCGCGACCGTGTCGTCCAGCCGGTCGGCGCTGCCGCCGTAGCGGATGACGCCGTCGGGCGGCAGCAGGGCCTTCAGCTGCGGTTCGATCTCCGTGCGCAGCTTGGTCAGCACATCCTCCAGCGGAATGCCTTCCTCCGGCTGGATGTTGAGGCTGATGGTGCGCTTGCCGTCGATGCGGCTGATGTTGGCGGGGCCGACGGTGCGGGTCACGTCCACGAGATCGCCCAGCGGCACCACCGCGCCCGACGGGGTGGCGACGGGGATCGCCTCCAGCTCCTCCGGTCCGGTCCACTGCGGCGCGCGCATGATGATGTCGAGCCGCTGGGTCCCGTCGAAATGCTCGCCCAGGAACAGGCCGTCGCCCAGCGCGCGGACCACGCTGCCGACCTGGGCGCGGGTCCAGCCGACCTCCTGGATGCGCTGGTCGATCGGGGTGATGGACAGTTCGGGCTGCGCCATCTCCGGGTTGGGATCGGGGAAGACGCCGACGCCGGGGAAGGCCTGACGCAGGATCTGGAGGCCGCGCCCGGCCGCCTCGGACAGGCCCGCCGCGTCGCTGGACTGGAGATGCACGCTGACCGTGCCCTCCGCACCTAAGCCGCCGAACAGGTTGCCGCGGTTGGCGAAGCCCTGGACATCGGGGAAGCCGACCAGGATCTCCTCCCGGACGATCTTCATCATCTCGTCCATCCGGCTCTCATCCTCCAGCCGGACGGCAAGCGAGCTGCCGCCGGGGAAGCCGATAACGTAGAAATTCTTGGCCTTGGGCTGCTTCTCGCCCGTGTAGTAGGGCATCAGCCGGTCCACCAGCACGCGGGCGACCTCGTCCCGGTTTAGCTCCAGGCTGGTGCCGACGGGGAAGTTCAGGAAGGCGTCCACGCTGTCGCGCTTGACCGGCGGAAGATAGGAGAGCGACGGGAACATCGCCCAGGTGCCGCCGAGGGAGGCGCCGACCAGCAGCGCCACGACCGCGATCCGGCGCTTCGCCGTGGATGTCAGGTCCATGATCCGGAGGCTGAGCCATTCGACCCAGCGGGCCTCCCCCTCCTTCAGCTTGGGCGGGGCCTTCATCCAGCGGGCGGCGGCGACCGGCAGCACCGTGGCGCAGACCAGCAGGGACACCGTGACACCCACCGCGATGGTCAGCGCCAGGTCGGCGAAGATCTGCCCCTCCACCTCCTTCATGAAGACGATGGGCACGAAGGTGACGACGGTGGTGGCGGTGGAGGCGAACAGGGCGCTGATGACGCGGGTGGTGCCCTGGGCCGAGGCGTCGTTGGCGTTCATGCCCCGGTCGCGCATGCGCACGATGTTCTCCAGCACCACGATGGCGCTGTCGATCACCATGCCGACGGCGAAGGCGAGGCCGGCGAGGCTGATGACATTGATCGACCGGCCGGTGATGGACAGCACGGCGAACAGCGACAGCAGCGAGATCGGGATGGTCATGGCGACCAGCAGCGTCAGCTGCGTGCGGCGCAGGAACAGCCAAAGCACGCCCACCGCCAGCACGATGCCGGATAAGAGGTTGCCGGTGAGCAGGCCGATGGCGTTGTTGATGTAGACGCTGGGGTCGAAGGACTGGTTGTTGGTCAGGCCCCGGGCCGCCATCTCCCCGTCGCGCAGCTCCGCGAAGACGCGCTTCACCTCGTTCAGGGTGGCCAGCACGTTGGCCCCCTGCTGGCGGATGACGCGCAGGCCCACCGCCTCGTTACCGTTCTGGAACGAGTAGCCGAAGTCGCGGGCCAGATCGACCCGCACCTCGGCCACGTCGCCCAGCTTGATCGGACGGCCATCGCGCCATTCCAGGATCAGGCCGGCCAGCTCGTCGGGCTGGAAGCGGCCCTTGAAGCGGACGGTGTAGATGCGCCGACCGTCGTCGACGAAGCCGCCGGTGACGTCCTGGGCGCGGCCGACGAGCTGGGAGACCTGCGGGATGGTGATGCCGAACTCGGCCATCCGCTGCGGGTCGAACAGGATCTGCACCTCGCTCTGCGGACCGCCGCCGCCGCCCGCACCCCAGTCAACACGGGCCACGCCCTGGATCGCCTCGATCCGGGGGATCACCTCGTTGTCGATATAGGCGTAGTGGTCGCGCATGGTGCCGGGCGTGCCGGGCAGCTTCTGCACGAAGTAGAAGATCAGCGTGTCGTGGGCATGGGCCCCGCCGGGCCCGGCGCCGCCGCCCACCGTGATCCGGGGCGGATCGGCGTCGACCGGCAAGGACGGCAGCCGGTTCAGCCGGCTGATCACGTCCAGCAGCGTCTGCTGCATGTCGGTGTCGATGCTGAAGGTCAGGTTGACGAAGGCGAAGCCGGGGTTGGCGCCGCCGCGCATCTCCGTCACCCCGCCCAGCCCCTCCAGCACATCCTCGATGGGCTCCAGAAGTTCGCGCTCCACCTCCTCCGGCGAGGCGGCGCGCCAGCCGGCGGTGATGCCGATGCGGGGCTGCTCGATCTCGGGGAAGAGCTGCACGGGCAGCGTCACCGCGCTCCAGACGCCGCCGGCGACGACCAGCAGGACGGCGACCATCAGGGCCGCCGGATTGCGCAATCCCAGCTTGACCAACGCACCCATGGGTTTCCTCCGCAGCGGCCGACAGGACCGGCGAAGGGGCGGGGCCGGGTCCGGAAGGCGGATGGCGCGGACGGGATTCCCCACCGCGCCAAAGGGTCATTCAGGCAGGACGGACCCTACGCCCATGCTTGCGGAACGGTGAGCGTAACTTGGAAACGCGGGGGTTTCATTTGTAACGGGGCGTTACAGAGGGCGCAGCCCCGCCTTGAGAGGAACCGGCCCCCTCACCCGGCTCCCTCCGGTCGCCACCCTCTCCCGCAGGGGGAGAGGGGGAACTTGGCATCGTCGTCGTTCTGAGGCAGCGGGGATGGCAGTCAGTCGATCAAGCGTGGCCCAGGTCAACCCTCTCCCCTTGCGGGAGAGGGTGGTGAGCGCCAGCGAACCGGGTGAGGGGTGAGGGCGCCGTACGGACCCGATCAACCAGCCGCCAGCTTCTTCTGCCGCTCCGCCTCGTAGGCGCGCAGGTGCAGGAGCGCCACGGACAGGTTGGGGGTGGGAATACCGTGGGCGGCGGCGCGGCGGACCATGTCGCCGACGATGTGCTCCCCCTCCACCCGGTTGCCGCGCGCCACGTCGCGCGACATGCTGGCCGCCATGGTGCCGCCGGGGTCGATCAGCTGGCGCAGGCTGTCCTCGTTCACGGCGTCGCTTGGCGCGAAGCCTTCCGCCGCCGCCGTGGCGCGGCACTCCTCGTAGAGCGCCCGCATGAATTCCGGCCCGCCGGGCTGGCTGGTGATGGAGCCGACCGTCGCCCGCATCAGGCAGGTGCCGGCCGCCAGCGTGGCCAGGAAGGTGAACTTGTCCCAGAGGTCCTGCATGATGTTCTCGGACACCTTCCAGTCCACCACGGTTTTGGCGTAGGCGGCCGCCAGCGCGTCCACCACCGGCCGGTGGTTCGGGGCGCGGATGTCGAAGCGCAGGCGGTGGATGGGGTTCAGGTGGCGGATGGTGCCGTCCGGCTCCATCGTGATCGGGATGTGGCAGAGCCCGCCCATCACCCGGTCCTTGCCGAAGGCGGCATCCAGCATGTCCATGTGGTTCAGGCCGTTCAGCAGCGGCATCACCACCGTGTCCGGCCCCACGGCCGGGCGGATGGACTCGATCGCGTCCTCAAGGTCGTAGGCCTTGCTGGTGAGCACGATCAGGTCGTAGCCGGACCGCGCCTTGCCGATGGTCTGGGCCGGCAGGCGGATGTTGCCGAAGGGGCTGTGGACGACGAGCCCGTTCTCCCGCAGCTGCTCCATCCGGCGGGGGCGCACCTGGAAGGTCACGTCCGCCCCCGCCTCCATCAGGCGCCCGCCGAAATAGCCGCCGGTCGCCCCGGCGCCGAGGAACAGGATGCGCATCGGACCCTCCCATGATGCTTTGTTCAGGAAGGGTTTTAGCGCGGGCGGCGGGGATTGGAAGCGTCTTGGCCGCCATTGCCCCGGTGGCGGACAGCGGGTACCATGGGCCCCATGAAGAAACCGGCCCCCGACTATTTCGACGACGGCCTGACCGACGAGGAAGCCCTGGCGGAAGCCGAGCAGGCGATCGCGGAAGGACGTCTGATCCCGCATGAGGAGGTCATGCGCTGGATCAAGAGCTGGGGCAAGCCGGACGAACTGCCCCCGCCGAAGTGCAAGTAATCTGGACTGAACCCGCCGTCATCGACCTAAGGCGCATACGCGCCTACATCGGCCAGTTCAATCCCTACGCCGCCGAAAAGATGTCCGAACGGCTGTTCGACGCCGGCAACTCACTGGCCGATTTCCCGGAACGTGGCCGGCCGGCGGGTCGAAGAGACCGTGAACTGGTTTCCGTGTGGCCGTATGTCATCCGCTACAGGATCGTCGGGCGGACGGTCCTCGTCCTCCGCGTCCGGCATGGCGCGCGCCGGCCGCCGCGCCCCTAAAGCACCCGCTTCGGCAGGCTGAGCAGTTCCTTGCGGATCTCGGCGAGGCGGGGCTTGCGGTCGGGGGCGAAGGGGAGCGGGCGACAGAGGTGCATGGCGGCCAGCCCGATGCGGGCGGTCAGCAGGCCGTTGATCATCCCCTGCCCCAGCTTGGCCGAAACGGCCCCCACGGTCCCGGCGCCCAGCGCGTCGACGATCAGGGTGTCGGCACTCTCCGCCACGCCCGCCACGCCGATGTTCTCCGCCATCCGGCGCAGCAGGCGCGCACTGCCGAACAGGCCCGGCCGGGCGGCGTAGAGGCCCGCGATCTCCCGCACCAGCCGGGCGTTGCGCCAAAGCACGATTGCGGCGTCGAGCAGGGCGGCCGGGCTGAGCGCCGTGGTCAGGGCCACGTCGCGCGAGGCCTTGATGACGAGGCGGTAGGCGGCGCGGTCCAGCGGGTCGAGCAGCGTGCGCTCGGTCAGGTCCAGCACCTCCCGGTCGTCATGGGCGTCCGTGACCGCCAGGGCCAGCCGGTCCTTGGCCGCGCGCAGGTCCCGTCGTCCGGCGTAGAGGGCGACGACCCGGTCCTTCAGCCGCCCCGCCTTGCCGTGCCCGGCCTTGGCGCGGAGCAGGGCCGCCTCCGTCCGCAGCGCATCCACAATGGCGAGGCGGCTGTAGGCCCGCCATTCGCGGCCAGCGATGACGCCGAGAGCGCCGACCGTCAGGGCGCCCAGACCCGCAAGCGCGCCGCCGAGGATGGGCGAGATGGCGAATGCGCGGGCCAGCATGTCGGCCGTGTCGAAGCCGATGCCGACAGCTAACAGGGCGGCCAGCGACCCCACCAGCAGCTTGGCGGCCCCCATGCCCCGCCGGGGCTTCGCGGGCGGCAGCACCTCCCCCTCCAGCGGGCCGGCGCTGTCCAGTTCGACCGGCGCCGGCACGGCCTTGGCCGGGTCGAACTCCATCGGCGGGATCCAGGTCCGGTCCTTGTCCTTGACCCTGTCACTCATGCGAGGCGATCCCCGATCAGGAACTGCAGCGCCTGGTCCAGCCGCACGTTGGGCAGGCCGCGCCCGTCCGCCCCCAGCCCCTTGGGCGGGCGGAAGTTGGTGAAGTCGAACCGACCCTCCGCCCCCGCCGGGACGTCGCCCCGGTTGGCCGGAACCTCACCGGGGAAGATGACGGTGGGCGCGTCGCGGCCCACGGGCACCCCCTGGACGCAGGCGAGCGGCTGGCCCTGGTAGTCGGTCAGCACCGTCTCCGTCGACTTCACGGCGGCGAGCGCCGTCGTCTCCACCCGGGCGCCGCTGAAGCGGACGGCGTTGAGCGGGGCGGACAGGAAGCTTTCCAGCAGGGTCTTCAGGTTCACATGCTGGTTGGCGGCGACATGATCCGCCTTGGTGGCGGCGAACAGCACCCGGTCGATGCGCGCCCCGCCCAGCCACGACAGCAGGCCCGGCCGCCCGAAATCGAAGCTGTCCAGGGTCAGCGCCAGGGACCGCTCCAGATCGTCCAGGCCGGGCGCGCCGGCGTTGAGGGCGGACAGCACGTCCACCAGCACGATCTGCCGGTCCAGCTTGGCGAAATGCTCGCGGTAGAAGCGGCGGACGACCTTGTCCTTGTAAGCCTCGAACCGCTCGGCCATGAGGGCGTGGAGGGAGCGGCGGCCGGCACCCGGCGCGGGCGGCAGCGGGCAGAAGGTCAGCACCGGCGCCCCCGCCATCTCCCCCGGCTCCAGGAACCGGCCGGGCTGCAGCAGGCTGAGACCCACGGCGTTGGACCGGCAGGCCTTCAGATAGTCGGTGTAGACTTCCGCCAGCCGGCGGGCCGTGGCCTCGTCCGCGTCGGCGGCCGGATCGAGGGCGTCCAGCGCCTCCCGCCAGGGACGGGACAGGTCGCGGCGGGGTCCCAGGGTGGACAGCTCCAGCGTGGTGCGGGACCAGTGCGCGAACTCCTGGTCCAGCAGCGGCAGGTCCAGCAGCCATTCACCGGGATAGTCGACGATGTCCAGCGTCAGGGTGGCGATGCCGCCCAGGCGCTGGCGGACAAGGCCGCCCGGCCGGAAGCGCAGGTCGAGGCGGATTTCGCTGACGGCCGAGGTGGGCTTCGGCCAGACCGGGTCCGGACCGGTCAGCGCGGAGAGGAAGCCTTCATAGTCGAAGCGCGGGATGGCCGGATCGGGCTGCGGACGCAGGCGGGCGGCGACGAACCGGCCCTGGGCCATGACGTCCAGGAAGGGAAGCCGCCCGGCCTTCAGCAGATTGTCCAGCAGCGAGGTGACCAGCACGGTCTTGCCCGCCCGGCGCAGGCCGGTCACGCCAAGGCGCAGCTCCCCGCCGTACAGACGGGTGGCGAGCTGCGCCAGCCCGTCCACGGCCCGCTGCCCCGCATCCTCGAGATCGCCCAGAAATCCACGCGCCACGCGCATCCGCTCCCTTGATCTGGTCCGGAGTCCTAGCAGACGCCGCCGCCGGAGTCGCCACCTGGGGGACCAACGCCATCACCCGGACGGGCGGCCCCGACGCGACACTGCCCACGATACGAATATGGGCATTCGTTGCGAAATTGTGGCAGTCGGCGGTCAGTTGCATTCGGCCCGCGCGCACGAAGTGCAGAGTGCTTGACGGCAGGATGACGGTACCATTACTGGTTCATGTTGAAATTCACGCATTTAGCCGTCGCCATCCGGCCGGCCGAAGCCTTCGGACAGAAACGATCCGAAAGGCGAAAAGAGAAAGCGTGGAGCGAGGAGGAAACGTGATGACGCGGAAATTCACGCCACGAGTGCGCCTGGACCGTCGCATGCTGACTTCCGTCAGCGCGGCCGCCTTGCTCGCGCCCATGCTGGTGGCAGGCGATGCGAAGGCCGTCCAGTTCAGCTCCGGCGAGCTGACGGGCAGCTTCGACACCACGATCACGGTCGGCGCGCTGTTCCGCGTGCAGGACCCTGACCGCAAGCTGATCGGCCGGTCCGTCCTGTCCGACCAGGGCCGCCTGCCGGCCGTGCTGGGCAATGACGACGCCTACTACTCGTTCAACACGGACGACGGCAACCTGAACTACGAGAAGGGCCTCGCCTCGCTGGCGGCCCGCGTCACGCACGAGCTGAAGCTCAACTACCAGAACCTCGGCGCCTTCGTCCGCGCCACCTACTTCTACGACTGGGTCAACGCGGAGGAGAGCTCCGACCGCGGGGCCCGGACCAACCGCCGCGTGCTGCCCGACGCCACGGTGGAGCGCATCGGCAAGGACTTCGACCTGCTGGACGCCTTCGTGTTCGGCCGGTTCGGCCAGGTTGACGTCCGCCTGGGCAACCAGGTGATCAGCTGGGGTGAGAGCACCTTCATCCCGAACGGCATCAACACGGTGAACCCGGTCGACGTGTCGGCGATCCGCGTGCCAGGTGCGGAACTGCGCGACGCGTTCCTGCCGGTGCCGCTGGCCAATGTCAGCGTCAGCCTGACGCCGGACCTGTCGCTCGAGGGCTTCTACCAGTTCCAGTGGAAGAAGACCGAACCGGAGGCCTATGGCTCGCTGTTCAGCACCTCCGACGTCGGTTCGCCCGGCGGTCGCGGCTTCCTGCTGAGCTTCGGCAACCCGGGCGCGGACCTGCCGGGCTTCACCGACAGCCTGGCCGTGCCGCAGGTCTCCACGGTCAACTTCCTGGGCGCCCGCATCCTGCGCGGCGAGGATGTGGAGCCGGATGACGGCGGCCAGTACGGCTTCGCGCTGCGCTACTTCGCATCGCAGCTGAACGATGCCGAGATCGGTCTGTACTTCATGAACTACCACTCGCGCGTCCCGGTCACCCAGCTGCAGGTCGCCACGGCGGCCGAGCTGCAGGCCGGCCTGCTGAGCACCGGCGCGCCGATCCTGCAGGCGGGCGGTCTCGCCGCCGCCGCCGCCAACCCGGCGCTGCCGCCGGCCACCCGGGCCGCTCTGGCCGCCCAGGCGCAGGCGCTGCTCACCGACGTGAACACGCGCCAGGCGAACGGGACCGCCCGGTCGATCAACGACGGCTCGGAAATCCAGCTGGTCTACCCCGAGGACATCAAGCTCTACGGCATCAGCATCAACACGGTGGTGCCGTACGGCATCTCGCTGGGTGCGGAGTACTCGTTCCGCCAGGATCAGCCGCTCGCGCTCGACGACACCGAGGTGGCGCAGCTGCACAGCTCCGTCATCCTGGCGAGTCAGGCCTTGCTGGCCGCCGGCCAGGGCGCGCAGGCGATCGGCAACGCCAACATCTATCGCAACTACGACCTGTTCCGGCGCCTCGGCATCGACACCTCCTCGCCAGCGGCGCTGGCGGCCTCGACGGGCCGTTATCTCGGCCAGGCGATCCGGGGCTACGAGCTGTTCGACGTGTCCCAGGCCCAGTTCACGGCCACCAAGGCTTTCGCCGGCGGGCCGGGCGGCGCCAACCAGACGGTGTTCGTGGCAGAAGTGGGCGCCAACTGGGTCCACGACTTCCCGGACGCCTACAAGCTGGACGGTCCGGGCACCGACCTGACCTATCTGGCCCCGTTCGGCGCCTGCAACCCGGCCGCTCCGCCGAACCCGAACCCCTATGTCGCCGGCCAGGGCGGCGCCCCGCCCTGCCTGTACTCCGAGGACGGGTTCGCCACCGACTTCTCGTGGGGCTACCGCGCGGTCGTCCGCCTCGATTACCTGAACGCGTTCGCGGGCATCAACCTGTTCCCGTCCGTCAGCTTCCAGCATGACGTGAGCGGGGTGACCCCGAGCCCGATCGGCAACTTCGTGGAAGACCGCATGGCCCTCGGCCTGAACCTCCGCGCCACCTTCCTGGAGCGTTGGTCGGCCGATGTGGGCTACACGACCTTCTTCGGGGCCGGGAAGCGGAACCTGATCCGCGACCGCGACTTCGTGTCGGCCAGCATCAAGTACTCGTTCTGAAGACAGCCGGGGCAACGGCTCACCGCAAAGACGTTTGGGAGGACAACAATGATTCGCGTGAAAGCCGCCCTGCTGGCTGGTGCGCTCGCGCTCGCCATCGCCACTCCGGCGATGGCGCAGAGCGCCGCCGATCTGGGCAAGACGCTGACCCCGATGGGGGCCATCAAGGCCGGCAACAAGGACGGCACGATCCCGGAATGGACCGGCGGCCTGACCCAAGGCCCGGCTGGCTGGCAGCCCGGCCAGCCCTATCCGGACCCGTTCAAGGACGACAAGCCGCTGTTCACGATCACCGCGCAGAACATGGCGCAGTACGCGGACAAGCTGACGGAGGGCCACAAGGCCCTGCTTCAGGCCTATCCGGACACGTACAAGATGATCGTGTACCCGACGCGCCGAACGGCGGGATATCCGCAGCGCATCTATGACGAGACGATCGCCAACGCGACCCGCGCCAAACTGGCCGAGGGCGGCAACGGCGTGATCGGCGCCAAGGAGGGCGTGCCCTTCCCGGTGCCGCAGTCGGGCGTCGAGGCGGTCTGGAACCACCTGCTGCGCTACCGGGGCGAGGAGATCACCCGCCGGGTCGGCCAGGCGAACCCGCAGACCAACGGCTCCTATACGATGATCACGCTCCAGGAGAGCGTGAAGTACCTGTATCAGGCGCCGGGCGGGACGACGACCAACACCTCGCTCTACTTCCTGCAGGAGGTTGTGGCCCCGGCGCGTCTGGCGGGCGAGATCCTGCTGGTGCATGAGACCATCAACCAGGTCGCCGAGCCGCGCTCCGCCTGGACCTACAACCCCGGTCAGCGCCGCGTGCGCCGCGCCCCGAACGTCGGCTACGACAACCCGGGCACCGCGTCGGACGGCCTGCGCACGAACGACAACTTCGACATGTTCTCCGGCGCGCCCGACCGGTATGAGTGGACGCTGGTCGGCAAGAAGGAGATGTACGTCCCCTACAACGCCTACAAGCTGCACAGCAGCGAGGTGACGTACGACCAGATGATCCGGCCGCGCCACATCAACCAGGATCTGGCCCGCTACGAGCTGCACCGGGTCTGGGTGGTGGAAGGCAAGCTGCGCGACGGCACCAGCCACATCTACGCCCTGCGCCGCTTCTACATCGACGAGGACAGCTGGCAGATCCTGGTGGCGGACCATTATGACGGCCGCGGCCAGATGTGGCGCGTGGCGGAGAGCCACGGCGTCCAGTACTGGGAGGTTCCCACATACTGGTCGACGCTGGACGCGCTCTATGACCTGCAGTCCGGCCGCTATACGGCGCTGGGCTTCGACAACCAGGAGCCGCCCTACAACTTCAAGCCGGGCCTGACCGCGGCGGACTTCTCGCCCGACTCGCTCCGCCGGGCCGGCGTGCGGTAATATCCGCCCCGAACGGGCCGGCCGGGAAACCGGCCGGCCCTTTCTCTTTTCCGGCCACCTTCCGGCCGCATTTCCGGACCAATCAACCCGCATGAGCCTCGCCCGCACCATCGCGCCGACGACCGCCCCGCTCGCGGCCCTCCTCCTCGCGGCAACCCTGCTGACGGGAAGCCCGGCCCATGCCCAGACCGCCGCGGCGCCGCCCGCGGATACGGAGGCCGAGGCGCCGAAACCGGTGCCCGCCGTGATGGCGCGCCTTGCCGCCCGGTCCCTGCTGCTGGACGCGGCGCGGGCGGGCGACCGGCTGGTCGCCGTCGGCGAGCGGGGGCACATCCTGCTGTCGGACGACAGCGGCAGGACGTGGCGGCAGGTCCCCGCCCCAGCCAATTCGGCACTGACCGCGGTCACCTTCGTCACGCCCAAGGAGGGCTGGGCCGTCGGGCACGACGCGGTGATCCTGCACACGGCCGACGCGGGCGAGACCTGGACCATCCAGCACTGGGCGCCTGAGCTGGAGATGCCGCTGATGGACGTGTTCTTCGACAGCGCGGAGCACGGCATCGCGGTGGGCGCCTACGGCCTTTACCTGGAGACGAACGACGGCGGGAAGACCTGGGAGGAGCGCTCCATCCAGGAGGAGGAGAACCACCTCAACGCCATCGTGGCGCCCAGCGCCGACACCCGTCTGATCGCCGGGGAGTTCGGCGGCATCCATTTCAGCCCCGACCGGGGCGAGACCTGGACCATGCTGGACAGCCCCTACGAGGGCAGCTTCTTCCACGCCATCGCGCTAGGCCCGCAGGAGTTCCTGGTGCTGGGCCTGCAAGGCCATGTCTTCCGGACGGAGGATGGCGGCCAGACGTGGACCCAGGTCGAGACGGGCACCACCGCCGGGCTGATGGGCGGCGCGAGGCTCTCGGACGGACGGGTCATCCTGGTGGGCGCCTCCGGCAACATCCTGCTCTCAACCGACGGCGGCCGCTCCTTCGAGCGGGAGCAGCGTGACGACCGAATCGCGCTCGCCGACGTGGTCGAAGCGCCCGACGGCGGCATCGTGCTGCTGACCGAGCAAGGCATCCTGAACCAGCCGGCGCAGCCGCAATAGCAAGACGCCGTCGAACGGCCGTTCCGCAGCCTTCAAGCACCAGTATCGCCGCCCCCCGTATCGCCGCCAGAGACCCGACGATGTCCGACAGCTTCCTGAAGTCGCTCGAGAACTGGATGTTCCGGAACAGGGTCCTGGTGCTGATCCTGTTCGGCATCGCGACGGCCCTGATGGGCTGGCAGGCCTCCAAGCTGCGGGTCGACGCCGGCTTCGAGAAGATGCTGCCGATCGACCACCCCTACATGGAGACCTTCCTGAAGCACCAGCAGGAGTTCGGCGGGGCGAACCGGATCCTGGTGGCGCTGTCGGTCGATGAGGGGGACATCTACACGCCGGAGTTCCTGACGCGGCTGAAGCAGGTGACGGACGAGGTGTTCTTCGTGCCGGGCGTCGACCGGGCGAGCGTGTCGTCCATCTTCACGCCGAACGTCCGCTTCGTGGAGATCACGGCGGAAGGCTTCGCCGGCGGCAACGTCATCCCGGCGGAGTTCCAGCCGAACGACGAGTGGATCCCGATCGTCCGCGAGAACGTGCTGAAGTCCGGGCAGGTCGGCCGTCTGGTGGCGGAGGACTTCACCGCCGCCCTGGTCAGCGCCCAGCTGATCGAGCGCGACCCGCGCACGGGCGAGAAGCTGGACTACATGGAGGTCGCCGACCGTCTGGAGGCGATCCGGACCAAGTTCGCCGACGACCGGATCGACATCCACATCATCGGCTTCGCCAAGGCCACTGGCGACATCGCGGACGGGGCCGCCAGCGTCATCACCTTCTTCGGCATCGCGTTCCTGATCACCACCGTGCTGGTCTATGTCTACGGCCGGTCCTGGCGCCTGACGGCGGTGATGATGGCGGTGTCGCTCACCTCCGTCATCTGGCAGTTCGGCATGCTGGTGCTGCTGGGCTTCGGCATCGACCCGCTGTCGATCCTGGTGCCGTTCCTGGTGTTCGCCATCGCGATCAGCCACGGCGTGCAGAATGTCGGCACCATCTCGCAGGAGATGGGACGCGGTGCGGACGCCTACACGGCGGCGCGGATCAGCTTCGAGCGGCTGCTGGTCCCAGGGTCCTCCGCCCTGGTGACCGACGCCATCGGCTTCATGACCATCGCCATCATCCAGATCCGCATGATCCAGGAGCTGGCGGTGGCGGCGGCGCTGGGCATGGTGATCGTCATCCTGACCCACCTGCTGATCCTGCCGCTGATCCTCAGCTACCTCCCGCTGGGCGAGAAGTACCGGCGCCGCGTGTCCGGACAGGTCGGCCGGTTCGACCCGGTGTGGAAGGCCATCTCCGTGCTGGCCACGCCGAAGGGCGCCATCCCGATGGTGATCGCCGCCGTTCTGCTGTTCGGCTGGGCCTGGCAGGTGCAGAAGGACATGACCATCGGCGACACCGAGGCGGGCGTGCCGGAGCTGTGGCCCGACAGCCGCTACAACCAGGACGCCGCCCTGATCGTCGACCGCTTCTCGATCGGCACCGACGTCATCCAGGTGATCGCCGAGGGGCCGGCGAACGGCTGCATCGATTACGGCGTCATCAAGCAGATCGACGACTTCACCTGGTACATGACGAACGTGGATGGCGTGCAGTCGGCCATGTCCATGGCCACGGCCATGAAGACGGTGAACGCCGGCTGGAACGAGGGGAATCTGAACTGGCGCGTGCTGCCCCGGAATAGCCAGGTGCTGGTCCGCACTGTGACGCCGATCGAGACATCCACCGGCCTGTTGAACGCCGACTGCTCGGTGATGCCGATCCTGATGTTCACCAGCGACCACAAGGCCGAGACGATCGACCGGATCGTCGCGGCGGTGGAGGCTTACAAGGCGGCGAACCCGTCGGAGACGGTGAGCTTCCGCCTCGCCACCGGCAATGTCGGCGTGATGGCGGCTACCAACGAGGCGGTGCGGGAGGCGGAGAAGCCCATGCTGGGCCTCGTCTACGTCACCGTCATCATCTTCTGCCTGATCACCTTCCGCTCGCTGGTCGGCTCCATCTCCGCCGTGCTGCCGCTGGTGGTGGTGTCGATCCTGTGCAATGCGCTGATGACCAAGCTCGGAATCGGACTGAAGATATCCACCCTGCCGGCGGCGGCCCTGGGTGTCGGCATCGGCGTGGATTACAGCCTCTACATCTTCAACCGGCTGCAATCCTACGTGAAGAGCGGGCTTTCCTTCCCCCAGGCCTATTTCCGGACGCTGCAGGAGACCGGAAGCTCCGTGCTGTTCACCGGCGTCACCCTGTCCATCGGAACGGCGACCTGGATGTTCTCCGATCTGAAGTTCCAGGCGGACATGGGAACGCTGCTCACCTTCATCTTCCTGGCGAACATGATCGGCGCCGTGCTGCTGCTCCCGGCCATCGCGGGGCTGCTCTACCACTACATCCCGAGCCTGTACCGCAAGGAAGTGGAGCGGGCGGCTAAGCGGACCTTCGCCGCGCATTGAGGATTCCGCCATAGGCGGCGTGTCACCCTCCCCCTTGGGCAAGCTCAGGGCGAGGGTGACAGCGGCATGGCAGGATCAAGTAGAGCCTCAGTCCGAGCTTGTCGAAGGGGGAGGCCCACAAAGGCGGGTGCCAGCTAGCGGTGCCCTTCGGCCAGCATGCCGCGGAGCTGCATGTCGAGCATGCCCTTGATCAGGGCCTCCTGGTCGGACCAGGGGAAATGCGGATGGGTGATCAGCAGGGACACCAGCCCGTGCCCCCCCGCCCAGATCAGCTCCGCCGTCAGCTCCGGATCGTCGCCCTTCAGGTAGCCGGCCGAGATACAGTCGGCCACGATCCCCAGAAGCTTGGCGAAGCCCTGGGGCCCCTTGGTGCCGGGCATGTCCATGTCCGCCACGGCGGATTTGTGGTTCACGCCCAGGATGCCGAGCGATTTGGCCATGAAGGTCAGACGGTACTCGTCCGGGTGCTTCAGGCCGAAACGCAGATAGCATTCCATCATGTGGCGCAGGCGGCGGAGCGGGTCCCGCTCCTCCCGCTCGATCCGGCTCATCTCGTCGATCAGGCGGGTGAAGGTCGAATCGCAGATCTCGATGAGGATCCGGTCCTTGTCCGGGAAGTAGAGATAAAGCGCTGTCGGTGAGACATGCGCCCGTGCGGCGATCTTGCGGATCGTCGTGTTCTCGTACCCATCCTCGATGAACACGGCCTTGGCGGCGGCCAGGATCTCCTCCCGCCGCACATGGCCCTCGCCCTTCCGCTTGCGATAGGGACGCGCGGCTTCCCCGTCGGGCGTGTCCGCGCCCACCGGTTCGGCGTCCCGCGGATCGGGCTCCCCCCTGCGAACGTCCTCCAAAATTCCCCTCTTGACCCATAACTGAACAGTGATAACTTCAACGACGTTAACTTAACGGCGTTCAGTTATCAAGATTCGTCTGGTTGTCCAAGACCCGCGCCCGCCCCTGCCCGAAGCGGACGCGAACCCCACGGAGCCCAGCATGACGGTTTCGGCCCCCGTTTCCAACACGTCCGTTCGGCGGAAGGTCCGCCCCCTGGCGGCGCTGATCGCCGCCGGCCTGCTGACCCTGACCGCACCCGGCGCCCTTGCGGCCGAGGCGGCCCCCATCGCCGCCCCCCGCCCCGTGCAGGTTGTCAAGGTGGCACCCGCACCCGCCGTGGCGGAGCGCGGCTACACCGGCACGGTGCGCGCCCGGATCGAGACGGACATGGGCTTCCGCGTCGCGGGCAAGCTGGCGACCCGGCATGTCGACGTGGGTGACCGGGTGGAGGCCGGGCAGGTGCTGGCCGAACTGGACGCCGAGGATTACCGCCTGTCGCTTCAGGCGGCCGAGGCGCAGGTGTCGTCGGCGTCCGCCGCCGCGACGCAGACCGCCGCGGACGAGCGCCGGTTCCGGCAGCTTCTGAAGGACGGCCATGTGAGCCAGGCCGAGTACGACCGGCGCAAGGCGTCGGCCGACGCGGCCCGCGAGACCCTTCGGGCGGCGGAACGGCAGCGCGATCTGGCGAAGAACCGGCTGGACTACGCCGTGCTGCGCGCCGACGCGGCGGGCGTGGTCACCGCCGTGACGGCCGAGGCCGGACAGGTGGTGGAGGTCGGCCGCCCGGTGGTCAGCGTGGCCCGCACGGGCGAGGTGGAGGCCGTCGTCGCCATTCCGGAGGGCCGGCTGGCGGACCTGGGCACGGCGACGGCGGAGGCGTCCTTCTGGGCGGCCCCCGACCGGCGCGTGCCGGTGACCTTGCGCGAACTGTCGCCGGAGGCCGATCCGGTCACCCGCACGCACACGGCGCGGTTCACCCTGCCGGCGGAGGCCGGGGCCGTGCTGGGCGCCACCGCCACCGTGCATCTGAGCAAGCCGGCCCAGCCGACTATTCGCCTGCCGCGCAGCGCGGTGGTCGATTTCGGCCGGGGGCCGCAGGTCTGGACCGTGGACCCGGCGGGCGGGCGGCTGACGCCGGTGACGGTCACGTTGGGACCGCCGGCGGAGGATGAGGTCACCGTTGCGGGCGACCTGAAGCCCGGCGATCTGGTTGTCGCCATCGGCGCGCACCGGCTGGACGGGTCGGAGACGGTCCGGGTCGTGGAGGTGCGGCCATGAAGTCCCTGAACCTGTCCGAATGGGCGGTCAAGCATCCCGCCCTGGTCCTGTTCATGATCGTCGCCCTGTCGATCGCGGGCGCCCTCTCCTACACCCGGATGGGCCGGGCCGAGGACCCCAGCTTCACCATCAAGGCGATGGTCGTCACCGCCGCGTGGCCCGGCGCCACGGCGGAGGAGATGCAGCGTCAGGTGACGGACCGGCTGGAGGCCAAGCTTCAGGAGCTGCCGCACCTGCGCTACATCCAGACCTACACGCGCCCCGGCACCGCCGCCATGACCGTGACCGTGCAGGACACCACCCCGGTCGACGAGATCCCGGAGCTCTGGTACCAGGTCCGCAAGAAGCTGGGCGACATCCGGCACGAGCTGCCGCGCGGGGTGGTCGGCCCGTTCTTCAATGACGAGTACGGCGACGTCTTCGCCGCCGTCTACGCGCTGACAGGCGAAGGGGTGGGCAACGCCGAGCTGATCCGGCAGGCGGAGAAGATCAAGCTGGCCCTGCTGCGCGTGCCGAACGTCGAGAAGGTCGAAATCTTCGGCGAACTGGACCAGAAGATCTTCGTCGAGTTCTCCCACGGCCGTCTCGCCACCCTGGGCATCCCGCCCCGCGCCATCTTCGACAGCCTCGCGCGGCAGAACGCGATCACCCCAGCTGGAAGCGTGGAGACCGCGACCGACCGGGTGCACATCCGGGTCGACGGCGCGCTGGACGGGGTGGCGGCGGTGGAAGCCGTTCCGGTCGCCGCCAACGGCCGCGTCTTCCGCCTGGGCGACATCGCCACGGTGCGGCGCGGCTACGAGGACCCGCCGGGATACATCGTGCGGCACAACGGCCAGCCGGCGGTCGCCGTCGGCGTGGCCAAGGCCGACGGCGCCAACGGCCTGCGGCTGGGCCAGGATTTGGACGCCGCCGAGGCGACGATCCGGGCAACGCTGCCGCTGGGCGTGGACCTGCATCAGGTCAGCGACCAGCCGACCATCATCAAGGACTCGGTCAACCAGTTCCTGATGAAATTCGCCGCCGCCCTGGTGGTGGTCGTCATCGTCAGCTTCCTCAGCCTGGGGTTCCGCACCGGCATCGTCGTGGCGCTGTCCGTGCCGCTGACCCTGGCCATCACCTTCCTGGTCATGGACAGCGCGGGCATGGAGTTCGAGCGGATCACGCTGGGTGCGCTGATCCTGTCGCTGGGCCTGCTGGTGGACGACGCGATCATCGCCATCGAGATGATGGTGGTGAAGCTGGAGCAGGGCTGGGACCGGATGAAGGCGGCCACATACGCCTGGACCTCCACCGCCTTCCCGATGCTGACCGGCACGCTGCTGACGGTGGTGGGATTCCTGCCGGTCGGTTTCGCCAAGTCGACGTCGGGCGAGTATGCAGGCGGCATCTTCTGGGTGGTCGGCATCGCCCTGATCGCCAGCTGGTTCGTGGCCGTGATCTTCACCCCGTACCTGGGTGTGAAGCTGCTGCCCAAGAACCTTGCGCACCGCCATGCGGCCAATGCCGACACCCATGGCGCGGAGGAGGCCGTGTTCCGCACGCCCACCTACAACCGGCTGCGCCGGGTGGTGGACTGGTGCGTGACGCACCGCAAGCGGGTGGTGGCGGGAACGGCCGTGCTGTTCGTGCTGTCCGTGGCGGGATTCGGCCTCGTCTCCAAGCAGTTCTTCCCGACCTCGGCCCGGCCTGAGGTGCTGGTGGAGCTGCGGCTGCGCGAGGGTGCGTCGATCGAGGCCACGTCGCGCGCCGCCGCCAAGGTGGAGGCGCTGCTGAAGGACGATCCGGACGTCGCCTATTTCAACAGCTATGTCGGGGCCGGTGCACCGCGCTTCTTCCTGGCCCTCGACCCCGCCCTGCCGAACGACAGCTTTGGGCTGGTGGTCGTCATGGCCAAGGACGTGGCCGCCCGCGACCGGCTGCGCGCGCGGCTGCAGGCCGTGATGGCGGAGGAGGCGATCCCGGAAGCAAGGGTGCGCGTCCGCCGTCTGGATTTCGGCCCGCCGGTCCCCTTCCCCGTGCAGTTCCGCGTCATGGGCCCGGACCCGATGGAGGCGCGCAACGTCGCCCAGGCGGTGCTGGAGAAGGTGCGGGACAATGCGCAGGTGCGCGACCCGCACCTGTCCTGGGGCGAGCGCGCCGACGCCGTGCGGCTGGAGGTGGACCAGGACCGGGCGCGCCTGCTGGGCCTGACGCCGCAGGATGTGGCTGAAAACCTTCAGGTGCTGCTGTCCGGCGTGTCCGTCACCCAGATGCGGGAAGGCATCGAGCTGGTGGACGTGGTCGCCCGCGCCGTGCCGGAGGAGCGCCTGAGCCTCAGCCGGCTTGAGGACCTGACCATCCCGACGGCGAGCGGCGCCCAGGTGCCATTGGCCCAGGTCGCCCGCATCGTGCGGGAGAGCGAGAAGCCGATCACATGGCGGCGCAACCGGGAACATCTGGTGCTGGTGAACGCCGACATCGTGGACGGCGTGCAGGCGCCGGACGTGACCAACGCCATCCTGCCCGCCCTGGCGGCGATAGAAGCCGTGCTGCCGCCGGGCTACCGGATCGAGACGGCCGGCGCCTGGGAGGAGAGCATGAAGGCGAACAAGGCCCTGTTCGCCGTCTTCCCGGCCATGATCCTGGCCATGCTGGCGCTGCTGATGGTGCAGCTCCAGAACTTCTCCCGCGCGGCCATGGTGTTCCTGACGGCACCGCTGGGCGTGATCGGGGCGGTGGCGGCCCTGATCGTCAGCGGAGCACCATTCGGCTTCGTGGCGCTGCTGGGCCTGATCGCGCTGGCCGGCATGATCATGCGCAACACCCTGATCCTGGTCGACCAGATCGACCGGGAGGTGGAGGACGGCCACACGCTGCGGGCCGCCATCGTGGAGGCGACGGTGCGCCGGTCGCGCCCCGTGGTGCTGACGGCGCTTGCAGCCATCCTGGCCTTCGTGCCCCTGTCGCTGAACGTCTTCTGGGGCCCGATGGCGGTGGCGATGATGGGCGGGCTGACCGTGGCCACGGTGCTGACGCTCGTCTTCCTGCCAGCGCTCTACGCCCTATGGTTCCGGGTGCCGGCGGTGGAGACGGACGCGCCGCGCGCCCGGTCCCTGCCGGTGGAGCCGGTCCGCGTCGCCGCCGAGTAAGCCCCACCCGCCCGGCGGCGGACGCGAAAAGGGCCGCAGGGTTGCCCCCTGCGGCCCTTTGCCTTTGCCAACTCATGTCACCGGGGACGTCACCCCTCACCCGGTTCGCTTGCGCTCACCAC